>NZ_JBVHHE010000065.1:0-29424 GCF_055561235.1 Kitasatospora sp. NPDC022856 | reverse complement strand
TGCCCGTCGGGGGAGCGGTGAGCCCGGTCGCGGACGACTTCGCCGATCCGGGGCTGGTACGCGGGCGTGCGGGGGCGGCTGGGCATGCGGGCTCCTTGGTAGCTCTGTGCGTTTGGGTCATCACGACCTGTATCCATGGTGAGGTGATCGGAGCTACGATCGGAAGGCCTCGCACTCGACACTTGGCCGATGTGGGATTCAGGATCCGAAAGGCGATCGATCTTGCGGCGTACCGATCTTGACCCGACGTCATCACCAGCTGCGGCGTTCGGAGTTCAACTTCGCAGGTCACGCGAGGCGAGGGGCTGACGCAGGTGACCTTCGCCGAGCTCATCGGGTACAGCGACACGCTCGTTTCGAGTATCGAAAGAGCTACGCGCAATCCCACGCAGCCGTTCGCCCTCCGGGCTGACAATGTGCTCGAGACCGGTGGAACGCTGGAGTTGATGTTCTGGAACCTCAGCCATACGTCGCTCCTCGAAGGATTCCCCGAATACGCAGCTCAGGAGGCGAAGGCGGTCGAGGTCCGACACTTCGAACTCGGCGTCGTCCCAGGACTGCTGCAGACCCAGGAATATGCGGCGGCGTTCGCGGCCGCCGCTGTGCGACGGGGAAAGATCACGCAAGCACAGGCCGAAGACCGGGTCAGCTTCCTGCTGACCCGGCAGAGGTTGCTGGACCGCGACCCGGTTCCCTGGCTCCACTTCGTCCTGGACGAAGGTTGCCTCCGGCGTCCAGTGGGCGGTCGGAAGGTGATGGACCGCCAACTCCGACATCTGGAGGAGCTGGCGGCCAGGCCGAACGTCACCATCCAGATTGCCCCTTACAGCCTCGCCGAGGAGCTGCCCTTCACCATGATGGTCACACTGCTGACCATGGCGGACCGGTCCGTGCTCGCGTACTCGGAGAGCCAACTGCGCGGCTTCCTTGTTCGGCAGAGCGAAACCGCCAAGATCCTGGAGAGGGACTACCATCAGCTGGCAGTGGAAGCGCTGCCGAAGGCCGCGTCTCTGGAGATGATCCGCCAGGCGTGAAAGGAACGTCATGAACGGCCTCGTAGACCTGTCCAACGCAATGTGGTTCAAGGCTTCCTACAGCAACAATGGGGGTTCGTGCGTGGAGGTGGCGGCGGACTTCCCCGGCCTCGTCCCGGTCCGCGATTCCAAGGACCCCCAGGGCCCCGCGCTCGTGTTCCCGTCCGACGCCTGGCGGTCATTCATCGACGGCGTCCAGGCCGGCGAGTTCGGCACCGTCTGATCATCCGCGTCTCCGATGGCCCCGACCGCGTCTCGGTCGGGGCCATCTGCGTCGAGCGTGATGAGGGGTCTTCAGGAGTGGGTATACCTGTTGAGCACGAGGTCGCGTAGCGCCAAGCTGTGGAGAGGACTACGAGGATGATGCCCATGGACCGGACCGGCGCTCGATGGATCAAGTCCAGCTACAGCCAGCAGGGTGGCAACTGCATCGAGGTGGCGCCCGGGTTCCCTGGTGTCATGCCTGTTCGTGACTCGAAGGACCCGGAGGGCCCCGCACTTGTCTTCCCCTCTGGAGCGTGGCATTCCTTCGTCATTGCTGTGCAGGGCGGCGAGTTCGACATGATCTGAATCGGCTGGCGGGTTCCCGGTCGGGGACTTCTGTATGGCCCGTCCGTCGATACACCGACTCTGCGGAGAGGACCTTGAGGACAATGCTCACTCGCCGGACCGGCGCCCGATGGATCAAGTCCAGCTACAGCCAGCAGGGTGGCGACTGCATCGAGGTGGCGCCCGGGTTCCCTGGTGCCATGCCTGTTCGTGACTCCAAGGACTCCGAGGGGCCTTCGCTCGTCTTCGCAGCTGATGCCTGGCGGTCGTTCGTCGCCGCCGTACAGGCGGGCGAGTTCGGCGCCGTCTGATCGATCGTCGCCTGCGCCCTCCGATCGCATCCGATCGGAGGGCGCTCTGCGTGGGTAGCCTCAAGGTGATGGGTGGTGAATCCAAGCTTGAGGAAGGAGCTTCGGCTGCGATGCTCGTCGACCTGAGTGGTGCCCGGTGGCGGAAGAGCAGCTACAGCAATGGCGGTGGCGGCTGCGTGGAGGTTGCGGACGGCTACGGCGGTGCCATGCCCGTTCGTGACTCCAAGGATCCCGGCGGGCCCGTGCTCGTCTTCGCGGCCGATGCTGGTGGGCGTTCGTCGCAGGCGTTCAAGGTGGGGAGTTTCGGTTGTCGTCAGAGTGACGAATAGTCGCTACTCTGGCCCCATGCGAATCACTCTCACGCGTGCCAGTGTTGCCATGGGGGACGATGTGGACGCGCCCCACGAAGCCCACCTGGAGGCCGACGGCGCCACCACGCTCGGCGAGTTCGTGCGTCAGGTCGCCCTCTCGGGGTACTTCCCGCAGATGGCCTGCTGGGTGGTGTTCGATGGCCGGCGGAAGCCGGCGCCCGCGCCGATCGCGATGCTCTCGGCGCCCTGGGAGCAGCCGCGGTTCCTGGACGACGCGCTGCGGCACCGGTCGCTCGACTCGCTCGCGGGTGAGCACGGTGAACTCGGTGAGAACGGCGAGCTGAGCCTCTTCTTCGACTACCGGGCGACCATCGCGCCGGACGTCCTGTGGCAGCGCCTCATCGGCTGACCGCCGCCCCGACGCCCCCTCACCCCGTGCCGAACGTCCGGCGCAGACAGGTCGCCAGCCGGTCCGGGGTGGGCGGGTGGAAGCGTCCGGCGAGGTAGCCGTCGGGGCGGATCAGGAAGGCCTCGCCGGGGCGGGCCCCGTAGGCGCTGCGGAACTCGCCGCCGGTGTCCCGGGCGGTCGGCAGCCGCCACAGGGGTGCGGGCGCGTCCGGTGCGAGCACCGCGTAGACGTCCAGCAGCCCGTGGGCCGTGGAGAGGGCGGCGACCGCGCACGTGGTGACCGGCTCCTCGGGTGTCGCCGCGTCGAGGTGGAACAGCAGGGTGTGGCGCGGGCCGCGCAGCAGGTCGAACAGTCGGACGGGGTAGTGCGCGAGGTCGCGCGCCAGTCCCCGGCTGTCCGGGGCCCGTGCGCCGGAGCCGGGCCCGTGCCCGTGCCCGGCCGGTCCGCCGTCGCCCTCCGGCTCGACCAGCGGGCTGTCCGGGTAGCCGACCAGCAGCTGGGCCTCCCGCCGCAGCACCGCGTCGAGGATGTCGGGGGAGCCGGGGTCGGCCTGGACGCCGGTCCGGGAGTGGCGCACCGTCCGGCCGACCACCTCGGCGCCCACCGGGTGCCGTTCGGCGTGGTAGCTGTCGAGCAGGCCGGCGGCGCCGACGCCTCGGACGGCGAGCGCCAGCTTCCACGCGAGGTTGTAGGCGTCCTGGATGCCGGTGTTCATGCCCTGCGCGCCGGTGGGCGGGTGGATGTGGGCGGCGTCGCCGGCCAGGAAGAGCCGCCCGGCCCGGTAGCGGTCCACCAACCGGTGGCTGATCCGGAAGGTGGAGGACCAGCGCAGCGCCGAGGCGTGCGTCGGCTGCGGCGAGAGCCGGTCGAGCACGGCCTGGATGTGCCGCAGTTCGGGGGCCGCTCCGCTCTCCAGCCCGTGCGCGACGCCGTCCTGGGCCCCGGCGCGGGCCAGTTCGTCCGGGACCAGCATCGACACCCGGTAGCGCCCCCGGCCGGGGAGCGGGATGCAGACCAGCAGGTCGTCGACCCGGCCTTCGGCGTCGTGGTGGGTGGCGCGGACGCCGTACCCGGCGGGGAGGTCCCAGTCGACCTCGACGTCGCCCAGCATGTACTGCTCGGGGAAGGCGTCGCCCTCGAAGCGCAGGCCCGCCGCCTTCCGGACCAGGCTGTGCGCGCCGTCGCAGCCGATCACGTAGCGCGCCCGGACCTCCCGCGGCCCGGACGGTGTCGCGAGCACGGCCAGGACCCGGCCGTCGGGCCCGTCGGCACCACCGGTGCCCGCCTCGGCCTCCTGATCGAGGGCGAGCAGCTCCGTGCCGCGCTCGACCCGCGTGCCGTACCCGGCGAGGTGCTCGGCGAGCAGCCGCTCCGTCGTGTACTGGGGGAGCGCGGCGAAGCCGTAGGGGATGTCGGGCGGCATCGTGAGCTCGATCCGCGGCCCGGGCCGCCCGTCGACGAAGGGCAGCTGGCCGTGCATCGGGACGGCCTCGTTCAGCGCCGCGCCGACCAGGCCCATGGCGTCCCACACCTCCATGGTGCGCGGCTGGACGCCGACGGCCTTGGCGTAGTGCTGGGGGACGGCCAGCCGGTCGATGATCCGGCAGTCGACCCCGTGGCGGCGAAGCTCGGCCGCGGCCGTCAGTCCGACCGGGCCCGCGCCCACCACCAGTACGTCGATCTCGTCCATGACCGCTCCCGGGGACGTCCTGACCGCCTCCCTCCAGGCTGCGCCCGACCGGCACCGGTCCGCCACCGCTGCCGGAGAGCCCAGCCACCGCTGCCGGAGGGCCCGGCCGCCGGTAGCCGAGCGAGCCCCGGCCACCGGTGTCGGAGCGGCCCCCGGCCACCGCCGCCGCGGTGACCTCCCGGGCCGGCGACGGAGGGCAACCAATTCCAAACACTTGGCGACAATCCCGGCCAACTCATGACGGTCCGTCAATCGGCCTTCTACGCTTCGTCCGGCCCCGGTGCGGTGGCGGAGCCGCCGCCGCACCCCGTCGCTTCCCCCGATGTACTGACGAGTCTGGAGCAGACCCCCGTGAGAATAAGCCGTTCCCCGAGCCGCACCTGGACGGCCGTGGTCGCCACCGGCGCGGCCACGGCCGCGCTGTTGGTGCAGCCCGCCACAGCCTGGGCCGCGGCGCCCGCGCCCGTCGTGACGACCACCGTCGCCGTGGCGCCCTACCCGGCGGGCGTCGCACTCGCGCCGGACGGCAGCCGGGCGTACGTGACCAGCCAGAGCAGCGGCACCGTCACCGTGCTCGACGCCGCCACCGGCGCGGTCTCCGGCACGTTCACGGCCGGCAGCGGCTCGTACGCCGTGGCCTGGTCCCCCGACGGGCAGCACGCTTATCTGACCCACCAGCTCGACGACGCGGTCAGCGTCGTCGACACCGCGAGCAACACCGTGGCGGCCACCGTCGCGGTCGGCGCCGAGCCCTTCGGGGTGGCCGTCTCTCCGGACGGCGCCCGCGCGTACGTCAGCAGCGCCGGCGCGGCGACCGTGAGCGTGATCGACACCGCGAGCAACACCGTGACCGCGACCGTCCCGGTCGGCGCGGAGCCGCACGGCGTGGCCGTCTCGCCCGACGGGGCGCACGTCTACGTCGCCGCCTCGGGCGCGCAGGCGGTGGACGTCATCGACACCGCGAGCAACACGGTGAGCGCGGACGTCCCCGTCGGCCACGGAGTCTTCGGCCTGGCGCTGAGCGCCGACGGCTCCCGCCTCTGGACGGGCAACGGCGGTGACGACACCGTCAGCGTGCTGGACACGGCGGGCCGCACCGTCGTGTCCACGGTGACGGTCGGGGCCAACCCGTTCTCGGTCGCGCTCTCGCCCGACGGCAAGTCGGCGTACGCCTCCAACTACGGTGACGGCACGCTGAGCGTGATCGCCACCGCGGACCGCAAGGTCACCTCGACGGTGCCGGTCGGCACCAGCCCGTACGCGCTCGCCGTCACCCCGGACGGGCGGCGCGGCTACCTGGCCGACTTCGCCGCGAACGCCGTGACGGTGCTCGGCTTCCCGCTGCCGGTGCCGGTCGTCACCGGGGTCAGTCCGGCGAGTGGACCGCAGGCGGGCGGGACGAAGGTCACCATCACCGGGACCGGCCTTAACGGCGCCACCGCCGTGAGCTTCGGCGCGGCCGGGAACGCCACCGCCGTCTCGTGCACGGAGACCGGCTGCACCGCCACCGCTCCCGCCGCCGCCGCGGCCGGGGTCGTCGACGTCCGGGTCACCACGGCCGGGGGTACCAGTGCCGTCGTCCCGGCCGGGCGCTTCACCTACACCGCGCCCACCGCCGACCTCGCGGTCTCGCTCGCCGCCACCCCGGTGGGCGGCCTGTTCTCCGGGCGGGTCGACTACACCCTCACCGTCACCAACCAGGGCCCGGAGACGGTGACCTCGGCGACGATCTCGGCCGACCTGCCGACCGGCTTCACCGCCTCCTCGACCGACTGCACGATCGCGGCGGGCAAGCTGACCTGCGCGGTCGCCGGTCCGCTCGCGAAGGGGGCGAGCGTCACCCGGCACGTGACGGTCCACGTCGGCCTGCTCAACCTCGGCCGGACCTTCACCGTCACCGCCGCTCGCACCGCGAGCGCGCCCACCGACCCGGTGGCGGCGAACGACCGCGCGTCCCGCACCTGCTCGGCCACGCTCGCGCTGCTGATCAGCTGCAAGTGAGTCCGGCGCCGCCGGCGCTCCCCTTCGGGAGGGCGTCGGCGGCGCCGCCGTGCACCGCTTCGGCGCTCAGCCGACGGGTGCGCCGAACCACTCGGCGAGCCGGTCGAGCAGCTCGCCCTGGTCCTCGCCGACCCAGGCCACATGGCCGTCCGGCCGCACCAGCGCCGCGGGCACGTCCACCTGCGCGCCGGCGTCGGCGACCCGGTCGACCCGGTCCGCCCAGCCCGCCACCGAGAGCCGCCCGGTCCGGTCGAGCAGCAGGCCCCGGCCCTCGTGCATCAGCCCGTAGAGGCGGCCCTCCGCCAGCCGGACGTCCCGCAGCCGCCGGCCGACCAGGTCGTGGCCCCCGCCGAGGTCGTAGCGGACCTCGACCGCCGTGATCATCCCGGTCACCTGGCGGTTCACCTCCTCGATGTCCATCAGCCTGGACAGCAGGTTCCGCAGCGCGGTCGCGCCCGGGGAGGCCCCCAACAGCGTGATCTGCGCCCGGGTGTTGTCCAGCACGGCGGCGCCCACCGGGTGGCGCTCGGCGTGGTAGCTGTCCAGCAGCCCCTCCGGTGCCCAGCCGTTGACCGTGGCGGCCAGCTTCCAGCCGAGGTTGAACGCGTCCTGGATACCGGTGTTCAGGCCCTGGCCGCCGGTCGGCGGATGGATGTGCGCGGCGTCGCCGGCCAGCAGCGCCCGGCCGACCCGGTAGCGCTCGGCCTGCCGGGTGGCGTCGCCGACCCGGGAGAGCCAACGCGGCGAGTGCACACCGAAGTCGGTGCCCGCGAAGGCCCGCAGCTGCTGCTTGAACTCGTCCAGGGTCGGCGGGACCGACCGGTCCTCGGCCACCCCGGCGGCGGGCACGATGATGCGGAACACTCCCTGCTGCCCGTCGACGTCGGGGGCCACGCCGAACCGCGGCTGGGTCGCGCGGACCTGCTCGACGACGGCCGCGATGGTCGCCCGGTCCTCGGCCGCCCCCATGTCGCCCAGCAGCGTATCGACGGTGGTGGGCTCACCGGGGAAGGCGACGCCGAGCAGCTTGCGCACCGTACTGCGGCCGCCGTCGCAGCCCACGAGGTAGCGCGAGCGCAGCCGCGTTCCGTCCGCCAGCTCGACGCCCACCCCGTCCTCGTCCTGGCTCAGTCCGACCACCTCGCGGCCGCGCCGGATCTCGGCCCCGAGTTCGTGGGCGCGCTCGGCGAGCAGCAGTTCCGTCGCGGTCTGGGAGACGGCGAGTCCGTACGGGTGGGCGGTGTCCAGCGTCTCCGGCCACGCCTTGTGGACGCCGCCGAAGAAGCCGCCGATCCGGAACTTCTCGCCGGCGGCGAGGAACCGGTCCAGGAGACCGCGCTGGTCCATCATCTCGACGCTGCGCGTGTGCAGGCCGCGCCCGCGCGATCGGGCGTCCGGCTCCGTCGCCCGCTCCAGCACCACCACCTCCACTCCGGCCAGCCGCAATTCGGTCGCCAGCATCAGGCCGGTCGGTCCGCCGCCGACCACGATCACGTCAATCATCAGAACGCCCGTTCAACGAGAGTGGATTTCCGGTCGGTCGGCCGCCGCCCGTCCGGTGGTGCGTACACCCCGGCCCGTGCCGGATTTCCGTGTCCGCGAGCTGCGCCGGGAGTTCCGGCCGTCGTGCGGCCCCCGCGCCGGGAGCGGTGGACGGGCGCCGATCCGTCAGGGCCGCAGGTCCCGGCCCAGGTCGACCATTGTGCGGCGGCCCCGGGGTCTTGCCGCAAGGCCGGGGGTGCGCTATATCTTGGTAGCGGCGAGGAGTGGATTCACCTCCTCGCCTTCGTCATTTCCCCGTCCACGGCTTCCTTCCGAATCGGTGCCGCCGTCCGGACGGAATTGTTCCGGGCACGGTGAACCCCCGGGCCCTTTCGAGAGCGCGCCCATTCTGCGGCCATTCCCCCGGAGTTTCGGCGCGCCGCGCCCGGCGCGCCCGTGCGGTGGCAGCCCCGCACAGTCGCTCTGGACGGAACGTCCGGACTGGACGTACAGTCCAGACATGACCGCGGAGACCCCCGACCCACGCGTCCGGACCTGGGCGCCCGTCTGCCAGGCGGTGGCCCTGCTCCTCGGGCCGTACGCCGAGGTGGTGCTGCACGACGCCGTTCGGGACGAGGTACTCGCCATCTGGCACCCGATGAGCGGCCGCGCCCCCGGCGACCCCTCGCTGCTCGGCGAGCTGGACGACCTGGCCCCTGCCCTGCCCGAGGTCTACGGGGCCGATGTCCTCGGGCCGTACGAGAAGCTGCTGCCCGACGGTCGGCGCCTCTCCTCGGTCAGCGCCGTCCTGCGCGACGACGACGGCCGGGCCTCGGCGGTGCTCTGCGTCAACCTCGACCGCGGACCGCTGGAGCAGGCCGCCGCCCTGCTGGCCGGCTTCGCCGCACCCACCGCGCCGCGGCCCGAGCCGCTCTTCGAGCGCGACTGGACGGAGCGGATGAACGACGTCATCGGCGGCTACGTCCGCGCCCACGGCCGCCCGCCGGACCGGCTGGGCCGCGAGGACCGGCTCGCCGTCCTGCGCGAACTCGACCGGGCCGGGGTGCTCGCGGTGCGCCGGGCGGTGCCGGCCGTGGCGACCGCGCTCAAGGTCTCGCGCTCCACCGTCTACACCCTGCTCGCCGAACTCCGGGCCGAGCCCGAGCCCGTCGCCGAACCCGAACGCCCGGCCGAACCCGCACCCGGGGCCGAACCCGAACGCCCGGCCGAGCCGTAGCCCGGTCCGGGACCGGGCTACGGGCACCGGACCCCACCGCACCGCAGAGGAACCAGTGATGACCACGCTCCCCGACTTCCGGCTCGAAACCTACTTCTCCCGCTGGGAGTTCACCGCCCGCCACCACCTCACCGCCTCCGACGCGCAGACCATGACGATGTCCGAACTCCTCGCCCTGGCGGACCAGGAGGAGCGGCAGGCCTGGGACACCCTGGCCCTCGGCTACACCGAGACCTTCGGCGACCCGGCCCTGCGCCGGGCGGTCGCCGGAATGTACGAGCAGGTCGGCGCCGACGACGTGATCTGCTTCGGCGGCGCCCAGGAGGCGCTCAACCTCGCCATGCAGGTGCTGCTCGGCCCCGACGACCACGCCGTCGTGCTGACCCCCAACTACCAGTCCGCCGAGACGATCCCGCTCTCCCTCTGCGAGGTCACCGGCGTCGCGCTGGACCCGGCGCGCGACTGGGCGCTGGACCTCGACGAGCTGGTGGCCGCGCTGCGCCCGAACACCCGGGTCGTCTCGGTCAACTTCCCCAACAACCCGACCGGCAAGGTCATCGGGGCCGACGACTTCACCCGCCTGGTCCGGCTCTGCGACGAGCGCGGCATCCGGCTCTTCAGCGACGAGGTCTACCGCGGCCTGGAGCGCGACCCGGGCCGCACCCTGCCGCAGGCCGCCGACCTCTCCGAGCGTGCCCTGTCGCTGAACGTCACCTCCAAGTCGCTCGGCCTGCCCGGCCTGCGGATCGGCTGGATCGCCTGCCGCGACCGGGAGTTGCGCTCCCGGCTGGAGCGCGCCAAGCACTACACCACCATCTGCAACTCGGCCCCCGGTGAGATCCTGGCCCGGATCGCGATCCGGAACCGGGAGCACATCCTGGCCCGCAACCGCGCGATCATCGACGCGAACCTGCCGCTCTTCGACGCCTTCTTCGCCGAGCACGCCGAACTGTTCGACTGGCGGGCCCCGGACGGCGGCTGCGTCGCGTACCCGCGCTACCTCGGACCGGACGGCGTCGAGGCGTTCTGCACCGCGCTGGTCGAGCAGGCCGGTGTCCTGCTGCTGCCGGCGAGCATCTACCGTTCCGAGCTCACCCCGACGCCGACCGACCGGTTCCGGATCGGCATCGGCCGCCGCGACCCGGCCCCGGCCCTGGAGGCTCTCACCGACTGGCTGAAGGGCCGGCGCTAGGGAGGCGCGGTGCCGAGGTCAGCCCTGCCGGGCCTCCTTGGCCCGGTACTTGAGACCGAACAGCGCGCCGGAGAGACCGTGCGGCACCAGCCAGGACACGTCCTCGCGGTCCTCGGCTCCGAAGCGGTACTTGTAGGGCTCGGTGCCGCGCAGGAAGTCGAAGGTGGTCAGGCCCTGTCCGGCGGCCGCCCGGACGGCCTCGGCGATCACCGCCGTGCCGAGCCGCAGCGGGGCCCAGGCCTGGTCCCAACCGATCTGGTAGTAGGCGAAGGTGTCCCGCCAGCGGAACCCGTAGAGGGCGCCGACCACCTCCCCGGCGCGCTCGGCGACCAGGAAGGCCGGGCCCTCGCCGCGCCCGGTGGCGGCCGAGCGCTCGATCAGGCGCACGTGCAGCGGTGCGCGGGCCTCGTCGAAGGTGGTCGGCAGGCCGAGAGCGCACCGGCGCAGCCGGTGCAGTCGGAGCACGGTGTGCAACAGGGTTATCCGCTCGGCGAGTTCGCCGCTCCCCACGGCCGGCGCCACCCAGCGGAAGGTGATCCCCCCGGCGGCGAGCTTGCGGCCGTAGCGGCGCAGGTCGGCACGGAACTGGCGGGAGCCGAGCGCGTCCGCACCCGGGGTGAGGTCGACCCGCGGGCACGGGGTACGGCCGACCTCGACCGCACCGGCGGGCAGCAACCCGCTCTGGCCGGGGTCGAGATCGGTGAGCAGCAGGGTCGCCCGCCGGGCGCGCCGGGCCAGCCAGGCGGCCACCTCGGCCCGTCGCTCGGGTGCGACGGTGACGCCGCAGTGGTCGGCCGCGCCGGGGCCGGAGCCCAGCACCGTCAGACAGGGGACGGTCAGCGGCGCCCGCGGGTGCAGCCGCCGCCGGGTGCGCAACAGCGGTACGACGGCGCTCACCCGGCCGTCCGGCTCGCGCCAGACGGTGACCTCGCCGCCGCCCTGCCGCGCGCCCAGCGTCTCCCACCAGGAGAGCGCCCACTCCGGCGTGGTGAACCAGGAGCCGCCCGGATCGGCGGCCGCCAGCTCCCGCCAGCCGTCCAGCACCCGCGCCGGCAGCGCGGCCGTCCGGTACCGGACCGGTCCGGGCGCCGCACCGACCGCACTGTTCGCCGTGATCTCCAACGCCCCGTCCCCCAGGTGGTGTTCAGGCGCCGCCGCGCAACCGGTGCACGGCCGGGTGCAGCCCCGAGAGAATGGTGTCGAACCTGTCCCGGCTCGTGGTGGAGTTCACCCGGAGCCGGCTGATTCGCAGCGGGCGTCCGGGCAGCAGCCGGTCGTGCCGGTGGTCGAACAGGAAGCCGACCCGGTAGCCGAGCCGGCGCAGCACGGGCTCGGCGCGCTGGTCGAGGTTGCCGTTGGGGTACGCGAAGGCGGTGGGTTCCTCGTCGTCGAGCCAGCCGGTGAGCGCGTGGTGGGCGGTGGTGATCTCGTCCCGGAGGGTGTCGTCCTCGCACTGGTCGAGGCAGGGGTGGCCGACGGTGTGGTTGCCGATCGCCACCCCGGAGCGGTGGAGCGTCAGCAGGTCGTGCCGGGTGAGCTGCTCCTGCCGGGGCGCGCGGGCCCGGGCGCTCTCGCGCAGTTCGGCGAGGGCGGTGCGGCGGTCGCGGTCGGGCAGGGTCTTCAGCCGGCGCACCACCGCGCCGGGCGGGCAGCCCGCCAGGCTGCGCGCGGTGCCGCCGCGGGAGGCCAGGAACGCGGCCTCGGACCACCAGAACGGCCGGTCGCCGTCGATGAGTTCGGTGACCACGAAGGCGGCGGCCGGGATCCGGAGCCGGGTCAGCACGGGCAGGGCCTCGGTGAGCACCGTCCGGTCGCCGTCGTCGAAGGTGACCAGCACGCTGCGGGGTGGCAGCGGACGGCCGGAGCGGACGGCCTGCTCGACCCGGGGCAGCGAGATCGGGCGGGCGATCCGGACCAGGCGGGCCATCTGGAGCGCGAAGGTCCGCGGGTCGTCCACGCCGTGGTAGGCGAGAACGGCGAGACGGCGGGTGGCGGCGAGCCGGAACAGCGGCTGCAGCGGGGAGTTGCGCAGCGCGGCGTCGACGCTGCTCCGGCGCCCGGCGAGCCGGCCGGGCGGGGGAGCGGCGGCTCCGGCCCCCCCGACCGGCGGCGGCGCGGCCCCGGTCGTCGGGCCGGCGCCTCTGCTGCTCGGACCGTCACCGGCCCCGGTCGCACGCGTGGTCCCCTCGGGCATCGACACGCTCCCCCTTCTCCCCGTGAGCACTGCCGTGAGCGACTGCCATCGGCGCTGCGGCGCGGGAGTCGGGCATGGCACACGGGCAGGGTCCGCCCGCACGGGCGCACCTCTGCCGGGTGGGCGGCCCGCCCCGCTCCCCGAATTGCCAAGATAGTGCAAAATCCCATGCTCCGAAGAGGGTTGCGCACGGCGGGCGGGTTTCGGGGGGCAGGTTGGCGCATTGTCGGCGCGCGCCTGGCCCGAGTGCGGGCCGGGAGTCTCCTGAGTGGCCGCCGGTGGTGCCGGGGGAGCGGGTGGAGCCGGTCCGCCGGGGTGCGGTGTGCCGCGCGGGGGTGGGCCGGCCGCCGGTTGCGGACCCGGCGGCCGGCCCCGGAGAGGGGCCCGACGGCCCCGGCTCACGGATCCCCCGTACTCCCCGTACTCCCCGGCGACCGGCGTCCCGGCGACGCGTGGCGGGGCACCGCGGGGTTCTCCGGTGGATCAGAAGGGGGCGGTGCAGGTGGTCACCTGGTGCTCGGCCTCCAGGGCCGGGCCGCCGACCGCGCAGATCATCTTGAGATCCTCGGTGACCACGCGCGGCGTCACGGCCTTGGCGTACCCCTTGGTGACGGTGGTCGCGGACGCGACGGTGACCCATGGGCTGCCCCAGGCCCGCTGCGTCCTGACCTCGACCTGAACCACCGTCAGCTGTGTCGAGGAGGCCGGCGAGACGTGCGCCACCCCGACGACTCCTCCGCCGTCCTTCTCCAGCCATACGCAGGGCCGGTTGACGGCGGCGATACACGCCACCTCACCGGTCCCGTTCGTCATCGACGCCGCCGAGGCCGGGGTGGCCATCGACGCCGTGATCCCTGCCACCGCGACCATCAGGGCTGCGATCCGAGCGCGCATGATATGAACCTCCTTGGAAATCAAGGGAATCTCACTCCGTGGGATGAGTCTTGCACATTTCGTGGGCATGCCATATGTGTGCTGCGTCACACTCAAGGTGACCGTTCAACTACGCACCGCAACCGGCGGATCGGCCTCCGGTCGTGAGCGACCCCGGGCGGCAGGGCGAACCGGCCCGGAGGGCGCCCCGCGCGGCGCGTCGGCGACCGGCCCGGCCGACCCCGTCGTGAGCCGGTCCGCGGGCTCGCCAAGTCGATGTCAGGACAGTCCGGTTGACGCCCCGACGACCCCGGCCGCCCCGCGCCGCCCCGGCGTTCACTCGTACGGGTGGCGGACCGGCGCGAAGCCGTTCGGACGGCTACGATCGACGCGACCTACGGAGGTGGCCTGCGTGGACACGGTCATCGTGCAACTGCCCGAACCCCGCCCGAAAGCCCCGCCCGGCGGGCGGCCCGCACCGATCGGCGCGCGGCCCGGCCCGCCCGGTGGGCGCTCCGCACCGCCCGGCAGGCCCGCGCTGCTGCGCCTGGGCCCGGGCGAGGTCGCGGAGTTCGGGCGCGGCGAGCCCGGCCGCCCGCCCGCCATCCCCCTCGCCGACCGGGGCGTCTCGCGCCGCGCCGGCGAGGTCACGGCCGCCGAGGACTACTGGCGGCTCTCCAACTTCAGCACCTCCGCGACGTACGTGGTGGAGAACCTCGAAGGGGCGGGCGAGCACGTCAAGGTGGCTCCCGGCCGGCTCGGCGCACCGGTGCCCTTCGAGTTCTCCCGGGTGCTCCTGCCGGCCCTCGGCGAGCAGGTCGCCTTCAAGGTGTTCGCACCCCAGCACGCCTACCTGGAGGGCGAACCGGCAGCTTCCGAGGGCGAGATGACGGTCAGTCCGTTCGCCCTCGACCCGACCTCCAAGTACTTCCTCGTCCTGCTCGCCCTCTGTGAGCCGCGACTGCGCTCGCCCTCCGCCGCCGTCGTCCCCGGCGTCACCGACGTGCTGGCCCGGCTGCGTTCGCTGCCCTCCTGTCGAGGGCTCACCCGATCCGCCGTCAACTACCACATCGACTACCTGGTGGCCACCAAGCTACGGCTGCGCGACACGCTGGACGAGGCGCCGGACGACGCCGCCCGGGCCGGTGGCAAGCGGGAGGAGCTCGTCGCGCTGGCCCTGCGGTTCGACCTCGTCCGGGAGGAGCATCTGGCCCTGCTCCCGCCCCGGCGGGGCGGCTGATCCGCCGTGCCCGCGCCCGCCCGGCCCGGCCCGCCGCACCTCGACGTCCCGGCCGGCTACACGGTGGCCGGGTACCGCGTCGCCGAGCCGCTCGGCGCCGGTGCCTGGGGCAGCGTCTACGCCGCCCATCGGCCGGGCGGCGGACCGGCCGACCTCGCGGTCAAGTTCCTCTGCCCGGCCCGGCTCAGCCCCGGCCAGCGCCGCACCATGGCGCAGCTCGCGCGCAGCGAGATGCGGTTCGGCCGACGCGCGGACCACCCGAACCTGATCCGCACGCTCGCCGTCCTCACCGTCGCCGACCCCGCGCACCCGGGGCTCGACGGCGCACTGGCGCTGGTGATGGAACGTGCCGAGCGCAGCCTCCAGGACGTCCTCGCCGCCGCCCGGCCGCACACGCCCGTCCCCGACGCCGAGCGGATCCTGGCCGGGGTCTGCGCCGGGCTCGCCCACATGCACGCCGCGGGCTGGGTGCACGGCGACCTCAAGCCCGGCAACATCCTGCTGATGCCGGACGGCACCGCCCGGCTCGCCGACTTCGGCCTCACCGCCGAACTGGAGGGCACCCACGCCTACGCCCCGCCGCTCGGCTCGCCCGACCACGTGCCGCCCGAGTGGTGGTCCCAGCGCACCGGTGCGCGCGGTGTCGCGGTGCGGCCGAGCGCCGACATCTGGGCCTTCGGGGTGCTCGCCCACCAGCTGCTCACCGGCGGGCTGCACCCGTTCCTCGGGGCGACCGCCCGGGCCCGCGCGCTCGCCGCGCAGGCCTACGCGCGCGGCGTGGCGCCGCTGCGGCTGGACGACGCGCTGCCCGCGCGCTGGCGCCCGGCCGTCGCGGCCTGCCTGACCGCGGACCGGGCGGAGCGGGGGCGGGTGGACCTCGCCGCCCTGCGGGTCGCGCTGCTCGCGGCGGCGGCGGCGCCCGGGCCCGCCGGTGCTCCGGGGGCGCGCGGCCCGGTGCGGGCGCCGCGCCCGGAGCGCGCTCGCCGGCTGCTCGCCGGGGCCGGTCCGGCCGCGCTGGTCGCCGCCGTGCTGCTGCTCGCGGGCGGCCCGGAGCCGTCTGACCGGGCAGCCGACCGGGCGTCCGACCGGGCGTCGGCCGGATTGGCGCCGGGCGCACCGGCCGCGCCGGCGTCCGGTGGCCCGCCCTCCGGGGGAGCGCCGCAGGCGCCACCCTCGGCGACCGCCGCCCTGGCCCCGGCCGGGGGGATCCCGGCGGGCTCCGACATCCCCGAGGCGCTGCGCGGCCCGATCCAGGACGCCGCCCGGCGCTGCCCCGAGCCCGAGGTCACCCCCGCCCTGCTGGCGGCCATGCTCAAGGCCGAGAGCGGCTTCGACCCGGAGGCCGCCCGCCCGGAGACCGGCGAGTACGGCGTCGCGATGTGGACGCCCACCGTCTTCAACGCCTGGGCGCAGGACGGCGACCACGACGGCACCAAGGACTACATGGACCCGGCCGACGCGATCGTCTCGATGGGCAACTACGTCTGCTGGCTCGACCAGCAGCTCAAGCGCCGCGGCTACACCCGGGACCTCCCGGCCCTGATCACCGCCGGCTACCGGACCAGCGACAAGACCGTCGCCGACGCGGGCGGCGTCCCCGACCGGGTGAAGCCGCACGTCGCGAGGGTGCTGGGCTACCTCGCGGAGTACGGGGGCTGAGCGGCCCGGAACGGTTCGGACACGGTATGACCCCGACCACATCCGTGCCGCCCCACCGGCGGGGTTGCCCGGCTACCGGGCCCCGGCAATGCGATGCTCGGCCGCATGATCACGAAGCTCCGCGCGGCCACCACGCGGTGGACCGTCGTCGTCCCGGTGGTGTCGTTCGTCGTCCTTGTCCTCACCTGGCACCGCGACCTGCCCGGCTGGGTGGTGGGCGTGATGGCCTGCTTCCTGGCCGGCGCGGTGCTCGCCGCGGTGCACCACGCCGAGGTGGTGGCGCACCGGGTGGGGGAGCCGTTCGGCTCGCTGGTGCTGGCGGTCGCGGTCACCGTCATCGAGGTGGCGCTGATCGTGACCCTGATGGCGGACGGCGGGGACAAGGCCGCGACGCTCGCCCGGGACACCGTGTTCGCCGCCGTGATGATCACCTGCAACGGCATCCTCGGCCTCTCCATCCTGGTGGCCGCGGTCAAGTACCGGGTGGCGGTCTTCAACGCCGAGGGCACCGGCGCGGCGCTGGCCACCATCGGCACCCTCGCCACGCTCAGCCTGGTGCTGCCGACCTTCACCACCAGCTCGCCGGGACCGCAGTTCGCGCCCGCCCAACTGGCCTTCGCGGCGGCCGCCTCGCTGGTGCTGTACGGGCTGTTCGTGGCCACCCTGACCTTCCGCCACCGGGACTACTTCCTGCCGGTCACCCCCGAGGGAAAGGTGCTCGACGAGGAGGACCACGCCGATCCGCCGACCATGCGCGCGACCCGGGTCAGCCTGGCCCTGCTGGCGGTGGCGCTGATCTCGGTGGTGGGCCTGGCCAAGGGCGTCTCGCCGACCATCGAGTCCGCCGTCTACTCGGCCGGGCTGCCGTCCTCCGTGGTGGGTGTGGTGATCGCCCTGCTGGTGCTGCTGCCGGAGACCATCGCGGCGCTGCGCTCGGCCCTGCGCAACCGGGTGCAGACCAGCCTCAACCTGGCGCTCGGCTCGGCGCTGGCGAGCATCGGCCTGACCATCCCGGCCGTCGCGATCGCCTCCGCCTGGCTCCCGGGGCCGCTGGAGCTGGGCCTCGGGCCGACGCACCTGGTGCTGCTCGTGTTGACCGTCGCGGTCGGCACGCTCACCGTCATCCCGCGCCGCGCGACGCCGCTGCAGGGTGCCGTCCACCTCTCGGTGCTGGCGGCGTACGTGGTGCTCGCGATCAATCCCTGAGCGGGCGAGGGCCGGGCGGGAGCGGGCCGAAGCGGGCCGAAGCGGGTGGAACCGGCGGTCCGGCGACGAGGGCGTCGCCGGACCGCCGTCGGCACGTCCGCCGGGCCGCCGTCCGCCCACCCGCCGCCCGGGCCCGCCGGGGCGGCGTGCGAGGATGGCCCGGACCGCCCCCGACGGCGGACCTCCGCCGACCGGCCACCCCCTCACCCCAGGGTGGCCCGACTGGGCACACGGCGACGAGGTCCGCGCTCCGTACCCCGGCAGCCATTCCGGCGCGGCGTCTCCCTGCCTGCTCCCCCTCACCTGCGAAGAAGACGCACCGCGATGCACCGCACCCGTTTCGCCGTACCCCCGTCCGGACCGAACCCCACCTCCCCGACCACCCGCTCCCGCACCCGCTCCCGGGTACCGCTGCGCGCCGCCGCGCTCGGCGCGGGCGGGCTGCTGCTCTCCGGCTGCGGCAGCGCCCCCGTCGCCCAGCCCGGCAGCCAGCAGGACCTCCGCGCCCGCCTCCCCAAGGCGGTCAGGGACGCCGGTGTGCTCAAGATCGGCTCGTACCTGACCTACCCGCCGGTCGACTTCAAGGACCCGGCCGGCGAGCCCGCCGGGCTGGACCCGGAGCTCGCCAGGGCGATCGGCTCCCACCTCGGCCTCCGGGTCGAATTCACCGACATGCCGTTCGACAAGCTCATCCCGGCCGTCCAGGCCAAGCAGCTCGACCTGGCGATGTCGGCCGTCATCGACACCAAGCAGCGCCAGCTCGGCGCCGCCGACGACGGGCACCAGGCCGACCCCGGCGTGGACTTCGTCGACTACTTCGCCACCGGCACCTCGATGGTGGTCAAGGCCGGCAACCAGCTGAACCTCACCACGCTGGACAGCCTCTGCGGCCGGACCGTCGCCGTCCAGCGCGGCACCGTCCAGGACGAACTGGCCGGCCGGCAGACCGCGGCCTGCCTGCGGATCGGCAAGCCCCTGCAGATCCACCGCTTCGACACCGACGAGCAGGCGCTCGCCGAGGTGGCCTCCGGCGCCGCGGTCGCCGATCTGAACGACTACCCGGTGGCCCAGTACAACACCACCCAGCCGGGCCGGGCCGGGGTGTTCCAGCTGGCCAACACGCATTTCCTGCAGTCCGGCCCCTACGGCATCACCGTCGCCAAGGACAACACCGCCCTGCGGGACGCCGTCGCCAAGGCGCTGGACCAGGTGATCCGCGGCGGCGAGTACGACAAGATCCTCGACAAGTGGAACGTCCGCTTCGGCGCGGTCTCCAGCGCGGTGGTCAACGGCGGCCTCTGACGCGGTGGCGCCGACCCCGCCCCGATGGCCGCAACGACCGGCGATCGGGGCGGGGCCCGCGTGTCGGGGCGCGGCACGGTGGCCGCTGTCCCTATCGTCTGAGTCCGCTGAGTCCGCTGAGTCCGCAGCCGATCCGATGACCACGTGGGAGTGCGAGATGCCAGGCCCAGAGCAGCAGTTGTCCGCCGCCGGTGCCACCGGCCGCCCGGAGGACGGCGCCGACGTGATCGTGGTCGGCGCCGGCCCGGCGGGCTCCACCGCCGCCTACCACCTCGCGCGGACCGGGCTCGACGTGCTGCTGCTGGAGAAGTCCTCCTTCCCCCGGGAGAAGGTCTGCGGCGACGGCCTGACACCCCGTGCCACCAAGCAGCTGGTCGACCTCGGCATCGACGTCTCGGAGGAGGCCGGCTGGCTGCACAACCGGGGGCTGCGCCTGGTCTCCGGCCGGCGCACGCTGGAGCTGGACTGGCCGCAGCTGTCGGCCTTCCCCTCCTTCGGACTCGTCCGGCGGCGGGCGGACTTCGACGAGCTGCTCGCCCGCCGGGCCGCCTCGGCGGGTGCCCGGCTGGTCGAACACGCCAATGTGGCGGGCCCGTTGGTCGACGAGAGGACCGGTCGGATCACCGGTGTGACGGCCCGGCTGGGGGAGGACCGGCGGCCCGTCGACTACCGCGCGCCGCTGGTGGTCGCCGCCGACGGGAACTCCACCAGGCTCTCCCTCGCCATGAAGCGCTACCGCCGCACCGACCGCGCGATGGGCGTCGCCTACCGGACGTACTTCACCACCCCGCGGCACCAGGACCGCTACCTGGAGGCGTGGCTCGACCTGCGCGACCCGAAGGACCCGGCGCGACGCCTGCTGCCGGGCTACGCCTGGGTGTTCGGGATGGGCGACGGCACCGCCAACGTCGGCCTCGGCGTGCTGGACACCGCCGCGGTGGCCGGCGAACTCGACTGGCGCGACCTGCTGCGGCGCTGGTGCGCCGCGCTGCCGCCCGAGTACGGCTACACCCCCGAGGGCGTCACCGAACCCGTCCGGGGCTCCGCCCTCCCGATGGGCCTCAACCGCCAACCCCACTACGCCGACGGCCTGTTGCTGGTCGGTGACGCGGGTGGGACGGTCAGCCCGGCGACCGGCGAGGGCATCGCCTACGCGATGGAGTCCGGTCGGTACGCCGCCGAGACGGTCGTCCAGGCGCTGGCCCGTCGCACCGACCGCGGCCGCGAACTCGCCCTGCGCGGCTACCCGCAGGCCTTGCGCTCCGCCTACGACGGCTACTTCGCACTCGGCCGGCTCGTCGCCGACGTGCTCGGCCGCCCCCGGCTGCTCGGCGCCGCCGGTGCGCTCGGCCTCGGCCACCCGGCCCTGCTGAAGGTGGCCTTCCGGCTGATGGTCAACCTCACCGAGCCGAACTCCCGCGACGCCCTCGACCGGGTGGTGCACGCCCTCGGCAAGCTGGCACCCAGCAGCCGCTGACCGACGGCCGGTCGCCCCGGGGGCGTGACCCTCCAGTCTGCGCGCCCCTAGGGCCGGGCGGGCGCCGGTTGGCCGGATCCGGGGGGCGGGTGGTGTCGTGGGCCGTTCCGGTTGACGGGGGGTCAGGTGATCCGTTTGTCTGGGCGGCGACACGGACACGGAGGGTGACAGACCATGCTCCGGTCCGCACGACGCCGATCCGACGGAGACACCGTGCACCTTCGCCTTCGCCTGCTTCTCGCGCCGCTCACCGCGGTAGTGGCCCTGCTCGCCCCCGCCGTTCCGGCGTCCGCCGCCGACCCGGCCGAAGCCACCCCCTCCGACGCGTGCTCGGCGGCCGACCACCACGGCGACCCCCGCCTCGGCCCCGAGGACCTGCCGCGCACCGGCCCGGTCGGCCGCGAGCTGATCGGCTACCGGCGCACCGGCGGCCTCCCCGAGGACACGTTCCTCGCCACCTACTACGGCGCCACCGCGAACAACGGCGGCCCGGGCTGGATCTACCCGCCGGCCGACGGCTACCTCACGCTCCCGGACGGCACCCCGGTCGAGGTCGAGGTCACCCTGTACCCGAACCAGAACATCGACCGTTACGGCAGCGAGTACGGCGCCTTCCTCGCCCCCGAGGGCCTGCCCTACGCCAGCCGCTCGATCCCCCCGCAGAGCCTCGACAGCACCCCGGCGCCGAGCTGCAACTACCACGACTACAAGGTACTCAAGCCGTTCAAGGTGCACGCCGGCCCGATCGCGCCGTGGTTCGGCCAGCCCGGTCTCGGCCTCCAGTACCAGCTCGACGCCGGGCTCGTGCCGGACGGGCCGGCCCGGCTGAACGTGCTCTGGCTCGTCGACCACGGGTACCTCGCCCGGATCTGACGCCCGCCGGAGCCGCCCGCCGGGCCCGCCCGCCGGGCCCGCCCGCCGGACCCGCCCGCCGGGCCTCCGCCGCCGGGAGGCCCGGCCGGGCGCGAAATTCGTTGGCGCGCCCACCCGGTCCGGGATAGGAAGGCCCGATGAGTACCACTGAGACCACCCCCGACCGGCGCGGCTTCACCGCCGTGATCCTCGACCTGGGCGACATCCAGCTCCACCCCTGGGGCCGGCTGACCGACGTCCGGGGCGGGGTGGTGCCCGGGCTGCTGGCCGCCGCCGCCGATCCGGAGATCGCCCGGTGGAACCCGCTCCGCGCCACCGACCCGGCCGGGGCCGAGGCCTACCTGGACCGCTGCGACGCGGGCTGGGCCGACGGCGCCACGGCCGCCTTCGCGGTGGTCGGCGCCGCCGGGGGCACGCTGCTCGGCAACTGCGCGCTCCGCTGGGTCGACCGCGCCGACGGGCTCGCGATGATCGGTTACTGGCTCCTCCCGGCCGCCCGCGGGCGCGGCGTCGCGACCCGGGCCGTCCGGGCCGTCACCGGCTGGGGCATCGCCACGGCCGGGACCCGCCGGATCGAGATCGCCCACGCGGTCGGCAACGACACCTCCTGCCGGGTGGCCGAGCGCTGCGGCTACCCCGCCGAGGGCACCCTGCGTGCCTCCCACCACTACGGCGACGGCGGCTACCAGGACGAGCACCTGCACGCCCGCCTCGCCACCGATCCCGAGCCGCCGCTGCGCTGACCGGTCCTCCCGGTCCGGCCCCGGCGCAGCCGTGCCCGGGCGCGCGGCGGGGGTACGGGCCTAGTCTGGAAGGGCGCGTCCGTGCGCGGTGCGGAACGGGGACGGTGGGCCATGACGGTCATCTCGGCGGCACTCTTCGGTACCGACTGGCGCACCGCGTCACCCGGCTCCGAAGCGTTGCTGCACGAGTGCGCGGCGCGAGGCTGGACGGTCCTGGTGATGGGGCCCGGGCCGGCCGAGGTACCGGTCCTGGCCCTGGCGGCCCCGGGTGACGAGCCCGTCCGGGCGGCCCTCGGCCTGGTCGACGGCAGGCCCGAGCACGCGGTGGTGGTCGCCGCGAGCCTGCGCGAGGTGCTGATGGCGCGTCGCGCGCGGGTCCCGTGCGTCGCCGTGGCGGGCGAGGCCGGACCGCGGTCCGAGCTGCGGGCGGCCGGCGCGGTCGAGGTGCACCGCGACGCCGCCGCCCTGTTGCGCGTGTTGGACGACAGCCTGTTGGCCCGGCCCCGGGCCTTCGGCGACTGCCGCCCGACGGCTCCGGCCGCACCGGCCGGCCGGAGCGGTTGACGTACACCCCGACCGGGCATCCGCCCGGAGACGAGGACGGCGTCACCGGAAGCGTCGGAGGTGACCGAGATGGACGGACCCGCGTTGAGCGGACGGGAGCGGCGTCTCCTGGAGGAGATCGAGAGCGATCTGCGCCAGGACGCCCGCCTGAACCGGCGGTTGAGCACGATGGGGGTCAAACAGCCGGGGCGGGTCCGGGGCGGGCTGAGTCGCCTGTGGCACCGGCTGCCCGCCGGGGTGGTGATGACGGCGCTGGTGATGTCCGCGATCTGCCTGAGCATCGGCGTGCGCACCCCGACCGTGCCCGTACTGACCGCCGTGGTACTGGTCTGGACGGTCAGCGTGGCCGTCGCGGCCGTGGTGGCGCTGCTGCTGCGGCGGCGCCGCCGCGCGGCCGGGATCCCCCCGGAGGGCCTGCTGGGCGGCGACCGCCCCGACGGGCGGGAACGCCCGGACGGGCGGGAACGCCCGGACGGCCGGGACCGGCCCGAGGGCCGCGAGCGCCGGCCGTGGGACCGGCCGGAGGCGTGAGCACCATGACCACCGACCTGCGGGAGTACCGTCCGGGCTCCCACCATGCCGCCGACCAGACCCTGGTCGGCTACGAGGTCGAGGGCACCGACGGTCCGCTCGGGCGGGTCGAGCGGGACACCGGCGCCCGGCTGCTGGTCGATGCCGGGGCGTGGGTACCGGGCTTCCGGGTCCCGGTGCCGGTCGCCCTGGTGGCCCGGATCGACCATCTGGAGCTGGTGGTCCACCTGGACTGCCCCCGGGCGCACGTCCGCGCCCTCCCCCCGCCCGCCGTCGTCGAGGCGCGCGGGGGCGGCCGGCCGCCCCGGGGGTGATCCCGGCCCCGGGCGCGCGGATCAGTCGCCCCGCAGCCGGACGAAGGTGGCCGCCGGCGGCCGGCCGGTGACGGTCACCTCCGCCCGCAGCGGGCCGGTCAGCGGCCGCAGGCTGCCGTGGTCCGGGTCGCGCACCGGTGCGCCCAGCAGTCCGTCCACCGCCTCCGCCACCTGCCGCGCCTGCACCGCGGTGAGCCGGGGCGTGGAGAGCAGCACCGGGCCGTCGTCCAGCTCCAGGACCAGCGCCTGCGGCCGGGCGGCCGTTCCGACGACCGCGCGGACGGTCGCGTCGACGGTGTCGCTGCGCCGGTACTTGACCCAGAGCCGGCCGGCGCCGCGCGCCCGGTAGGCCGAGCCGGCGGCCTTGCAGACCAGCCCTTCGACGCCGGTGTCGGCCAGCTGCTCCATCCAGCTCAGCGCCTCCGTCCGGTCGGTGGTGGCCAGCACCGGCTGGACCGGCGGCGGGACGCCGTCGAGCGCGGCCAGCAGCAGCCGTCGCCGGTCGGTGAGCGGCAGTCGGCGGACGTCGCGCCCGGGCAGCGCGAGCAGGTCGAAGGCGACCAGCCCGAGCGCCACCCCGTCCGACGCCCGGCCCTCCCGGGTGCGCAGCAGTTCCTCGAAGGCGAACCTGCCGTCCCGCCAGGCGACCAGCTCCGCGTCCAGCACCAGCCCGGCGGGCAGCCGGGCCACGGCGGCGGCGATCGGGGGGAACTCCGCGCCGAGGTCCCGCCCGGACCGGGACTGCAGGAACGCCGGGCGCTCCCCGCGGGCGAAGGCCACACAGCGGAAGCCGTCCAGTTTCAGCTCGTACTGCACGCCGGAGCCGCCGAGACCGTCGGACGGCGGGACGGCGGTCACGGCGGCCGGGCGCATCACCTCGACGGGCGGCTCCAGCACCACCGGGGAGCCGGTGCCGCTACCGGTGTCGGTGCGGGTGCGCGTGCGGGTGCTGCTGCGCGGCGGGTCGCTGCGGCCGGCCGGTGGCTCGTCCGGCGAGGAGGGCGCCGACGCCGGCGGGGGGAGCGGGCGGGCCCGTCCACCCTCCAGGAGCGGTGCGAGCAGGTCCCCGAACTCCGCCAGCCGGTCCGGGAGTTCGGCGAGGTCGAAGGTCAGGTCCGCCGTCGATCCGGCCGCCTCCAGCTCCGCCCAGGAGACCGGCGTGGACACCGTGGGCCGGGGCCGGGCCCGCAGGGTGTAGGGCGCGGCGGTGGTCTTCCTGGCGTTGTTCTGCGACCAGTCCACCAGGACCCGCCCGGCCCGGCGCGCCTTCGCCATGGTGTGCACCACCAGGTCCGGATGGGCCGCCTCCAGCGCGGCCGCGAGGGCCTTGGCGTAGGCGGAGACCTTGCTGCTGGGCGTCGGCTCCAGCGGCACCAGCAGGTGCAGCCCCTTGGAACCGGAGGTCTTCACCCAGCAGTCGAGGCCGTCCGCCGCCAGCCGCTCGCGCAGCAGCCCGGCCACCGTCCGGCAGGTCAGCACCGACGCGCCCTCGCCCGGGTCGAGGTCCAGCACCAGCCGGTCCGCCAGCCCGGGCGCGGCGGCGTGCCACTGCGGCACGTGCAGCTCCAGACAGCCCAGGTTGGCCGCCCAGAGCAGCGCCGCACCGTCGTCCAGCACCACCTGCCGGAGGTCCCCGGAGCTGCTCGGCACCTCCACGGTGCGGACCCAGCGGGGTGTCCCGGCGGGCGGGTTCTTGGCGATGAACGCCTCGCCCTCGACCCCCTCCGGACAGCGCAGGAAGGAGACCGGACGGTCCCGCAGATGGGGCAGCAGCACGGTGTGCACGGCCGCGTAGTAGCGCAGCACGTCCCCCTTCAGCGTGCCGGTGCGCGGGTAGTACACCTTGTCCAGGTGCGAGAGGGCGATCGTGCGCCCGTCCACCACCATCTGCGGCATGGCCGCCTCCGAGCTGCGCCGGGACCGCGCGCCCGTTCGCCGGGCCCGCGCAGCCAGTCTGCCCGCCCGCCCGCTACGGCGCGAGCAGGCTACGGGCCGTCCGGAGCAGCTCCTCGTCGGCGGCCGGCTCGTGCACCCCGGCGAGGCCGGAGCGGAACAGCGAGGCGCCCTCGACCAGCATCAGGAACACCTGGGCGCGGCCCTGGACGACTGCCTCCGGCAGGTCGGGCCGGCGGTCGGCGAGGAAGGCCGCGATCCGGGCCCGGTAGTCGGCGTAGAAGGCGCGGACGGCGTCCGCCACCGCCTCGTCCCGGGCGGCGAAGGCCCAGACCTCGGCGAACAGCCGCACCAGCCGGGCGTCCTCCTGTTCGGCCAGCAGGGCGCTGATCAGCGCCTGTGCCGTCCGGTCGGCGGCCTCGGCCGCCCCGGCGCCCGCCGGGTCCGCCGTCGCTGCCGTCGCCGGGGCGAGCAGGGGCGCCAGCCGCTCGGCGGACCGGGTGAGCACCCGCCCCAGGACGGCCGCCACCAGCGCGGCATGCGTCGGGAAGTAGTACTGCAGATGCCCCAGCCGGACCCCGGCCGCCGCCGCGACCGCCCGCATCGACAGCTCGGTGCCGCCCGCGGTCACCAGCAGGTCCTCGGCCGCGTCCAGGAGTTCTGCGCGCCGCTGCTCGCCCTTGCCGCTCACGCCGCCACCGCCGCCCGCTCGCTCCGGACGTCGACCGTGACGCCCAGGGCCGCGAGGTCGGCCACGACCCGCCCCGGGCGGGGCGTCTGCTCCGGGAACGCCACCCCGGCCGGAGCCGGCGCGCCGTCCGTCCCGAGCACCCGTCGCAGGCCCAGCAGGGCGCCGACCGCCGTCAGGTGCGCCTGCCCGGAGCGGTCCTCGACCACCGCGCCCAGCCCGGCCCCGCCGTGCCCGACGTCGATCCGCAGCCGGGCTACGCGGCCCTCGCCGGGCGAGTACAGCAGGGCGCGCCGGGCCGGCTCCCAGCGGTCGCCCCGGCCCCAGCGGAAGAGTCCGGTGTGCTTGGCGGCCAGCAGCGCCGCGGTGCTGAGCGGGGAGCTGAAGCCGATCCGGGTGGTGGCGGTGGTCGTACCGAGCGTGAGCGGGAGGGTGAACTGCTCCGGTGTGTCGATCCCGGCGACCTTGGTGGCGTCGTCACCGATCCGTACGGTGCGCGGTCCGCTGAGCGGGGCCACCGACCGGCGGCGGCCGTCCCGAACCACCTCGTAGTCCAGGCCGAGCCGGTCCATGAACTCCACCGAGTCGGCGCCGGCCCGGTCCGCGAGGTCCCAGCGGATCGCGGTCTCGACCCGCTCGGCGCCGCCGAGCCGCTCCGCCAGGGCGGCCGCGACCAGGCTGGTGACCCCGCCCATCCATGCGGAGGAGAGCAGCACGGGGCTGCTCGGGCGCAGCAGCGCCGCCACCGTGGCGGCCCGCTGCAGCCGGGCCGTCCAGCGGGTCACGTCCACGAACGGCACACCGGCCCGGACGGCGGCCCGCAGCACGCGGTCGTCCGGGTCGTTGACCACCCCCACCACGGCGCGGACGGCGGCCTCGAAGGGCGCCGGGTCGGCGAGGTCCCAGCGGCGGACGGTGACGGCGGGGGTGCCGGCCGGCTGCCCGAGCTCCTGGGCGAGCGCGGCCCCGCGCTGCTCGGAGCGGCCGGTGAGCAGCAGGGGCCAGTCGGGCGCCGCCAGCCGGGCCAGCTCGGCGCCGACGGTGCCGTAGCCGCCGACCAGCAGGACGGGACCCTCGGGATCGTGGGTCAGGTGGTCGTGGACGTCCGGGGAGAGGTTCATGGGGAAAGAATAGGTCAGTCGACCTAAAAGTTCTGTGAGCCCGTCAACGGAGCCCCGTCACCAGCGCGTACGCGTCCCCGACGTGGTCCTCGATCCGGGCCCAGTCGACCGGCGGTCCGTCGAGACGCACCCCGACCCAGCTGCGGTGGCCCACGTACGGAGGCCGGAAGTACCGCTCCGGCGCCTCGGCGACCAGTGACTCCTGGGCGCCCGCCGGAGCCGGGCACCAGAAGGCGAGGCGGTCGTCGTGGTGGTGGTCGGCGAGCATCACGAACACCCGGGCCCGCCGCCCGGCCCCGGCGAACCAGGTCGGCTCCCCGTGGCTGACCCGCTCGGACACCTCCGGCAGCGCCAGGCAGAGCGCCCGCAGCCGGTCGACGGGGCCCGCCACCCCCGTAGGGGGCCCCGCCGGCCCCGCGGCCGTCACCGCGGCCACCGCCTCAGCCGGCCGACGGGCGGGGCGAGCCCGGGTAGGTGCCGAAGTACCACTGGTTGCCCTCCGGGTCGGCGGCCGCGAAGTCCCGCGAGCCGTACTCGGTCTCGTGCAGCTCCTTGGTGATCCGGGCCCCGGCGGCCACGGCCCGCGCGTGCAGGGCGTCCGGCTCCGCCGTGACCACGTACGCGCTGAAGGCGCCCGGCTGCCCGGGGCAGGGCTCGCCGCCCCCGGCCTCGGGCCGGTCGGAGCCCAGCATCACGCCACCGCCCTCCGGCCAGGCCAGCTCGGCGTGCGCGACGAACTCGCCCTCGCCGTACGCGACGACCTCCTCGAAGCCGAAGGCCTCCACCAGGAAGCGGATCAGGGCACGGGCGTCGCGGGCGCGCAGGCTGGGCCACACCTGCGGGGCGGGAGTCTTCTCGTTCATGGGGATCTGCCTCCTCGGGGCGGTTCGGGTCCCTCTCACGACCCCCACTCTGGCGCGGCCGCCCCCGGGCCGCCTTGGACGTTTCGGAACTTCGCCGCGTCCGGGCCCTCCTCGGCCAGCCAGAGGCTGGGCGCGCACCCGGCCAGCGCGCGGAACTCGCGGGCCAGGTGGGCCTGGTCGAAGTAGCCGCAGCGGGCCGCCAGCTCCGCCAGCCGGGGCGCCGGGCCCGCAGCGGCCAGCAGGTGCCGGGCGCGGTCGAACCGGATCACCCGGGCGGCGGCCTTCGGGGTCAGCCCGGTCTCGTGGCGGAACCGGCTCCGCAGGTGCCGGCTGCTCCATCCGGTCTCCCGCGCAAGCGCCGACACCGGGAGCGACCCGCCACTGCGCCGCAGCTCGGACCAGGCGCGGACGACCTCGGGCGGTACCCGCCCGGAGGGACGGGCGGCGCGCAGCAGCGCGCCGTCCAGGACGGCGAACCGCTCCGGCCAGCCGGCGGCCAGTTGGAGCTCCTCCTGGAGCCGCCCGCTCGCCCGCCCCAGCACGGCGTCCGCCGGCACGTCCACGCCCGCCAACTCCCCGGCCGGCAGGCCGAGCAGGGCGCGGGCGGCCAGCGGGTGGACGGCGATCTGGACGCCGGACTGCCGCCCGTCGTGGGTGATCAGGGCGGGCGAGGTGTGCAGCCCGCCGAGCAGGGTGGCGTAGTCGCCGCCGGGCTGGGCCGGATCCGGGTGGCCGGCGACGGTCAGCGGCTCGTCCAGGGTGAGGATGAAGGTCAGGTACGGGGACGGCAGGCCCCGGTGGACGGCGGGTGCCAGGCCGCGCTGGCGGTAGCCGGAGTACCAGGCCACGTACGGCCGCAGCGCGCTGGCGGGCCGGGCCCGTACGGACTCGTCGACCGGGCCGGGGAGGTCCTGCGTCACGCCCCCAGTATCGCTCCCGGTGCCGGTCCCGGCGGGCCGGGGGCGCCGCCGTGCTGGCTCGCGGGCGCCCGGCGTGTTGCTTATGGTGAGCGCACCGGAACACCCGGTGCTCGGGGGGAAGACCTGCGAAGGAGTCCCAGTGACCACTGCCCGAGAGATCATGCACACCGGTGCCCAGTGCATCCGCGCCGACCAGACGCTCGCCGAAGCCGCCATGATGATGCGGGACATGAACGTCGGCGCTCTCCCGATCTGCGGCGACGACCAGAAGCTGAAGGGCATCATCACCGACCGCGACATCGTGGTCCGATGTATCGCGGAGGGCAAGGAGCCGGCGGACATGACCGCCATGGAGCTGGCCGGGCACCTGCACTGCGTCCGCGCCGACGACTCCATGGAGGCGGTGCTGAAGAAGATGGAGCAGCACCAGATCCGGCGCATCCCGGTGATCGACGGCGACCGGCTGGTGGGCATGATCAGCGAGGCCGACCTGGCCATGGGCCACCGCGACGGCCACCGGCTGACGGACCAGCAGATCATCGAATTCATGGACAGCGTCTACATGATGCGTTGATCGCGCGGCGCCGGGCCCGGTGCGGGAGCGCCCCGGGTCGAGTCGGCCGGTGCCCCTCCGCGTGAGCGGCTCGGCGCCGTCCGGGTGTGCCACGACGCCGCTGGACCGGACCGGGTGGTCGGGTGCAGCGGCGTTGTCGTGCCCGGGTGGGCGGGTGTGGCGGGTGGTGCTGG
>NZ_JBVHHE010000064.1:0-30678 GCF_055561235.1 Kitasatospora sp. NPDC022856 | reverse complement strand
GACTGCGCCGACACCGGCCACGCCACCGGCCCGGCCGGCTCCAGCACCGCCACCGCCCCGGCCTCACCGGCCGGCTCGTCCAGGGCGTCCGCCTCGTCCGCGTCCTCACCGGAGGGCTCGTCCGTCCCCGCGGACTCACCGTCCGCGGTCGGGGCCTCCTCCAGGATGATGTGGACGTTGGTGCCGCTCATCCCGAACGACGACACGCCGGCCCGGCGCACGTGCTCGCCGGCCGGCCAGGCCGCCGCCTCGTTGAGCAGCCGGACCTCCCCGGCCGCCCACTCCACGTGCGGCGTCGGCACGTCCGCGTGCAGCGTCGCGGGCAGCTGCTCGTGCTGGAGGGCCAGCACCATCTTGATCACACCGGCCACACCGGCGGCCGCCTGGGTGTGCCCGATGTTCGACTTCACCGACCCCAGCCACAACGGCCGGCCCTCGGTCCGCTCCTGACCGTAGGTGGCGAGCAGCGCCTCGGCCTCGATCGGGTCGCCCAGCGTGGTCGCCGAACCGTGCGCCTCCACCACGTCGACCTCGTCGGCGCGGACCCCGGCGTTCGCCAGCGCGGCCCGGATCACCCGCTGCTGCGCCGGACCGTTCGGCGCGGTCAGACCGTTGGACGCACCGTCCTGGTTGGCCGCCGAACCACGCATCACGGCCAGCACCTTGTGCCCGTTGCGCCGGGCGTCCGACAGCCGCTCCACGACGAGCACGCCGACGCCCTCGGCCCAGCCGGAGCCGTCCGCCGACTCGGCGAAGGACTTGCAGCGCCCGTCCACCGACGTGCCGCGCTGGCGGGAGAAGCCCACGAAGACGGACGGGCTGGAGATCACCGTCGCGCCGCCGACCAGCGCCAGCGAGCACTCGCCGGAGCGCAGCGACTGGGCGGCCAGGTGCAGCGAGACCAGCGACGAGGAACAGGCGGTGTCGACCGTGACGGCCGGGCCCTCCAGGCCGAGGGTGAACGCCACACGCCCCGAGGTGACGCTGGTCGCGATGCCGGTGAGGAGGTGGCCCTCCGAGCCGCCGGTCTGCACCGCCGGGTCCGTGCCGTAGCCCTGGGTGTAGGCGCCGGCGAACACGCCGGTCCGGCTGCCGCGCAGCGAGGCGGCGTCGATGCCCGCCTGTTCGAGCGCCTCCCAGGACACCTCCAGCAGCAGGCGCTGCTGCGGGTCCATCGCGACCGCCTCGCGCGGCGAGATGCCGAAGAAGCCCGCGTCGAACTCGGTGGCGTCGTACATGAACCCGCCGTGGCGCGCGTACGAGGTGCCGGGGTGGTCCGGGTCGGGGTCGTAGAGGTTCTCCAGGTCCCACCCGCGGTCCTGCGGGAACGGGCCGATCGCGTCGGTCCCCTCGGCCAGGAGCCTCCACAGCTCCTCGGGGCCCTGCACCCCGCCGGGGAAGCGGCAGCCCATGCCGACGATCGCGATCGGCTCCTGGTTCCGCTCCTCGACCTCAGCCAGGCGACGGCGGACCTGGCGCAGATTAGCCGTCACGAGCTTGAGATAATCGCGGAGCTTTTCTTCGTTCGCCATGTGAATTCCGCCATCCCTGCTTGCCGAGGATATGCCAGTTCTGATCTGCACAGCCGCGGTGCGGGATTACCGCGGAAATTAGGCAAAATCGAGAGTTCTCAATACCTGCAAATGATCGAGCCCACCATCAACAGGAACGTATCCAGCCCCTGTTGGGCGGCGCAACGTGGCAGTTGAACACTTGAACCACGCCCGGGAATCGAGGAATCCAGCACTCGTTCCACCGGTGCGCGCGGGTACCGGACACCATTGAATACCATCGCCCGGCTATTCAGGTCCAGGGCGATGCGTGCGCGCTCGCACACCCTCCTCGCACAACGCAAGGGGCGGTGGCCGGCTCCTGCGAGCCGACCACCGCCCTCACCGGGACCACCGCCCCTTGCCGGACCGCGGTCCTTCCCACCGCTACCTCAGAGCGCGCTCTCCCCGCGCATCCACTGCCCGAGCGTCCGCCGCGGGTACCGCACCACCACGTCGCCGCCGCGCACCCGCCCGGTCACGTTCACCCGGAGCTCCGTCGGCTCGTTCCAGGCCGCCTTGGGCACGCGGACCTTGAGGTCGCCCACCCCGACGGCCAGGTCGTGGGTCGCCACCACGATGCCGGGCCTGACCACGATGACCAGGTCACCGCCGATGCTCAGGTAGACGTCGAGGTCGAGCGTGTCGTGAGTGATCACCGCCTGGGTGAAGTCGAGCTTGACGTCGCCCCCGTGCATGCGGACGTCCAGCCGGCGCGGGACCTCCCAGGGCCCGGACCGGCGCAGGGTGCCGAAGCGCTGGTTGATCTCCACGATGTCCTTGCCCGGCGGGCCCGTCCGCACCGGGGGCGCGGGAACGGGCGCGGGCGCGGGGACGACCGGAGCGAGGGGGGCGACCGGCAGATCGCGGGTCAGCCCGGCCAGTTCACCGAAGGTGCGGGCGTTCAGCGCCACCGTGAGGCGCTCGTCGAGTTCCTCGGCCGTGAGCCGGCCGTCCGCCGCGGCGTCGCGGAGGATCTCGACGACCTCGTCCCGGTCGGCGTGCGAAGCCCTGATGTCCTCCGCGGACACGTCCCCGGCCTTGCGACCGTTCGACGCCGTGTCATCCGTCATGTCTCCGGCCTGATCCTTCTCTGGGGAGTCACCTCGAATCGACGGTACATGACATCGGTTTGTCCCTTCGACCGCAGCGGAACATTCGGCCGTGTTCAACTGGTGGCCCCCGCGCGCCGGACCGGATCCCCGGGCGCCGCCCGGCCCCGAACTCCCTTCTCACGGCGGGGCAGTTGAACGACGCGACGCACGGCGCCTCCCCGCATTACCGTCGGCCGAACGAACCGTCATGCGCAACCTGCCGTCTAAGCCTAGGAAGTGAACGGGGCCATGGAAACGTCGCTGGTGAGTCTTGTCATGGGATCCTTGACGTCCGCGACGGTCGGCGCCGCGGCTCGGCTGGGTGTGGCCGACGCCCTCGCGGACGGACCGGCCACGGCCGCCGAACTGGCCAAGGCCGTCGACGCGGACCGCGACGCGCTGGTCTCCCTGATGACGGCCCTGACGGCGCTGGGGATCTTCGCCCGGGACGAGGACGGCCGCTACACCAACTCGCCCCAGTCCGAGCTGCTCCGCACCGACCACCCCGACTCGATGCGGCACCTGACCGCGCTGCTCTGCGGCCTCTACGCCCAGGCCGCCGCCGGCGGCCTGGCCGAGGCGGTCCGGACCGGCACCTCGGTCATGCCCCACGTCTTCGGCGTCCCGCTCTACGAGTACCTGGAGAAGGACCCCGAGACCGCGCGGATCTTCGACCTCGCGATGCAGGACTGGGCCCGGCCGATCGGCAAGATCCTGGCGGAGCACGTCCCGTTCGAGGACGTCCGCACGGTGATCGACGTCGGCGGCGGCAACGGCACGCTCCTCAAGGCGATCCTCACCGCCCACCCGCACCTCAAGGGCGTCTGCGTGGACCGTCCGGACACCTGTCGGCGGGCCGAGGCCGAACTCCGCGCCTCGGGCGACGCGGACCTCGCCGGGCGACTCACCTACCGCCCCGCCGACATCCTCCGCGAGGTGCCCGAGGGCGGCGACCTCTACATCCTCAAGAACGTCCTCCACGACTGGAGTTCCGAGAGCGGCATCCAGATCCTCGGCAACATCCGCCGCGCCATGAGCGCCGGCGCCGACGGCTCCCCGACCCTCCTGGTCATCGACCCCCTCGCGGAGCACGACTCCGGCGCCGCCTTCCGCAACGTCATCAAGATGATCGTCGGCGAGCCCAACACCCGCGAGCGCACCGAGGCCGACATGCGCCGCGAAGCCGCCGCCGCCGGCCTCCAGGTCGTCTCCCTCACCCCCTGCCCCGCCGACCTCACCGTCACCACCTGCACCCTCGCCTGACCGTCCCCCCGGCCCGCTGGGCCGCCTCCCCGGGGAGGCGGCCCAGCGGGCCGTCCCGGCCTCATCCCCGGCGACACGACGACCACGGCGCGAACGGGGGACGCCGGACGCGCTCCGGCAAGAGGCTGCTCTCCGGGCCGGTGCCCCGCGTGGGGGAGCAACTAGACTGGGGGCTCGGTTCGCGAGAGGTCGATCCGCGCACGGACGACGCGTGCGCCCGGGGTGAGGGAAGAGGTGTGCCGTGCCCGATGCGGACTCCGGTGCGTCCACGCTCGCGGCGAAGCTGGACCGGCTGTTCGACGTGGTCCGCCGTCCCGACCGTGAGCCGTACAGCCACGAGGAGGTCGCCCGGGCCTGTCGGGAGGCGACCGGCGAGAGCTTCTCGGCGACGTACCTCTGGCAGCTCCGGACCGGCCGCCGGAACAACCCGACGAAGCGTCACCTCGAAGCGCTGGCGCAGTTCTTCCAGGTGCCGCCGACGTACTTCTTCGACGACCGGCAGAGTGCCAGGATCGCCGAGGAGCTGGCGCTGCTCGGTGCGCTGCGCAACGCGGGCGTACGGGACGTGGCGCTGCGCGCGGTGACCCTCTCCCCCGAAGGGCTCGGCACGATCAGCGACATGATCGAGGCGATCGCCCGCCGCGAGGCCGGCGGCCGGTAGCTGCCGCGGCGGCTCCGAGATGGTGAAGCGGATTCCCTCGGCGTTGCCGCGTCCGTAGTATCACCTCCCGGTCGACCGCCAGGGGGGCGAATCGTGGGGTATCCGGGTGGGGTTGAGCAGGGGCTCTGGCAGCGATGTCGGGGGGTCGCGGAGTCGATACCGATTCCGGAACCGTTCGGCATACCGGCGCTGACCGAGGCGCTCGCCGTGCGGCGCGGCAGACCCATCGAACTGATGCCGCTCTCCGGTCCGGAGCACTCGCCGTGCGGCGTGCTGATCACCACCGACCGGGCGGACTACATCGGTTATCCGGCCGACACCACGGCACTGCACCAGCAGCACATCGTGCTGCACGAGATCGGCCACCTCCTCTGCGGGCACACCGGCGGCCCCGGGGCCGCCCCGGCCGTGTCGCCCGCGCTGACGACGCTGCTGCCGGAGGACCTGGTGCGCCGGGTGCTCGGCCGGTCCGGCTACACGCAGCGGATGGAGCAGGAGGCGGAGCTCGTCGCCTCCCTCGCGCTACAGCGCGCGCTGCACCGGCCGCGCTCCACCGCCGTCGGCCAACTCGCCGACCAGGTCATCCGGTTACGGTACGTGTTCGGTCGGCCGTTGCGGCCCGGCGCGGCCCGCCGTGGGTGACCAGCTGGCCAACGCCGCCGGGTACTTCGCCGGTGCGGTCGCACTGCTGGGCACGGTCTGGAAGATCCTGATGGACCGGGGACGCCGGTCCGATCCGGCGCTCCACCACGGCTACGCCTGCGGGGCGCTGATCGGCGCGGGGATGGCGGTGAGTGCCCCCGCCACCGGTCCGGCGCTGGCCGCCCTGCTCCCCGATCCTAGCCACCTCACCCTGGTGGCCGACCAGTTGAAGGTCACGGCCTCCGGCGCGCTGGCCATGATGGCGTACTCCACCCGGCCGGCTGCGGCGGCGCGGCGCGCGGTGCGGCGGCAGACCGCCCTCACGGCCGTCACCGTCCTGCTGGGCGTCGCCCTCTTCCTCGCCGCCTCGCCCGTCCGACGGGGCGCCGAGGTCGGCGTCGATGCCGCGGGCCGGCCCGTCCTGGCGGCCTACGTCACGTTGTTCGCCCTCCACACCGCGTGGTGCCTGGCGATCTTCGGCTTCCTGATCGGGCGCTGCGCGCGGTGCCTGCCGCGCGGAGTCCTCCGGCTGGGCCTGCGCCTGATGGCACTGAGCGCGCTGGCGGGCCTGCTGTGGACCGCGGACACCCTGCACGACCTGGCGAACATCCTCGCCACGGGCCACGAGAACGGCGCGGAGAGCAGAGTGTCCGCGCTGGCGGGCGCCGTCTGCGTAACGCTCGGCTTCGCCGGTGCGACCGCGTCCGGCTGGGCGGACTGGGCCGGACGCGTCCGGGCCTGGCACGATCACCGCAGGCTCGGTCCGCTCTGGTCGGCGATGCGGACGGCGCTACCGGAGATCGAACTCGCCGCCCAGACCGGGCTGTTCGGCGACGCCGGCGGGCCGCTTCGCCGCGACATCCAGTTCGCGCTGTACCGGCGGATCATCGAGATCCGCGACGGCCAGCTCGCCCTCCGTCCCCATCTGCATCCCGAGGTGCGGCACTGGGTGGCGGAGGCCGTCGGCCCCGCCGAAGCGGAGGAGCTGGCGGCCGTGGTGGAGGCGGCCGCCATCGTGGCCGCCCTGGAGGCGGCCCGGGCCGGGCACCGGTTCGCCGGGCACCCCGGCGAGGGGTGCGTACCCCACCCGGTGGCGGCGGGCATCCACGAGGAGGCGGCCTGGCTGGTCCGGGTGGCCGCCGCCTACACCGGCTCGCCCGCCGTGGCGCACGTCCGCGCCCGGGTGCGCGACGAGCTGGGCCGCGCCGCGCTCCGGCACTGACGGCATGGGGCCGCCCCGCCGCCCGGCGTCTGCGGCGGGGCGGCGGGGCGACATCGGGGGCGGGGCGGCATCGGGGGGCGGGGCGGCATCGGGGGGCGGGGCGGCATCGGCGGGCGGGGCGGCACCGGCGGGCCCGCTCAGGCACGGGCCCCGCGCAGACCCCGCCCCGCTCAGACCCGGGCCAGGTCGGGCATCAGCTCGTACACCTGCTCCGCGGACCCGGGGTCGGCCTCCAGGCAGGCGAGCAGGTCGGCCCTGGCGGTGTCCGCCCGGTCGAGCCCGATCAGGCAACGGGCCCGCTGCAAGCGGGCGTCCACGTCCTCGGTCGCGCCGAGCACCTCGTCGAGCAGCCCGAGGGCCTCGCCGTAGCGTCCGGCGTCGTGGTGGACCACGGCCAGGTTGAACCGCATGCCCGGGTCCGCCGAGAGCTCGACCGCACGGGCCAGATCGGCGCTCGCGCCGTCCAGGTCGCCCTCCTCGTAGCGGAGTTCGCCGAGCAGGGCCCACGCCTGGGCGTACTCGGGGTCGGCGGCGAGCGCGGCCCGCCAGGCCTCGGACGCCGCCGCGGGGTCGCCCTCGGCCGCCAGCAGCTGACCCTTCAGACAGAGGAGTTGCGGGCTGTCCGGAGTCGCCGCCAATCCGGTCCCGACCTCGCCCAGGGCGCGTTCGTGCTCGCCCGCCTCGAACAGCAGGGCGGCCCGGTTGAGCCGGGCGTCGGCGAAGGCCGGGTCGAGCTCCAGTACGTAGCCGAAGTCCGCCGCGGCCGCCTCGGTCTCGCCGAGCTCGGCCAGCACGTCGGCCCGGTTGAAGTACGCCTCCGGGAAGGGCGGCGACAGCCGGATGGCGCGGTCGTAGTCGGCCAGCGCCTGCTCCGGACTGCCGAGGTCGCGCCAGAGCATCCCCCGGTCGAAGTAGTACTCGGCGTAGTTGGGGTCGCACTCGATCACCGCCGTGTAGTCGGCGACGGCGTCGGTGTGGCGGCCGAGGCCCGCGTACACCTGGGCGCGGTTGTAGCGCAGCACGGAGCGGTGCAGCGCGTGCTCGTGCTCCTCCAGGGTCTCGTCGAGCCGGGCGATGCAGGCGTCGAGCAGCTCCAGCGCGGCTTCCAGGCGGCCCTGGTGGACCTCGATCAGCGCGAGGCCGTTGCGGTTGAACACGACCCGCGCCTCGCGCTCCTTGGGTTCGGGGTGCCACTTCGCGAAGGCGATCGCCTGGTTGACCCAGCTCCGGGCCAGCTGGTGGTCGCGCCGGTCGGCGCCGAAGTGCCGGGTGTGGAGCATGGCCGTGGCGTACGCGGCCTGCATGTGGACCTCGGGCGAGGAGCTGACCGCCCGGGCCTCGTCGTACAGCGGCAGCGCCTGCTCGGCGAGGCCGAGCGCGGCGAAGGAGGTGGTCATCTTGGTGGTGAAGGCCCACCAGTGGGTGGGGTGGCTCTCGTGGGTGACCAGCCGCCGGCCGCGCTCGCCGAGGTCCAGGACGGCGTGGTAGTAGCCGAGGTCCATGCAGTGGTCGAGCGCGTGGCGCAGCGTGTCCGCCCCGACGCCGGACGGGTCGCTGCCGTGCTCCGCGTGCCAGGCGATGGCGCCGAGCCGCAGCGAGGACTCCCCGGCCGTCTCCAGCTCGGCCCGTCGCAGGTCGTGCAGCCGGGCGCGCTCGGTGGGCGGCAGGGCCAGGTAGGCGGCGAGCTCGTCCGGGTCGTCGCCCACGCCGTCCCCGTCGATGTGCCGGCGGCCGAGCACGGCGGCCGACGGCGTCCCGGCCGGGCCTTCGCCAGCCGACCCCGCCGGACCCGCCGAACCCGCCGAAGGCGACGAACCCGCCGGCCGCCCCTGGTCCGGCGCGCCGCCCTCCCCCGTCGGGACGACCACCGAGGCAACCACCGGGCCGACCACCGCGCAGTACGCGGCCAGCGCGGTCGGCAGGTCCTCGCTGCCGAGGCCGGCCGGGCTCGCGGGCGGCTCCTCGCCGGTGGTGACCACCACGGTGAGCAGCGCGGGATCGACGCGCCGCAGCAGGACGGCGAGGAACTCGGCGTCCGTGGGGTCGGCCGCGTGGGCGTCGTCGACGATCAGCGTGCGCGGGGCGGAACCGGCCGCGCGCAGGTACGCCTCCAGGAACTCGACCAGGCCGTGGGCGATCCGCAGGGTGCGCAGCGCCGAGTAGAAGCGGGTGCGCTCCTTGGGCACCGCCAGCGAGGTCAGCGTCTCCCGGGTGGCCGGCACCAGGTCGCGCAACTCCGGTGTGGTGGAGAGGATCTCGATGTCGTGCCCGGTGACGGCCTCGGGGCAGCGGGCGAGCGCGTCCGGGACGATCGCGCGCAGGATCGCGCCGACGGCGGTGTAGGGCCCCCGGAGCCGGCGGTTGGCGTTCACCAGGGCGAGCACGGGCGGCAGGTCGAGCCGCTCGCGGGCGTCGGCGCGGGCGGGACGCCCGGCGGCGCGGACCCAGTAGTGGCGGTGCTCGGCCATGACACAGCTGCCTTTCGTGCGGTGGCGCAGGAGAGAGGGGTCGGTTCGGGCGTCGGGCCGGGGCGGCGAGCCGCGCACGGGCGGGGGCGGGCGTCAGGCCGAGGCGGCGGCGCGCCGCTCGCGGGCGGCGAGCACGAGGACGGCCACCGTCTGCGCGGCGCTGAGCAGCATCAGGGCGAGCGAGTCGAGCCGGCCGGCGAGCGAGGCCTGGCCGGTCAGCCGCAGCCACATGTCGTGCAGCAGCCGGTAGGCCGTCGGTACGACGACCCCGGCGAACATCGTGAGCGTGAACACGTAGCCCACCAGCATCAACCAGGCGTACCAGCGCGCGACGCGGCGGTCCACCGGGTGGTGGACGGACAGGTCCAGCGGCGGCCGTCCGGTGCCGCGCCGGACGGCGTTGCGCAGCACGTCGGCCGCGGCGGCGTGCAGGTTCACGCAGCCCAGGACGGTGCTGAGCAGGACGTAGAGGTCGGTCCGCAGGTAGAAGAACCCCTGCCAGGCGAGGCGCAGTACGGTGGCGTAGGCCATCGCGAGGCAGATCGACGCGACGCCGGCGTTCGTGCCACGGGTCAGGTCCGCGACGAGGGTGAGCACGGCGATCGCCAGGGTGTCGGCCAGCATGCCGGCCATGATGGGCAGGTAGCGCTTCCGCCGCTCCACGCCGACCAGGCCGTCGAGGGAGGTCTCCAGGACCAGGTAGACGAGCCGGCGTCCGACGGAGAGCCGCGAGCGCAGGCCGAGCCGGCGTCCGGCCAGCGCGTGGAAGGCCTCGTGCAGGGCGAGCAGCGGCACCTGGCCGACGAACAGCATCAGCACGACGAGGGTGTAGGACGAGCTGAAGAAGATGTGGTCGACGCGCGGGACCAGCCGGGGCACCCGGATCATCTCGGCGACGGCGAGGGCCGTCACGAGTGCGTAGCCGACGAAGGCCGGTCGGCTGAACACCAGCCGGCCCAGCCGCTGCCAGCGCACCGGGGTGGCACCGCCCGCCGGTCCGTCCGGTCCCACCGGTTCCCCGGCGGAGCGGACGAGGTCGAGCTCGACGAGGGCCTCGACCAGGTCGGCGATGTCGACGCTCTCACCGTGCGCGGCCTCGTAGCGTTCGGCGGCCTCGCGGGGCGTGCGGCCGTCGGCCAGCATCCGGACCAGCTCGGCGCCGTCGGGCGGGAAGACGGCGTAGGTGTCGGTCTCCGGGCTGCCGATGGTGACTTCGTCGGCCTCCTGCAGATAGACGAGGCGACGCAGTGGCACCGCACGGTCCAGGTCGACGCCCGGGGCGGCGGAGCCGCTGTCCGTGGAGGAGTGCACGGATCCTCCTGCGGGAGGTAGGCGGAGGGGCGAGGTGGAGCGGTGCCGGCCGCACGTGGGTCCGGCCGGCACCGTGTGCCCCCTTGCCCGGGGGGATGGATCAGTTCTGCACGGCGCAGGACCACGGCAGGTACAGCGCACGGGCCGCGCTGGTGAGGCGAACCGGGCCGGCCTTGCGGACGACGATCTTCTTCATGGCACACACCTCCTTCGATGACTGGCTGGCAACAACGCCATCAGCTGAGATGAATGACTATGAGTCAGTCGTCCACACCAGCTCGGCGATGGGCCAAGAGTGGTGAAGTTGTGCCGATCGTGTCAAGGGACCGGACTCGACTGGCCGGAACGGTGGAGAAGGCCGCCGGACGGCCCGCCCACCCGGCCCCGCAGGCCACCTCCGACCCGCCCGCCGCCGCTGGCCACCCGGCATGACCGGGACCACCCGGCCGGTTCGCCGGACGCCCCCCGGGGCGCAGTGCGCGGGGGCGCACGACGGCGCATCGAGCGTGTACACCGCACTGTTGCCAAGAGATGTCTGAATCGTGTCCCAAACCGCGCCGCTCTTCCCGCGATCACCTTGCCGACCTGCCCGTTCGCCGTACGGCCCGGGCACCGCCGACTCCTCGCGGAGATGTCACACCAGCCTCGTGAATCCCTCCAGCACCACATCGCTCCCGCCGCGAGAAATTCGGCCAAATTCCTCCTCCGGCAGGTCTACGATCTCCCAACGTCGGAGCGGATCAAGACGGTTGGTGAGGACCAGGAGGTGACATGGGTCTGCTCGGCGGCGACCAGCCCTTCGCCCGAACACTCACCGCCCACGATCTCGAAGCCCTGGTCTCGCTCGGGGCCGAGCGGACGTTCCGGCCGGAGCAGCACCTGCTCTCCGAGGGCGACCGGTCCACGCACGTCCTGCTGGTGCTGGCCGGCTGGTCCATGGTCTTCACGGCCATCGACCGGGGGGCGACCCGGCTCGTGCTCGGCCTGCGCGGACCGGGTGAACTCATCGGCGAGCTGGCCGCGTTGGACCAGCGACCGCGCAGTGCGACGGTCCAGGCGCTCGGGCCCGTCAAGACCCTGGTGATCCCCGGCGACAGCTTCCGCCGGTTCCTGGCCGAAAGCCCCCGGGTCGGCAGCCAGGTGATGACCCAACTGGCCTCCCGGCTAAGGGACTCGGACCGCGAACGGTCCGCGCTCGCCTCGCTCACCGTGGTCCAGCGACTCGCCCGCCGCCTGGTGGAGCTCTCCGGCACCGACGCCACCTCCCGGCCGGGCCGGGACGGCGCCGCCGCGGTCGTCCACCTCGCCCAGGAGGACCTCGCCGCGACCGTCGGCGCCACCCGCGAGGCGGTGGCCAAGGCACTCAGACTCCTGCGCGACCAGGGCCTGGTGCGCACCGGCACCCGGCAGGTCGAGATCCTCGCCCCCGCCCCGCTGCTGCTGCTCGCGCGGGGACCGGCCGAGCAGCGGCCGGAGGCGCGACGGCGCACATGAGGCGCGGCCGGGCGTCACCGCACGGCGCATGTAAACGGTCACAGACAACCCGGCGCGCGGCAGGCGATTCTGACGACGTGGCAGAGACAACCATGGGGGTGGACGTGGACGACCAGGCAGTCGACGCGGTGTACGAGCTGGTCGTGGGCGTGGACGTCCGGCGGTCCGGGTCCTACGACGACCAGGGCAAGACCCGGATGCGCCGGCAGCTCTACGCCGTCCTCGACCGGGCGTTCGCCCGGGCCGGGGTGCCGGCCCGGCTCGTCCACCGCGAGGACCGCGGCGACGGCATCCTGGCGGCCATCGCCTCGACCGTCCCGCCGGCCCGGATCATCGGCGTCTGGGTGGCCGAGGTGCACGAGCAGCTGCGCCAGGACAACCGCGACCTGCGGATGCCGCTCGGGCTCCGGATCGGCCTGCACGTCGGCCCCGTCACCCACGACGCCCAGGGGATCAGCGGCCACGCCGTCGACCTCGCCTGCCGGCTCACCGACTCGGACGCCGCGCGCCGGCTGCTCGAACGCGACCGGGCCGACCTGGTGGTGGTCGTCTCCGACTCCCTGTACCGGGAGGTCGTCTGCCACGGCGGCCGCTTCGTCGACCCCGAGCACTACGCTCCGGCGCGACTGCGGCTCAAGGACGGCGGGGTGCACGCCTGGCTCCGGCTACCGGGCAGGCCGCGGCCCGTCCCGGTACCCGAGGGCGGCGGCACGTCCGCCGAGGGGCCGCCCGCCGACGAGCCGACCACAGGGGAGCCGGCTCGCGGCGGGACGGCCGACGGCGGGACGACGGGCGCACCGGACCACGCGGCCGGGAGCGCCCCGCACCGGACCGAGCCCCGCCGCGGGCCCGCCGCGGACCCGGTCGCCACCGGTCTGCCCCACGGCACCACCGTCGCCGGCGACCTCTCGGTGCACCACGACAACACGTACCAGGCGCCGGTCCACATCGGCCGCACCACCGAGGGAGACCGCCGTGGCTGAGCCCGCCGGCACCACCGAGGCACCCGCCGAGCGCAGGGCGGAGGAGCCGCGCGAGCGCGCCGCCCGGCGGCCGGAGGCCCGCCCGGAGCCCCGGGCCGGCGGGCCCGAGAACCGCGGGCACCACGACCGCGGCCGCGAGCCGGGCGACCGGGACCGCCGCGGTGAGCACCGCCCCGGGCGCGACCGCGCCGACCGGGAGCGCCCCGGGCCGGACCGCCCCGAGCGGGACCGCGGGCCGCAGCCGCCGGCCGGCGACGAGCCGGTGCGCACCGGGGACGATCCACCGCGCGCCGAGGCGGACCGGGAGGAGCCGGGGCGCGCCGAACAGGACGGCGAGGAGCAGGAGCGCTCCGAGCGCGAGCGCGCCGCCGGCCGCTTCCGCGAGCGCAGCCGCGACCGCCTCCTGGACGAGCAGGAGGACGAGGGCGGCGCCGCCACCGGGATGGCCGCCACCTCCCGCGCCCACCGCTCGGCCCGGTCCTCCTACCAGGTCGGCGGCGACCACAACCTCTTCGACCGCTCGGTGTTCCACCGCGCCCACATCGGCGACGTCCACCTCAGCCTGGACGGCCGGCAGGCGGTCGGCGCGGTCAGCGGCCCGGTGCCGGAGGCGGAACTGCGCCGGGTCCGCCGGATCTACCGCGAGCCGGAGGGGTACGTGGGCCTCCAGCGGGCGCTGCGCCGCCAACGCGTGCTGGTGCTCGCCGCCGCCCCGGGCACCGGCCGGACGTGCACCGCGCTGGCGCTGCTCGACGAACTGACCCAGGCGGGCCCCGCCCAGCCCGCGGCCGGGGCGGAGCCCGGCGGGGCGGTCGGCGAGAAGCCGCCCGCCCGGGTCTCCCGGATCGCGCCGGACACCCGGGTGCCCCGGCTGACCACCGTGGTCGCCGAGGGCGAGCACCGCGACCGCGGCTACCTGCTCGAACTCCCGTCCGGCGGGGGCCGCACGGTACTGCCGCCCGACGAGTTCGAACTCGACGCGCTCGCCGCCGCCCTCGTCGCCCGGGACTCCTTCGCGGTCCTGGTGGTCGCCGCCGGCCCCACCGCCGCCCCGCTGCTCGCCGGGCGGTACGGCCTGATCTGCCCGCCGGCGCCCACCGAGGAACTGCTCCGGGCCCGGCTGGCCGAGCGCCTCGCGGCGGAGCCCGCCGGGGCGGACGGCGAGCACCCGGACGCGGAGTCCGACGCCGGGTCCGCAGCAGGGTCCACCGGGGAGCCGTTCCGGACCGATCCCGACGCGTTCGGGCGTGCCGAGGAACTGGTCGACGACCCGGAGGTGCGCGCCGCCGTCGGCCTGGAGGACCTCCGCCCCGCCGAGGCCGAGCTGCTCGCCGACCTGGTCTCCGCGCACGTGCTCGGCCGGCTCACCCGCCAGGACCTGCTGGACGGCTGCGCCAGCCTCGCCCCGCAGCAGGCCCAGCAGTGGTTCGCGGGCGCCGACCGCGAGATCGCCGACACCGCCGGGGACAACGGCCGCTCGGCCGCCACCGTGCTGCACCCCACCGCGTCCCGGATCGCCCTCGCCGTCCTGAACGGCTCGGCGCACAGCACCGTCGCGGAGGCCGCGCACCTGCTCACCTGGGAGTTCGCGGTCGCCCGCGATCCCGCCAACGCGCCCGCCCGGCCGCTGTTCTGCGACGACCCGGCCTCCGACCTCGCCTTCCTGCGGGCCGAGTTGACCGACGGCGAGGTGGAGACGGCCGGTGTCGGCGCACCCGCCCGGATCGTCCGCTACCGGGGTGCCGCCCTGCCCGCCGCCGTCCTCGCCGAGGTCTGGGACCGCCACCACCCGGCCCGCGAACCGGTGATCCGCTGGATGCGGCTGCTCGCCGACGACCCGCGCCCCGAGGTCTGGGTCCGGGCCGCGCTGGCCTCGGGCGAGCTGTGCTCCCGGGACTTCGCCACCGGCTACGAGAAGCTGGTCCGCCCGATGGCCACCGCCCCCGCCACCCAGCGCCGCGCCTTCGCGGCCACCGTGCTCGACCAGACCGCCCGGCACGAGAGCCACCGGCCCGCCGTCCGGGCCCTGGTCCGGGACTGGACGAGGTCCGACTCGGTGCGGCTGCGCTGGACCGCCGCGATGGCCCTCGGCTTCGGCCACATCGCCCCGGTGGAGGAGGCGCTGGACCGGCTGGCCCGGATCGGCACCGACGAGCACGACGACCAGGCGCCGCTCGTCTCGCACAGCGCCGTCCGGCTGCTGTCCGGCCCCGACGACCGGGCGGTCCTGCGCCGGATCGCCGACTGGACGGCCGACCGCCGCGTGCCGCACCAGGACCTGGGGCTGCTCACCATCGTCCGGCTGGCGGTGACCACGGTCGGCGAGGTCTGGGACGGCGAGGCCTCGCCGGACCTCGCGGACCACCTGGACTGGCCGCTGCCGCTGGCCCTGGCCGTGACCCGGCCGGACCGGGTCCCGGCCCTGGCCGACCTGATGTGGACGGCGCTGCGCACCCCGCGCTCCCACGAGGCCGCCACGGACTGCCTGGAGTACTGGTTGCGCGGGGCCGTCCCCGAGGAGGACGGCGGCCTGGAGGGGGGGCCGGACACCGGGCGGGGCCTGGTCGCGCTGCTGCCGTCACTGCTCGGCGGGGACCGCGAACGGCAGCTCCTGGACTGGCTGTTGCGCCGGATGATGAAGGATCCCGACGCCCCGCTGGACAAGGCGGCGGCCCGCCGCCTCTGGCACCTCGCCACCGAGGGCCGCCCCGCCCCCGAGGCCCGGCCCGCCCCCGTCGGCCGGCCGGACCGGAGCCGCACCGCCCCCGACCCGAACCGCACGGACCGGCGGCACACGGACGAACAGCGCACGGACCGGCAGCGCAGGGACACCGAGGAGGACGAACGATGACGGACGACCCGAAGGCGGGCCGGAAGTCCCCCGGCCGGGGCGGCGCCTCCTCGGTGCACCCGGCAGGCCCGCTGCTCAAGGAGTACCCGCGCCCGGAGGGCGGCCTCCCGCAGCCCGGTGCCGGCGTCGCCCAGGTGCTCTTCTACCGCAACGGCGGCCACAGCATCATCACCGCGCGGGGCAGCGAGCACGTCGGCCGCCCCTTCATGGCGCGGCCGGTGACGGTCTGCGAGGTGGCGCGGGGCACCCATATGACCCGGGTGTCGCTGCAGGTCCCGGCCGCGGGCGGCACCACCTTCTTCGAGGTCGAGGCCGACATCCAGTGGACGGTCACCGACTACCTCAAGGTGGTGGACGAGCAGGTCACCAACGTCGCCGTCCGGATGCGGGCCCCGCTCACCGAGCGGCTGCGCGGGGTCTGCGCGGGCTACCCGATCACCGCCGCGACCGAGGCCGACCGCGCCGTCAAGTCCGCCTGCCGCAACGGCCAGTGGGACGACCTGGGCTACGACCTCGGCCTGCGGGCCGAGTTGTACATCCGCTTCACGGTGGACCGCAAGGCGATCGCGCAGGCCGAGCAGGTCCGGGACGACGACCACCGGGGGACGATGGCCGAGCGGGAGCACGCGCACGACCTGGCCGGCGAACACCACAGCGGTGAGCTGCTCCAGCTGCGGATGCAGAAGTTCCGGGTGATGCTCGAAGGCGGCGAGTGGAGCCAGATCTGCTTCATGCTCGCCGACAACCCGGCGGAGGCCCGGGCCTTCATGGAGCTGCTGCGCCAGGAGGCCCGCCAGGACCGGCGCGAACTCCTCGACCACACCCTGGACCTGGTCGAGAAGGGGGTGATCCAGTCCGCCGAGCTGGAGAGCCAGGTCCGGGAGCTGCTGGGCACCGGGGCGTACCGGGTGGAGGGCAGCTTCGGCCGACCGCCGGTGCGGCCCGCACCGCCGCGCCGCGAGCTGCCGCCCGGCCGGCGGCACGACGACGGCCCGGACGACCGCTGGGACGAGCACCGGGACGACCGGTCGGACCGCCGGCACGATCGCGACGGCAGCCGCGACGACGACCGGAAGGACGACCGGAACAGCGACTGGACCGACGGTTGGAACGACAGCCGGTGGGACGAGCGCCGCAGCAGCTGGGACGACCGGTCGGACCGCCACGACGACAACCGCCGCGACGACCACCGGAGCGACACCAACCGGAGCGAGCGCCGCCGGAACGACCGCCGGGACGATCGGAGCACCACGGCGGGCGGCCCCGGCGACGCCCGGAACGAAGGGGCCGCGCACCGGAACGACCGCCGTACGGAGCGGCGCGAGAACCGGTGGTCCGAGCCGGACGACCGCCGAACCGACCGGACGGACCGTCCGGGCGGCCAACGCCCCTACACGCCCTCCTGGTTGGAGGCCGACCCGGCTCCGCCGCAGCGGCCCGCCGCCGACACCCGGCTTCGACGCCGGCCCAGCGAGGCCTTCGACGACTGGGAACCCGCCCCGGCCCGCGACGCCCCCGGGCCCCGGACCGACCGGACCGGCACCCCGCGCACCGACGACCACGGCCCGGACCGCGACCGGGGCCGGCGCCGCGATCACGACCCCGACCACGCCCCCGACGACGCCCGCGACGACGACCGGCCCTGGTCGCCGAACGGCGGGTGGTGAGCCGTGCCCGACCCCCGCACCACCACCGTGCCCCCGATACCGCCCCCCGCCGCCACCTCCACCACGTCCCCGTCCCCGACCACATCCCCGTCCCCGCAGGCACCGGCCCCCGACGAGGCCCGCTTCGTCGCGGACCGCCTGCTGGCCGCCGTCCGCGAGGACATCGGCCGGGCCGACACCAAGGCCTCGATCCTGCTCACCGCCGCCCTCGGCCTGCCGGCCCTGCTGCTCGGCCGCAGCTGGCCGGACGGCCGGCCCACCGGCCTCGCCGCCGTCCTGCTCGCCCTCGGCGGCGCGCTCTGGGCGGCCGGAGCCGTGGCGCTGGTGCGGGCGATCCTGCCCCGCACCGGCACCCAGCGCGATCACGAGGGCGTCACCTACTTCGGTGACCTGCTGCCGGCCGAGGGCCGGACGGCGCTGGCCGACCGGGTCGCGGCGGCGGGCCGCGACCCGGTCGGCTGGCTGCTCGTCCAGGCCGTCGACGTCAGCACCATCCTCGCCGCCAAGTACCGCTGGATCCGCTGGGGCGTCGGCTGCCTCGCGCCCGGCGCCGCCCTCACCACCGCCGGGCTGCTGCTCGCCTGACCGCACCCTCCTGCCCCCACCCGCCGACTCCCCGGCCGGCCACACCGGTCGGCCGGGAGCACGCACCCTGATCCAGAGGAGATGACGGTGCACCACCTGTCCCTCGGGCCCTCCCGCAGGCGCGCCACGGCCGCCGCGGCCCGGCCCCGGCGGCCGCGCCACCGCCTCGGTCGCGCCGCGGCCGTCGTCGCGGCGGCGGCCCTGCTGACCACGGGCCTGCCCGCCGGTCCGGCCGCCGCCGATGATCCCGCGGCCGCGCCCGGCACACCGTCGGCGTCCATCGGCCCGGTCAACTACGCCGTCGCCGTCGACGAGTCCGGCAGCCTCAAGCCCGCCGACCTCGAACGCGAGCGCGCCGCCGCCGTCCGGATCGCCCTCGGCGAGGTGCACCCCGCCTCGACGGTGGGCGTGTTCGGCTTCGCCAGCGCGGACAACGCGGGCCAGCACCCGGTGGACGAGGTCTGCCCGCCGACCGTCCTCGACGCCGCCGGCCGCGACCGGATCGGCACCTGCATCGCCAAGCTGCGCAGCCGCGCCCCCGACGAGGGCCAGGGCACCGACTTCCCGAACGCCGTTCTCCAGGGCGTCGGCCGGCTCGGTGACGGCACCGACCCGGCCGTCCCCCGGGTCCTGTTCGTCCTCACCGACGGCAAGCTGGACGTCAGCGACAGCCCCGCCTACGGGGACCCGGCGCACCGGGCGGCCGCCGGCGAGGAGGCGCTGACCAGGGCACTGGCCGCCGCCAAGGCCGCCAACATCCAGATCTGGCCGCTCGGCTTCGGCGCGGAGATCGACCGGGCCGCCCTGGACCGGATGGCGGCCGGCGGCTTCCAGGAGGGCTGCGTCAGCCTGCCCGGTGCCAGGCCCCGAGCTTCGGTGGTGCAGGACTCGGGCGCCGTCGGCACCGCGCTGGAGGCCGCCTTCGCCGCCGCCCACTGCCTGCGCGCCGAGCCCGGCAAGACCGGCCACCCGCCGGCCGACCTGCCGGTGCGGATCTCCCCGCTCGCCACCGTCGGCAGCATCGTGGTCGACAAGGGCGACCCGCAGGTCACCGCGACGTACTTCGACCCCTCCGGGAAGCAGATCACCGGGCCCGGGTCCGACCCCGACTCGACGTTCGAGTTCTCCGGCCGCGACCAGAGCGTCGAGTCGCTGCGCATCACCGACCCGGTGCCGGGCGACTGGCGGGTCCACCTGGACGCCCCCGAGGGGCACCGGGACCAGCTGGCCAGCGTCAGCGTGCTCTGGCGCGGCGCCCTGAACAGCTCGATCACGCTGACCCCGCCGTCGCCGCGGGCCGGCGAGAAGGCCGTGGTGACGCTCAAGCTGCAGACCCGCAAGGGCCTGGCGATCACCGACCAGCAGGACCTCAAGGACCTCGGCGTCACCGCCGTCCTGGCGGGCGAGGGCTTCCCGTCCGTCCCGGTCCCGCTGGCCGACGACGGCGCCGCCCCGGACGCGAAGGGCGGCGATGCCACGTTCACCGGCACCGTCACCGTCCCCGCCGGCGCCACCGGCCGGATCACCGCCTCCGGCACCCTGACCGCCTCCGGCCTGGCCGCCGACGAGAACCGCCCGGCCGCCTCGGTGGTCTCCCCGGCGGTGCCGCTGGTCACCGCGTCGTTCTCGCTGGACGGGGGCGCCAGCGCCCACCCCGGGGCCGGCGTCGGGGGCACCCTGACCCTGCGCAACGACGACGCGGTGCCGCACACCCTGCGCCCGGCCGTCACCGACCTCGCCGCCGGCCTGCTGACGGTGTCCCCGGGCTCGGTCACGCTGGCGCCCAAGGAGTCGCGCACGGTCGACGTCACCCTGACCGTGGGCAGCGCCAAGGCGTTCGGCCGGCTGCTCGGCGACGACGGCGTGACGGTGGGCGGCAAGGTCACCGTCGTCGACACCTCCGACCGGGACCGGGTGCTGGTCGACAGCCCGCTCTCCCTCACCGTCACCCCGCCGCCGACCTTCCTGGAGCAGTGGTGGTGGGCCCTGGCGCTCGCCGGCGCCGTCGTGGTGCTGGCCGTGCTGGGCCTGCTGGTCCGTCGCCGGATCACCCGCGACCGCAGCACCCCGGCCGGGCTGGAGCTGCTCCTGCTCGACGACGGCGGGCGCGAGATCGGGAAGCACACCGCGTCCGCCGGCTCCCGCGGCTGGTACGAGTTCGAGGTGAGCGGTGTCGGCGGGCCGCACCCGCGCATCGTCCGCCGGCCCGGCGGCACGTACCGGGTGCAGCGCAGCCAGGACGGCGGCGCGGTGCTGGAGATCCGCCGCCGGTCGCCCTCCCGGCTGACCGCGGACACCCCCGTTCCGCTCGCCGACGGCCTGAGCCTCGGCCTCGGCGCGGGCCGCCGCTCCGGGCCGACCCCGCCACCACCGCGGTCCGACGAACGGCCGTTCGCGACGGGACCGTCCACGCCGTCCTCCGACTACCTCTGACCCGGGCGCCCGCCCCAGCCACGCCGACCCCGACCCACGCCCACCCCGACCCACGCCCACCCCACGCACGTCCACCTCGCCCCACCCCACACCCGAACCGGCCGCACCGCGCGGCCGGATGGAGGCGGAACACATGAAGATCTTCCAGCCGATGCTCTTCGTCGGCCTGGGCGGCACCGGCGGCCTCGTCGGCGCCGAGCTGGACCGGCGGCTGCGCGCCGAACTCTGCGGGCCGGACGGCACGGCGCTGACCGGCCTCGGCGCCATGGCCCCCTACCAGCTGCCGGACTGCCTGCAGTTCGTCTACGCCGACTTCAGCGAGACCGACCTGTCGAGGCTGCCGCACGCCTCCGCCGCCCCGGCGCTGCGTCCCGTCTTCAGCCGCACCTCGCGCTCCACCCACGACCTGCTGCCGAACTTCGACAGTTCGCCCGACGTCACCAAGATGCTGCGGGCCAGCCTGCCCGACGAGACGGCCGCCTGGCTGCCGCCCCGCAACAACGAGCCGCGGGTCGTACCGCTGAAGAACGGCGCCGGCCAGCTGCCCACCGTCGGCCGCGCCGGGCTGTTCGGCACCCTCCGCGGCGGGCTGGACCCGGTCCTGGAACCGCTGATGCAGGCCATCGACGCGCTCGCCCGCTCCGGCGGGGTGCTCAGCCAGCTCGGCGGCGGCCCGGTCTCCGGCTGCGACGTCTTCGTTGCGTTCTCCGTCGCGGGCGGCACCGGCGCCGGGATCTTCCTGGACTACCTGTACCTGATCAACCACGCCTTCCGGGAGAAGGGCTTCGACGGCGTCAAGATCTACCCGCTGGTGGTGATGCCCTCCGCGTTCCCGGCGGCGAGCGGCGGCGGCCGGGAGGCGGAACTCAACTCGGCCCGCGCCCTGGTCGACCTCTTCCGCCTGGTCGACGAGCAGAACGCCCCGGTCGAGGGAGCCGAACTCGGCGACCTGGACGAGGACCTGACGCTGCGCGTGCGCTACCCGCACACCGCCCCGATCCGGCTGCGCACCGGCATCCTGCCGACGGCCTTCCTGTTCAACCGCACCGCCGGCATCCGGCCGGACGACCTGCGCCGCTCGATGGTGTCGCTGGTGATGTCGCTGATCGGCACCGAGCTCGGCGACGGCCGCACCGCCCGCACCCGGGCCGACGACGACTACCAGACCTTCGCCGCGAGCTTCATCAACCGCGGCACGCAGCGCGCCGCCACCGCGCCGTCCGGCATCGGCCGCCGCGGCGTCTCCACCAGCCTGGTCGCCTCGATGACCGCCCCGGTGGACGAACTGGCCTCGCTCGTCTCCGGCCGCATCCTGCGCGCCTCCGTCCAGCAGCTCGACGACCGCACGCACCGCCCGGGCCACTCCGCCGAGGAGCTGGTGAAGCAGATGTTCACCGACTCCGGCCTGGAGGAGCTCCTGCTGCGGCCCGCCCTGGAGATCCAGCCGCCGTCTCCCGAGCCGCGCGGCAGCTCGGCCATCGAGGCCGGGCTGGCCGCCCGGCTCGGCGACATGCAGTCCGAACTCGCCAACCTGGCCCGGCAGGTGGCGGTCCGCACCGCCGAGATGGCCAAGGACTTCGCGCCCCGCAGGGCGGTGGACCGGCTGCTGGCGAAGGTCGACCCGTTCACCGTGCAGCGGATCGTGCGGGGCGTGCCGCAGGACGGCAACGACCTCGCCCGCCTCGGCTTCCTCGGCCTGCTCGACCAGCGCACCCACACGCCCCCGCTGCCGCCGGGCACCCGGGAGCAGCCGCCGTCCGCCCCGAGGATCCGGCGCCGCATGGGCGGGCTCGCCCAGCCGCGCTGGGGCGACGACGAGGTCCAGGCCGTGCTGCGGGCCCAGGACGCCTGGTACCGCTGGCGCAGCCGGCAGCTGTGGCACGAGGGCTGGAAGAGCCAGCAGCAGCGCTGGGAGCCGACCGCCCGCGCGCTGGAGGCCGAGGTCGGCCGGCTCGCCACGGCCTTCCGCAACCACGCCCGGGACGAGCCGAGGGCGTTCGCCGAGCAGTCCCAGACGCTCTACGAGGACCGCACCGGCGTCTCCTACCTGCTGCCGCCGCAGCGCGACCTCAAGCACTTCTACGACGACCTGGTGACCCGCCTCACCGCGCGCGAGGGCCTGCCCGAGACCGAGGACGAGGCCGCGCTGCTGATGCGCCTGGTCGGCGGCGAGGAGTGGCGCTCCGCCAACGCGCTCAGCCGGCGCAACCCCGGCAACGCGGTCGGCGAGGTGAAGACCGCCGTGGAGGCGGGCGTCAAGCGGCTCTTCGCGGAGAGCGGGGAGCAGTTGGAGGAGCGCCCGCTGCTGCCCGCCATGGGGGTGCTGCTGGCCGCGGCGGCCGGGAGCACGGAGGACGCCGAGCAGGTCAGCAAGGAGGCGCTGGAGCAGTTCGGCCGCAAGCTGGCCGGGCTGCTGCCAGCCGGGTTCGTGCCCGAGGGCACCGGCCCGCTCAAGGCCCTGGTGACGTACCCGCGGGTGAAGTCCGCGGACGAGGTGGAGGACTTCCTGCGCAAGGCGCTGCGGCTGCCGAAGGACGCCCGGGCGGAGTTCCGGGGCGTCGAGACGCAGTCGATCACGGTCGTGCTGTTCCGCAGCGAGATGAGCCTCACCCAGGTGCCGGAGGCCCGCAAGATGCTGCGTCAGTGGGCCAAGGCGAAGGAGAACGAGCAGAGCGACGACGTCCTGCGCTGGCGCCAGCGGCTCGGCCACCGCGACGACTGGCTGGTCTCCACCGAGGCCGACCGCCGGCTCATCCTGCACCGGCTGCTCAGCCTGCTCTGGAACGGACAGGTGGACGTGCTGGAGGGGCCGGAGGACTCCCCGCACCTGATCCGGCTGCGGCTGTTCCGCGACCGCGGCGTGGACGTGCCGGGCGTGCGGCTGCGGCTCGGCGAGCAGCAGAACGGGGTCTCCAGCTGGGCCGAGCTGCTGCGCGCCTACGAGCGCTGGACGGTGCTGGACGACGAACGGACGGTCGAGGACTACTGCAGCCGGCTGATGGCGGCCCGCCCGGCGGGGCTGACCCGCTCCGCCAGCCGGCCGGACCCGCTGTTCGTCCGGCTGGTCGAGCAGATCGCCCCGCAGCAGCTGCGGATGCTCCGGTCCCGCCGGGAGATCGGCGGGGAGCGGGTCGACGGCTGGTTCCGCCCGCTCTGGCAGTTCTGGGCGGACACCCTGCCGGCCGCGCTGAAGCTGGAGTTCGGCGACCAGCGGGCCGTCCAGCCGAACCTGGAGACGCTGCTGGACGTCATCCAGCGCGGGGAGCTGTCCCCGCGCGCCGTCGAGGACACCGAGGAGGACGCGTACGGCACCCGCGTCCCGCCGGTGCGGGAGGAGGACGACTTCGGCACCGCCCGCCCGGCCGACCGGCCCGACGGCCGGGGCCGCGCGCGCGGCTGGGTGCCCACCCCGAAGCGCACCGGCGGCGGGCGGGACCCGTACGACGACGACGACCGCCACGGCACCGCCGGCGGGGAGCGGGACCCGTACGAGGATCGGGCCGACCGGGCCGGAGCCGCGTACGAGTCGCGCGCCGACCGGGCCGACCGGGCCGGAGCCGCGTACGACGACGACTGGACGAAGCCCTCCCCCCGGCCGGCGGACCGGCGGGAGGAGCCCGCCCCGGACACCGGGTTCATGGGACGCCCCGACCGGGACACCGGGTGGGACACCGACCACGGCGCCGACCGTGGCAGCGACCGGGACACCGGGTGGGACACCGACCACAGCGCCGACCGCAGCACCGACCGGTCCGCCGCCCGGGGCGAACCCCCGCGGGAGTTCCCCGACGAGCCGCGCTCCACCTCCTGGTGGGACGAGCCGGGCGAGCCGGGCAGCACGGAGCGCCGGGGCGGTGAGCCCGCTTGAGCACTCCCCTGTCGCAGTCCGCGCCGGTCGTCCACCTCGATCTGCGCACCGCCGAACTCGCCGGCGAGGACCCTGCCGTGCTGCGGGCGGCCGTCTCGGCCCGGCTCGCGACGCAGGGCCTGGTCCAACCGCACGACCAGCGCTTCCTGGTGGTCGACACCCCCGCCGGGCTGGACGAGCACCGCACCCGGTTCGAGCAGATCATGGGCTACCGCACGCCCGGCCGGGTGCGGGTGCTCTGCCTCCTGGTCGGCGGGCTCCCGGCCCGCTCCGACGAGGACCTCCCGGCGGAGCGCCGGCTGGTGCGCCCCGCCACCCTGCGCGCCCCCGAGGCGGGCCTGCTCTGGGCCGGCGACCTCCAGGCCGGTCACGGCGCCGCCGACCAGGCCGGGCCCGCCGACCCGCAGGCCCTGTCCGTCCTGGTCGATGTCCTCGCGATGCCCGAACTGTTCGACGAGACACTGGAGTTGCTCGGCTCGCTGCCCGACGGCGTGGCAGCCCCGGCCCTGCGCGTCCTGGAGCACGGCCTCTCCCCCGAGGTCCGCGGCCAGGCCTGGAGCGAGGCGCTGCTCCGCTTCGCCGGCTCGCACACCGCCGGTCCGACCGTCCTGACCGGCGCCACCCTGCCCACCACCCTCGCCGGTCTGGTCGCCGGTTCCAGCACCGGCACCCCGGGACGGCCGGTCGACGGCGGCGAGACCTCCCGGGTGCGCCACGAGGTCGTCGACGCGCTGTCGGACGCCGAGGCCGAACTGGTCACCCTCGGCAGTCCGGCCGGACTCGTCAACGGGGCCGGCCGCCGTGAGCTGGAGTCCGCGCTCGACCGGGCCCGGTCGGCGCTCGACCGCTACGGCAGTCTGATCGGCAAGGTGCTGCGCAGCGACGGCGGCACCGTCGGCGCACAGTCCGCGGCCGAGTCCGCGACCAGGCTCGCCCGGCTGGGCGTCGCCGTGGATCCCGCCACCACCACCGGCGAGCAGATCGGCGAGAGCCTGCGCAGCCTCGCCCTCGGGCTGCTGCGCGACGGCCTGTCGCTGCGCTCGGTGGAGCAGCAGTTGTCGCTGCTCGCCGAGCAGGTGCAGCCGCTCTCCAACGCCCCGCGGATCGCCGAACTGGACCGGCTGCGGGAGGCCGCGCCACCCGACCGTCCGCTGCCGCCCGACCCGCCCGGCTCCGGCGTGCTGGCCCTGACCGGGCTGGCCGGCGCGCTCGGCGGGTTCTGGACCTGGCCGGCGCTGCCGGCCGCGCTCACCGTCCCGGTGCTGCTCGTGCTCGGCATGCTGCGGGCCGTCACCCGGCTGCCCGGCGGCCCGGGCCGGGCCTCCGACGCCGGCCGGTTCGGCGTGGCCGCCCTCCTCGGCGCCGCGGTGGCGGCCGCGACCGCCGGCGCGGCCGGACTGCCGGTCTGGACGGGCGCGCTCGGCCTGCCGGCCGGGCTCGGGCTCGGGGGCTGGCTGCTGCTGCGCACCTGGCACGACCACGCCCAGCGCTGGGGCCTGGAACGCGGTGTGACACCGCTGCAGGACGGCCTGAACGGCCTGGACGAGCTCCTCGCCCGCGCCCTGCGCGAGTTCTGGGCCGTCGAGGAGCGCCGGTACTGCGCCGACGCGGCGCTGTCGGTGGTCGGGGTGCTCCGCGCCTCGGTCACCGCCGCCGAGGAGGAGGCCACCCGCGACCTCGGGGCCGACCCGCCCGAGGCCATGGCGGAGAGCGACGACGACTGGCTCGGCCGCACCGCCGACGACGAACCCGGGAACGACGCGTCCACCCCGTACGGGCGGGACGACCACCACCAGGGCGACGAGCCGGCCGAACCGGACGAACCCGACGAGTACGACTGGACCAGCGTCCCCTCCGGAGGCGGCAGCGAGCGGCGGGAGGAGGCCCGGACGGCCGACCCCGTCCGCCCGGCGGGGCCCCTGCCCGGCACAGCCGCCGCGGGCCCGCGCTGGCTGGAGCGCGGGGAGGCCAAGGGCGGTCCCGACCTGGTGCCGACCCTGGCCGGCGACCTCACGGACGCCACGCTGACCGCCCTGGAGCCCTACTGGGGCGCGGTCGAGCGCGGCCACGCCGGCGACGCCGCCCAGGAGCGGATCGCCGAGCGGGTGCGCGAGCTGCTCGCGGTGGCCCGTGACCACCTGCGGCGCAACGACGTCCTGCCCGCCCCGCCGTTCGCCGCGCCGCACCGGGCCCGCAGCGGCCCCGCCGGGCTGCTCGGCATCGACATCCGCCGGGCCGCCGACGCGGCCGGTCCCGACCAGGACGGCCAGGGCCTGCTGCAGCTGAACTCGGCCGAGCAGTTGGACCTGCTCAGCCGCAACCCCGACGCCGTCGCCCTGATCCGGTTCGCCCCGGAGGCCGCCCAGGACGGCTCCGGCGGGCACCGGACCCCGCCCGGCCGACCCGAGGTCCGGGACGTCCGGACGGCGGCCGGCCGCTACGCCGGGCAGCTGCGGCTCACCGCGCTGCGGGCCGGCGTCGTCGAGACCGTCCGGCAGCGGCACGTCTCGCTGCCCGAGGAGGAGGAGCAGTGGTGAGCACCACCGGGCCCGTCCGGCCGCGGAGCCCCGGCGACCCCGGCCGCCCCGAGGGCGTCGACCTGCCCTACCTGACGCCCGCCGGGCGACGCCTGCTCGCCACCGCGAGGTTCGGCCCCGACCCGACCGGGCCGGTGGTCCGCGACGCCCCCCTGATGCGGAACACCCTGCTCGACGGCGCGGTCAAGTGCGTGCAGGTCCGGGCGGCGGCGCCCCCCGGCACGGGGGTCACGGACGCCGCCCGCGACGCGCTCGACACCGAGGCGGCGACCGCCCTGCGGCTGCACCGCACGTTCGGGGACACCGAGTTCGCCCGGCTCTTCCCCGTGGTGATCGGCTACGACCTGGACGTCGCCGAGCCGTTCGTGCTCTACCGGCCGCCGCGCGGCACCCCGGCCGAGCGGCTGCACGGCCTCGCCGTCACCCAGCTGCGCACCGTCGAACGGGACCTCGTCGACGCCACCGCCCTGCTCGCCGAACTCGGCCTCGTCCACCACGGCATCACCCCCGCCGCCGTCCGCTGGGACGGCCGGGCCGTCCAGCTGTGGGGCCTGGACGCGGTGGCCCACACAGGGCGGCCGCGCACCCCGCGCGGCCCCGCGCCGTACGCCTCGCCGGAGGTGCGCGGCGGCACCGGGCACACCGACCCGCGGGACGCCCTCTGGAGCACCGCCCAGGTGATGTACCGCCTGGTCACCGGGCGGCCCGGCGACCCGGACCGGGAGCCCGCCGACCTCGCGGACCACCGCTCGCTCGCCCACACCATGCGGTCCTCCTTCGCCCCCCGCGCCGCCGACCGGCCCGCCCCGGCCGCGCTCCTCGGCCTGCTCGCGCCCGACCGGCGCCCGGGCGCGGGCCGCACCGCCGGCGGCGACGGCCTCGGCCGGCACCGCGCCGAATTCGACCGGGCCGTCGCCCTCAAGCACCCCGGCGACACCGGGCTGCCCGGGTACGCCGCGCTCCCCGGGTACGGCGCCCCGGCGGCCGCCGACCAGGACGCGACGGCCGACCCGTACGGCGCGCCGTACGGGTACCCGGCCGCCGACCCCGGCGGCGTGCTCTGCCCCTACTGCCTGGAACCCATCCGGTTCGACCCGAACGCCCTCTACGTGCCCGACGCCGTCCAGGACCTCCAGCCCTACCGGTTCGCCGACCAGCAGAACCCGCGGGTGCTCGCCGACGAGCTGCGCGGCGCCTTCCAGCTCTGCGAGGGCGGTCCGGCGACGCCGCCGCACCACATCCCCGTCCCCTACCTGACCAACGGGCGTCCGCTGACCGTCGCCATGATCGGCCAGTCGAACACCGGGAAGAGCCACCTGCTGACCCAGATGATCGCCGAGATCGCCGACGACCGGCTGAAGCCCTACGGCGTCAGCTGGCAGTCCGTCAACCCGGAGCAGCACGCCAGCTTCCTCAACGACCGCGTGGTGCCGCTGCGCGACGGCAACGTGCTCGCCCACACCGCCGGGCTCGGCGCCGGCGACTCCGCCCGCTTCGTGGAGTCCCTGCTGATCACCGACGCCCGCGGCCGGGTCCGCCCGCTGGCCTTCTTCGACCTCGCCGGCGAGGACCTCCTGCGCACCGACGCGCTGCTGCGGTTCCTCCTCGGCATCGACGCCCTGGTCTTCGTCGTCGACCCCACCCTCGCCATGCCGCTGCCGCAGCTCGACGAGATCCGCACCGCGCTCGGCCTGCACGTCAACCGGGACGGGGACCCGGCGTTCGCCACCGCCCTGGACCGCATCCCCCGCAACGGCCCGTACCTCACCGTCCCCTCGGCGGTCGTGGTCGCCAAGGCCGACCTGCTGCGTTCCGAGCCCCCCGTGGACCGCTGGCTGACCGAGCCCGGCCACCTTCCGCTGAGCCGCCGACGGCTCTTTGAGGAGAGCCGCGACGTGTACGCGCTGCTGCACCGCCACGCCGGGAAGGCCTGGCTGCGCCCCTTCGACACCGCCCTGCACTGCACCCTGCACATCTCCTCCGCCACCGGCGGGCGGCAGGAGGACAGCCGCTACCCGCGCGGCGTCCGGGCGCAGCGGGTGCTGGAGCCGCTGATCTCGCTACTCGCCATGCACGGCATCATCGAGCTGGCCGACGGCCACGCCCCCGGGGAGGTGACCGGATGACCGCCCCGGGCGCCACTGCCCCGGACAGCACCGTCGACCAGATCGTGTTCCGCTGGCAGGGCAACCTGGGGCGGCGCGGCGCGGGCATGGCCGCCGCCGCGTGGTCCTGCCCGCCGGAACGCGCCGACGAGCTGGCCCGCGAGCTCGCCCCGCTGCTCAGGGTGGACGGCGCGCTGCGCCCCAGCCTGGTCCGGACGGTCACCAAGCGCGGCGAGGCGGCGGTCATCCGGCGGTGGCCGACCGCCGACCTGGGCGGGCGGCCCAACACCGCCTGCCACCTGCTGCTCGGCCAGCAGGAGGTGCTCGGCGCCCGGCTCTCCCTGGCGCTGCGCGACTGGTCGTTCGGCACCAAGCGGTTCGCCGAGGAGGCCACCGACCGCTGCCCGCCCGTCTCCCGGGCCCTGCTGCGGGACAGCGCCGAACAGACCTGGGCCGACACCCCGGCCCGGATCGCCGGGGTGACCGACGCGCTCACCGTCGCCACCGCGGCCCTGCTGCGCCGTCCTCGGCACCGCCTCTCCCTGCGCAGCGACGCCCTACCGGGCTGGCCCGAGCGGAACCCGTCCGCCGCGGTGATCAGCGGCCTGCACGAGATCTTCGGCCACACCTGGCTCCAGCAGCCGTGGACCTTCGCGACCTACGACGTGACGGACCGCCACGACCTGCTGGTCACCTGGGTCGCCGACTGGGCGACCGACTCCGGGCAGCAGCAGCCCCGCTCCCGGGTGGACCCGCGCCGCCCCGAGGCCGACCTCGCCCACGACCTGGCGGCCCGCCTGGTCGAACGCTGTCTGGAGACCACCGGCCGCCGGGCGGCCGGTCTGCCCGAACTGACCGGCGAGCTGCGGGACGCCGCGACCTGGCCGGCCGAGGAGCGCCTGCGGCGCCTCGCCCGCACCCTCGGCGTCCGGGCGGCCAGACCGGATCCCGCCCCGGAACCCGCCCCGGAACCCGACCCGGACCCCGACGACCAGCCCGTCTACGTCCCGCCCAAGCGCCCCGCCCCGCCGGCGGTGCCGCCCACCGAAGAACTGCGCCGGGCCCTGCTCCGGCCCGGCTCGACCAACGACCTGCTGCCCTACCTGCTACGGCTGACCGACGGCATCGGCGACCGGCCCCTGCTCGACATCCTGCGCGAGGAGGACCTCCCGGACCCGGCCACCCGCCGCCTGCTGCTCGTCCTCCACCGCCGCAGCCCCCAGCGGCACCCGGAGGACGAACACCGCCTCTGCGCGGAGGTCCTGGACCAGCGGCTCTACCTCTACCGCACCGACCGGGGCCGGCCCGACCCGTCCGCCGAGTCCACCACCGAACTCGCCCGCCGCGCCGCCTGGCTGTTCCAGTGGGCCGTCACCCCGCACGTCCGCGACCGGCGCCACGCACCGGCCCTCGACGCCCTGCTGAGCGCGCTCCTCTACGACGGCACCGCGGTCGAACACGAGCTGCTGCGCCACCTCGTCCCACCCCCCGGCGCCAAGGCCGCACCCCCCGACCTCCCACCCGAACTGTGGCAACGCCTCCTCCACGAACTCCCCCCCGACACCCTCACCCCACCCACCGACCCGCCACGCCCCTCCGCCCCACAGGACCCCCCACCACCCGACCGACGCCCCGCCCCGCCCCCGGTCCCGTCCCCACCCCGCCGGCCGCCTCCGCCCCCACCCGACCCCCAGGGCCGGAACATCCTCATCCTCTGCGGCACCGTGCTCGGCCTGGTAGTCATCCTCGCGGCCGCGATCTACCTCATCCTCTGACCCACCCACACCCGGCCGGAGCCCACCACCCCGATCCAGCCCCGGGACGCGGCGCTCCGGCCACCCCGGGGTCTCTTAGAAGCCGTTGTCTTTCCGAGAGTGACGGGCGTGTTTCCGCTGGTCAGGTATAGGAATGGTGTTTCGGCGGCAGGGACGGGGTGTCGATTCG
>NZ_JBVHHE010000063.1:0-31281 GCF_055561235.1 Kitasatospora sp. NPDC022856 | reverse complement strand
GGCGGCAAGGAGCACTGCGGGCCCGTGCCGACCGACACCCTGGACGCTACGGCTGCAGACCGAGCGCCTGGGTCCGATTCAACAAGTCAGGAGCCCGGCCAAAGGTCCCATCACAGTCTTGTCCTGCCGCCCGACCGGCGCGTGCCATCCCTCGCGCGTCGCACGGAAGGACAGCAGGACCCAGCATGGCAGACCAGATAGCGGTGGTCGGCGGAGTGGATACCCACACCGACTTCCACCAGGCCGCCGTGATCGATTCCATCGGCCGGCACCTGGCCACCGAGTCGTTCCCCACCACTCCTGACGGCTACCGCCGCCTGTTGGCATGGCTGCGCTCGCATGGTGACCTCATGGCCGTCGGCGTCGAGGGCACGGGCGCCTACGGAGCCGAACTCGCCCGCCACCTGCGTGCGAACCAGGTCACCGTCGTCGACGTGGACCGACCCGACCGCAGGGCCCGGCGAGCCAACGGCAAGTCCGACCCCGTCGACGCCTACGCCGCCGCCACCGCCGTACTCTCCGGGCGGGCCGGCGGAACACCGAAGACCCGTGACGGCGTCGTGGAGGCGATCCGCTCCCTGCGTGTGGTCCGCAGCTCGGCCATCAAGTCCCGCACGCAGACCATCAACCAGATCCGTACGTTGATCGTCACCGCACCCGGCGAGGTCCGCGAGAAGTTGCGCGACCTGCCCACCGGCGAGCTGATCAGGACCCTCGCCCGTTCCCGACCCGTCGGAGACCCGTCCGACCCGGCCCGCGCGGCTCGCACCGCACTGCGGCGCCTGGCCCGCCGCTACCAGTACCTGACCGCGGAGGTCTCCGAGGCCGACGCCGAGCTCAGGCCACTGGTCGCTCAGACCGCTCCCGACCTTGTCGCGCTGCCCGGTGTCGGCACCGAGACCGCAGCCCAGCTCCTGATCACCGCAGGCGACAACCCGGACCGGCTCAGGTCGGAGGCGTCCTTCGCGCACCTGTGCGCGGCGGCGCCCATCCCGGCCAGCTCGGGCCGCACCCACCGCCACCGCCTCAACCGCGGAGGCGATCGACAGGCCAACAGAGCGCTCCACACGATCGCTCTCGTCCGCATGCGCTACGACAGCCGCACCAAGGACTACGTGATCAAACGAACCGCCGAAGGGATGTCCAAGAAGGACATACTGCGGTGCCTCAAGCGCTTCATCGCCCGTGAGGTCTACAAACACCTCGCCAGCCCACGCCCTACAGCGCCACCACTCCTTCAGACCGCTTGACGATCTATAGGAGCTTCCGGATCCTGCGGGAGCGGTGGTGGCTTCGGCCACCAGGAAGGCCAGGGCGCCGAGGACCTGAGCACTGAGCACGGACCACCCGCGCCTGATGGGGTTCACGACATCTCGTATCGGCCGCTTCGCTGGAGGTCAGCCTCCGGCGGCTACCGCGGCACCGTCTGAACCGGACCACGCCCTTCGGCCGCCCCCGCCACACCCACGGGTGTGGCGGGGGCGGGGTCATGCGCGAGCGGGAGCGAACCCGGCCGACGTCGCGTCGTCGGCGAAGCACCGCGTCACGCGCTGCGCCGGGGCTGACGGGCCGCGGGTGGGAACACCTCACCGCGGCGCCTGGGCGGCCCGGTCCGCGAGAGGGACTGGCTCAGCCGAAGGAAGCTGTCCGAGCGCTCCTGCACGAGATCCGCCGACGCTCCGCCATTCACCTGGGCGGCGTCCACCTCGGCGCTCCTCCGGGATGTACCGGTTCGCTGTGCCTTACCGACCCCTCCGGGAGCGTGAACCCCGTACGGCGGGGAACCCGCTGGTGACAGCCACGCCGCCGCACACGGGAGACGCTCCATGGACTCAGGCAGGAAGACGCCCGGCCACCGGGCGAAGGCGCTGCAGCGCTTCCCGCGCCACGACCGCCGCGGCGAGGCCCGGCTGCCCGCGGTGCTCGCCACCCTGGCGGCCGTGCTGCTCTACCTCGTCCTGCCGGAGCAGCTGCTGTTCGTCCCGCGCTTCGTCCTGCCGGGCCTGGAACTGCTGCTCTTGCTACCGCTGATCGCGGTCAACCCGCGCCGCATGACCCGGCAGAACCGCCTCTCCCGGATCGTGTCGCTGACCCTGGTCGCCCTCATCGGCATCAGCAACCTGATCTCGCTCGGCCTGCTGGTGCACGCCATGGTCACCGACAAGGCCCAGGAAGGCGGCCCCCTACTGCTCGCCGCGCTCCAGGTCTGGGCCACCGGCATCATCGTCTTCGGCCTGGCGTTCTGGGAACTCGACCGCGGCGGCCCGGTGGCGCGCACTCAGGCCGAGCGCTCCGAACTGCCGCTGGCGGACTTCCGCTTCTCCCAGGACGAGAACGACGACGCCGTCGAGGAGGTCGCCGACGGCTCGTCCCGCACCAGCGACTGGGTCCCCACCCTGATGGACTACCTGTACGTCTCGGTCACCAACTCCACCGCCTTCAGCCCCACCGACACCATGCCGCTGTCCCCCCGGGCCAAGGCGCTGATGGCCATCGAGAGCGTCGCCGCACTCATGACCTCGCTGCTCGTCATCGCCCACGCGGTGGGCGTCCTCGACAAGTAGCACGGCAAACCGGTCGGATCCGCCACGGGGCGAGGCCGGCTTCCCGGTGGCGATGTGGGCGCGCGGCAGCTCGATGTCGACCAGGTCTCCCTGCCACACACGCCGGTCATCGCGCTCCAGCCGGCTCCGTCGACGCTCGTGGTCGACCTCGGTGCTGTCACGTTCACGGACATGGCGCAGGATCGGCTACGTCGTGGTGGAGGAGAACCTCACCACCTCCGACCCGATCGCGACCTGACCGTCCGGCGCTGGCGCCGCGAACAGGCGTACCGGGCCCGCGCCGCACAGGCCACCACCGCCCCGGACACCCGGAGGAAGATCGTCCTCACTGCCTTGCGGCGCGCCGGCCTAGAACCCACCGAAGCCGAAGCCGACCACCAAACCGCCCGCCGCTCGGCCCACCTCGACCACCACACCATGACCGCCATCGCCGGTTGGGTCGAAGCCGCCTTCGCCGCCGCTCTGCGCCGCACCGCTACCGTCCCGCCCACCAGGCCGGTTGTCCGCCGCGCACCGATCAGGCCGGACGGTCACCAGGCCCCTGAGCAACGCCGCCAGCTCCGCCTGGCGGCCGGGCGCGGCCGGCGGGCGCCGGTGAAACGCCACCCGGACTCTCGACCCCGGCGCCGGACCCCGCCGAGCTTGTCCCGGACAGAGGTCTGACCAGGCCGGACACCGGACCGGTGTCCGGGACAGGTGCCGAACGTTGCTCTGCTCAGGCGGCTTGGGAAAGGCTTCTCGTAGTCGAGCCGGGGCATCCGGCGATAGATCCGCGGAGTGTGGAATGCGCATAGCATCGAAGGTCGGCATCGTCGTGGGGAGTGCGGTGTTCGCCGTGGCCGGCACCGCCGCCTACGCCGGTGCGACGCCGGCAGATCGGACGACCGCGTCCGCCCAGGGCCAGAGCTCCCTCGCCTCGATCCCGTCGTACTGCACCCCGGGATCGGACTCGAACTACTTCGGGGTGCACTGCAACACCCAGAAGGTCTACAAGGTGAAGGCGTACTGCGACAGCAGCGACGGCCGACACACCACCCTCACCGGCAACGAGGCGAGCAATAACGGGTGGTCCACCATCCACTGCAATACCCTGGGATCTGGCTGGCACTACCGGCCGAACAGCGGGACCGTTATCGTCCGATAGGGGCGATCAGTTCGGCGGCCGCGGCGAGGACCGGTTACGGGGGCGGTCGCGGAGCGCAGGTGCAGGAGCCGCCGGCTTTGGTTTCCGCCTCGGCAGCAGCCGACGCCCATGCACGGCGAGGTTCTCCACGCCGCGTATGGCGTGATGGTGCGCCACCGAGAGTGGGCCGAGCGGCTGCTCGCCGCACACGGCACCCAGCCCCGGGAGGCGGGACAACCCGCCCCCGGGGGCCACCGAAACGCCCCGGAGCGAAACGGCGGCCGTGCCCGGCACCGCCCACTGCGCTGGCCAGGCTCCGTCGGCGGCCGTGGCTCCCCGGGGCGAAACGGCGCCCGGGGCCGGGCCGGTCACGGCCGCCCCCGTAACACCCCGGGGAGAAATCCCGCCCCCGCCGCGTCGGCCCGGTGGGCACCCGCCGGGCCGACGCCCACCCGGCCGACACCGGCCTGCAGCCCGACGCGGTGCTGCGCGCCACCTCCGAGGGGCGGCCCGCGACGACGACCCGGCCCTCGCCCGCCAAGCCCTCACCGACGTCCTCCACTGCGTCCGCGCCGCCACGAAGCGGTCGGAAGGCCCTGTTCTCCGGGGTGAGGTCGAGCAGGACGCGTCAGGACCGCGGCGGTCACCTCGCCGTCGAGCCTCCCCCGGGACTCGATGGGAGGAGGGGTCGGCCCTCCCGCCGGTCTACCGGCAGAGGGCCGCGTCCACGTCGGCGGCGATGCGCGGCTTGGCCTCGACGGCGGGCACGGTGGTGACCGCGATGCTGGCGGCGCGGCCGTCCTCGTAGGGGGCTCCGGTCGTCGCCTGAACCAGCTGGTTCCCGCTTGCCTGCCCCTGGACGACCAGCGCAAGGTTCGCGCTCAGGCCAGGTCGGCCTGAGCGCTGTCCGCTCCGCGCCGGCCCGCTCCTACTCAGGTCCGAACGCCCGGGTCGTGGCCGGTGACGGCGCGGGCGTAGGAGTTCAGTGCGCTGATCACCTCGGTGCGGGTGCGCCGACCGGCGAGCACCTCCATCTGGTAACCGTCCTCCATCGCCACGAAGTTGGCCGCCAGCAGGCGCGGTGGGTCCGGGAGGACGAAGTGGCCCTGCGCCTCGCCGAGGACCAGGATCGCCGAATAGACGGCAATCTGACGTTCCGTCAAGGCGCTGTCCAGTGCGGCGGCCTTCGCGTCACGCAGGCAGCGTGGCCAGTACTCGAAGAGCAGCCTGGTCAGCGCGTCATCCGGGCCGGTGGCGACGCCGTTGTCGATGCAGGCCCTGAGCTTGTCGCGGGCGTCGGCGAAGCCGTCCGCCGCCTCCTCGCGCCCACGGCTGTAACGCTCGATGGCCTGCTGGTAGGTCTCGTGCACCAGGCCGTCGAGGTCGCCGTAGTAGAGCACGGCGGCCGGCGTGATCCCGGCCTCCTCCGCGATGTCGCGCAGCCGCAGTCCTTCCAGGCCCCGCACCATCAGGGCCCGCTGCACCGCCGCCCCCAGCTCGGCCCGGCGAGCCTCCTTGCCGCTGCCCTTCTTGGCCGCCACTCCCTCTCCCTTCATTGATTCAGTTGCATCTCGATTTAACAATACCTCCTCAGCTCTTGACTGATACAGCAGCCATCTCTTAAATCTGCGCTTAACAACTCCCTGTGCCCCCCACCGCCCCAGGAGCCCGCCGTGACACCCGACCCCCGCGCTACCGACGTCAGACCGGGCCCACCACCCACCCCCGCCGGAAAGGGCCTGCGGGCCGGCTCGGTCGGCCTCGCCGCCTCGATCGCGCTCGGCCTCTCCTCCGTCGCCCCGGCCTACAGCATCGCCGTCACCCTGGGCTTCGTGACGCTCGTCGCCGGGGACCTCGCCCCGGCCGCGCTGCTGCTCGGCTTCCTGCCGATCCTGCTCACCGCCTTCGCGTTCCGTGAGCTCAACCGGGAGATGCCGGACTGCGGCACCACCTTCGTCTGGACCACCCGCGCCTTCGGGCCGGCCGCCGGCTGGCTCGCCGGGGGTTGGGTCGCTCAGGCCGCCACCGTCATCGCGATGACCGCTCTCGCCAAGGTCAGCGCCGGCTACCTGCTGGCTCTGCTCGGTCCGCACGCGCTCGCCGACGACGGCGCGACCGTCACCACGACCGCCGTCCTGCTACTGGCCGGCCTCACCGCGATCGCCCACCGCGGCCTGCGCGTCGCGGCCGCCGTCCAGTACGCGCTGCTCGGGCTCCAGTTGATCGCGCTGCTCGGCTTCGGAGCCGTCGCCCTCACCCGGCCCGGCGCCGCCACCCCGTCACTGGCCTGGCTCGACCCGCTCGGCTTCGACGGCTTCGGGCCGTTCGCCCAGGCCGTGCTGCTCTGCCTGTTCATCTACTGGGGCTGGGACGCCCTGATCACCACCAACGAGGAGACCCGGGACAGCGGCCGGGTCCCCGGCCAGGCCGCCGTGATCTCCACCCTCGTCCTGCTGGGGACGTACCTGTTCACCGCCTTCGCCGCACTCTCCTTCGCGGGCTCCGGCACCGACGGCCTCGGGCTCGGCAACCCCGACAACGCCGCCGACGTCCTCGCCACCCTCGCCCCACCCGTCCTCGGTGATGCGCTCGCCAGGGTGATGCAGCTGGCCGTCTGCGTCTCGGCCGCCTCCGCGCTGCTCACCTGCCTGGTCGGCACCTCGCGGGGCATGCTCTCGATGGCGGCTCACGGCGCCTTGCCGCGCGCCTTCGCCTGCATCCACCCCCGTCACCTGACGCCGGGCTTCGGCACCGTCTTCTTCGGTGCGACGGCGGCCGGCCTGCTCGTCCTGCTCACCCTGGTGTCGAGCCACTTCCTCGGCGACGCCATCCTCTGCGTCGGCCTGCTCATCGCCTGCTACTACGGCACCACCGCACTGGCCTGCGTCTGGTACTTCCGCAGCCGACTCCGCGACTCCCCGCGGGACCTGCTGCTGCGAGGCGTCCTGCCCCTGTTCGGCGGGCTGCTGATGCTCGCGGCCTTCGCCCGCAGCGCCGCCGACATGTTCGACCCGGGTTACGGCAGCACCTCCTTCCACGGCGTCGGCGGGGTCTTCCTGCTGGGCGTCGGCTCCATCGCCGGGGGAGTGGTCGCCATGCTGGTCGTGCGCGCCCGGTTGCCCCGCTTCTTCCGCGACGGCCGCACGGCCGTAGCCCGACTCACCGTCACCGACACCGACACCGACGCCGATGTCCCCGCCCCGGCCACTGCCACGGCCCGCCTCTCTGCCACCGACGTCGACCGCCCATCCGACTCCACGGAGGACTGAACACCATGCGCACGCTCGCCATCGCCGCCCTGCAGACCTCGCCCGTCCCCCACGACCTCGAAGCGAGCTGGCAGCGCTTCGCCGACCAGGTCCGCACGACGCGGGCGCTCTTCCCGCACGTCCAGCTCGTCGTCGTTCCCGAACTGCTGCTCGCGGCCGAAGGCCCGCTCCTGCGGCCGGCACCCGCGGACTGGATGGAGCGGGCCGCCGTCACCGTCCCCGGCCCGCTCACCGACCGGATCTGCGCGCTCGCCGTGGAGACCGGCCTCTGGCTCGTCCCCGGCAGCCTCTTCGAACGGGATCCGGCGGACGGGCTCGTCTACAACACCGCCATCGCCGTCTCCCCCCAGGGCGAGATCGCGGCCCGCTACCGCAAGGTCTTCCCCTGGCAGCCGTACGAACGCGCCGCCCCGGGCCACGAGTTCACCGTCTTCGACATCCCCGGTACCGGCCGGGTGGGCCTGGCCGTCTGCTACGACGGCTCGTTCCCCGAGACCTACCGCCAACTCGCCTGGCTGGGCGCGGAGATCGTCATCCAGCCCACCCTCACCACCACCCGCGACCGGGAGATGGAGCTGGTCTGCGCCCGCGCCAACGCCTGGACCAACCAGGTGTACGTGGTCAACGTCAACGCCGCCGACCCGGCCGGCGTCGGCGCCAGCGTCGTCGTGGACCCGGAGGGCATCGTCCGCCAGCAGGCCGGCCCCGGGGAGGAGATCCTGGTCGACGTCCTCGACCTGGACGCCGTCACCCGCGTCCGCCGCCACGGTTCGGCCGGCCTCAACCGCCCCTGGGCCCAGCTCGCCCGCTACGGCGACACCGTCCGGCTCCCCATGTACGGCGGCGGCGGCTTCCGCACGCCGGACTGGGTGCGGGAGGCGCAGGCGTAGGGCGGCACCGCTCCGCCGTCCGGCTCCCCGGCGCGGGCGGGGACGCCGGGGGTGCGCCGGGAATGCCGGGGGATGCCCGGAACGCCGGGTGCGTCCGCCACCCCGGCGGACGCACCCGGCGCTCGAGCGACGGCCGCCGTCCGGTCGCTGCCCGCCGCCAGGGTGGCGCCGGCCCGCGCAGGTCGCCGAACGGGTACGGCCAGGCGGCGCGTTCGGGACCGAGGAACGGGATGGTCAGCTCGTCCCTCTGCGGCTCGTGGGCAGCCCGGAGAGGCTGGACGTTGGCGAGCGCGCCGAGCGCGGCAGGTCGCTCGGGTCCACGGCCTGGAGGCGCGCCAGGTGGTCAGCGGGCGGACCAGATCGGGCAGTCGGCCGCGGCGGGTCAGCACGACCACCGTCCCGCCGTCCGTGACCTGCCGGTCGCCTGAGCCCGCGCAGCACACCACCGGCACCGAGGGCATCGTCGGGAGGTAGCGGGAGCATCGTCACACCGCTGGAGCCTGCTCGACCACGACCCGGCGGACCAGCACCGCTCCGTGCGGGTCCACCCGATGGTGCAGCGAGCGGTCCGTGAGGGCGTGCCCGAAAGCCGGGTGGCAGAGCTGGCCGGCGTGGCCGTCGGCCTGCTCCTCGTCGCCACCCGGAAGTCCGCGGACGAGGCGAACTCGGTGATGTCCTTCCTGGCTGCCCCGGGGAATGAGGGGCCGCACCCGCGTTCTCGCGCCCTCGACTTCCCTCCTGCTGGCCCGCTGACTCGAACAGGCTGGCGACCTGCCGGGCGTCGGTCGGCGCTGCCGTGCGGCCCTTGGAAGGCTCGTCACCTACAGGGTTGGGCGGCGGGCCGCAGGGGGAGCCTGTGTTCTGCGGCCCGCCGAGTGAAGTGGAGCCCTGCGGCGTAGGCAACCGCTGTCCGGGAGCCGGGCAAACATCAGGAGTGGAGTTGATGCACGGTGGAACGACGCATGTCGGTTGCGACGCACTGGGGCAGTTTCATCGCGGTGGTCGATTCTGGCCGGTTGGTGCGCATCGAGCCGAGGAGCGACGACCCGGCGCCGTCGCCTATCGGCCCCGGGATGGTGACAGCCGCCGACGACAGCGCTCGCGTGTTGCGCCCAGCGGTCCGCAGGGGCTGGCTGAACGGTCTGCCGCGCGTCCACGACACGGCCAGGGGCACGGACGCCTTCGTGGAGGTGAGTTGGGACGACGCGATCACCCTGGTGAGCGAGGAACTGAGTCGGGTGCGTGCCCAGCACGGAGACAGCGCGGTGTTCGGCGGATCGTACGGCTGGGCGAGTGCGGGGGCCTTCCACAACGCGCAAGGTCAGCTCCACCGCTTCCTGGGGTTGGGCGGGGGATACACCGACTCGCGCAACACGTACAGCACCGCGGCTTTGGAGGTCATCCTTCCCCATGTGATCGGCGGGGCCCCGTGGAGCTACCAGTGCCGGATGCCGATGTGGGACGAGATCGCCGAGAACTGTGAGCTGGTGGTGGCGTTCGGAGGGCTGGCCCTGAAGAACAGCCAGGTCAACCCGGGCGGGCTGGCCCGGCACCGGACGCAGGAGCTGCAACGGAAGTGCCGAGCGGCCGGGGTGCGGTTCGTGAACGTCAGCCCCATCCGCAGCGACGCCGCAGGTTTCCTCGACGCCGAGTGGCTACCCGTCATTCCCAACACCGACACCGCCGCGATGCTCGGCATCGCCCACACGATGCTGGTCAACGGATGGCACGACGAAGACTTCCTGCGCCGGTGCTGCGTCGGGTTCGACCGCTTCGCCTCCTACCTGGTCGGCGACCTGGACGGCGTCCCGAAGGACGCTGACTGGGCGGCGACGATCACGGGCATCAGCCGCGACACGATCACCGACCTCGCGCGCCGCCTCACCACGCAACCTTCCCTCATCATGGTCAACTACGCGATACAGCGGGCGGACCACGGCGAACAGCCAGTCTGGATGTCGGTCGTGCTGGCTGCCATGGCGGGCTCGATGGGGCGGCCCGGCTGCGGCTGGGGCGCGGGCTACGCGACGATGGACGCGACCGGTGTCGCCCCCGGCCGGCCCTCCGTGGCGTCGATTCCCCAGGGTCCCAACCCTGTTGCGGATTTCATCCCTGTCGCACGGATCGCCGACACCCTGCTGCATCCGGGCAGGACCATCGACTACGACGGCCGGCGCCTCACCCTGCCCGAGCTTCGCCTGATCTACTGGTGCGGAGGCAACCCGTTCCACCACCACCAGGATCTCCACCGGCTGGCCCGCGCCTGGCAGATTCCTGACACGGTGGTGGTGCACGAAGCCTGGTGGAACACCACGGCCAAGTTCGCCGACATCGTCCTTCCCGTCGCCACCAGCCTCGAGCGCGACGACTTCGCCGCCGGGTTCTCCGACCCTCACCTCGTCGCGATGCCGAAGGTCCGCGAGCCGGAGGGTGAGTCGCGCACCGACCACCACATCTTCACCGCCCTGGCCTCCCGGCTCGGATACGAGCAGGAGTTCACGAAGTCGCGCTCCGAGATCGAATGGGTCCGGCACCTCTACGAGCAGACGAGGGCCAACCTCGGCGACGACACCGCCTTGCCAAGCTTCGACGACTTCTGGCGACGCTCCACCGCTGAGCTGCCGGCGCTGAGCGGACCGTTCCCCGGCAGCTTCGAGGCGCTGCGCTCAGATCCGCAGCGGTTCCCCCTGACGACGCCGTCGGGTCGGATCGAGATCTTCTCCGAGGAGATCGACTCGTTCGGCTACGACGACTGCACCGGGCATCCGGCGTGGTTCGAACCGGTGGAGTGGCTCCGTGGCGGCCTGTCGGACCGATTCCCCCTGCACCTGATCTCGAATCAGCCGGCCTCCCGTCTGCACAGCCAGTACGACAACGGCGGCCACAGCCTCAAGTCGAAGATCCTTGGTCGTGAGCCCGTGACGATCAATCCGCTGGACGCCGCGTCCCGCGGCATCGAAAGCGGCATGATCGTGCGGGTCCACAACGATCGGGGCAGTTGCCTGGCGGGCGCAGTCCTGTCGGACGACGTCATGCCAGGCGTTGTCCAGCTGTCCACGGGAGCGTGGTGGGATCCGGTCCGGCCGGGCCTGAGCGGAACCCTGGACCGCCACGGCAATCCGAACTCCCTCACCGCGGATCGAGGCTGCTCGCGCCTGTCCCAGGGGCCGAGTGCGCACAGCGCGCTGGTCGACGTCGAGGTCTACGACGGCCCTCTTCCGGAGGTGCTCGCCTTCGTGCCGCCACACCTCGAACGTTGACACGAAGAACTCCCGACCCCGTCGGGGCGTGTCTCGGGTTCGCCGTCGTCAAACGCGCGGCCACTGGCCGGCCCGCCGGGATACCCCACTCACCCGTTTGCGATTGGGTAACCGAATGAATACTGTGCGCAGTCATGAGTGCACTTCGAGACCTCAAGTACGGCCAGTGGTTCAGGGGCGCCGACACCGACGGCGACGGGTTCATCACCCGGCAGGACGTCCGTGCGATGAGCGAGCGCTACATCGCCGCCCGGGCCACCGCGCCCGACTCCGCGACCGCCCGCCGGCTCACCGAGGGGATGGACGAGTTCTGGACGAACGTGATCGCCCCGATGGACCAGGACGGTGACGGAAAGGTCGATCTGCGGGAGATGACCGAAGGCTTCAAGCGGGCCCTGACCGATCCTGCCCGGTTCCCGGAACAGATCGAGCCGGTCACCAACTGCTTCTTCGACCTCGTCGACCTCAACGGAAACGGCAAGATCGAGCAGGCGGAGTTCCAGCTGATGTTCAACTCGATCTCAGGCGTTCCCGGCGAGGACTGCGCCGAGGTCTTCGCCGCCTTGGACCGGGACGGCTCCGGCGCGCTGGACCGCACCGAGTTCCACCAGGCGGTTTCGGAGTTCTTCTACGGCGACGACCCGGACGCTCCTGCCAACCACCTGTTCGGCAGGGCCACCGCCTGACAGCCCCGGATGACGACGAGCCCGACACCGTCCGCCTGACCGCCGAAGCGGTCTTCTCCGCCGACCCGGCCTCTTGACAGCACCACATCACCCCACACGAACTCGCCGCTGGGCATGGAGGCGCCAACGGCTCGCTGCGGCAATGCTCCCCCAAGGGCACCGACCTGGCCGCCCACGACCCAGAACACCTCGCTGCCGTCGCCGCCGAACTCAACGGCCGCCACGCGAAGCGCTCGGCTGGGAGACCCCGGCCGAGCGCCCGCACGAACTGCTCGCGGCCTGAACGACGAACCACGTGCGGCAACGACCCCTGGACACCGCCATGCCGTCGGGGGCCCGAGAACGGTCCGGGTCAGCTGACGCCGAGTTCACCGAGCTGAAGGTAGTAGTCGCCGAACTGGTCGGCGCTCAGCCGGGTGCCGGTGACCTTCACGTACCGGGCCGTGGTCGGAGCGAAGGTGAGGACCTGCGGCGCCGCGCCGGGGCGCGGCGTGCCCGTCCGGGTGGCGACGGTCGACCAGGTGCTGCCGTCCGCCGAGACCTGGACGGTGTAGTCCACCGGGAAGCCCAGACCGGTGTTGGCCCCGTCGGTGCGCGGGCTCAGGCTCACCCGGCTGATCAGGCTGGGGCCCTGGAGGTCCACGGTGACCCACTCGTTCGCGACCGCCCCGGCGGAGCGGGCGCTGCTCCAGCCCATCGAGTGGTCGAGGGTGGAGTTCGCGACGCCGTCGTTGACCGCGGCCGGCCGCCAGCTGTAGGGGCCCGCCGAACTCGACGCCTGGACCGGCCGGTTGACCGCCAGCTCGCCGCCCGCCGCCTCGATCTCGGCGAGCTGCATCCGGTAGTGGCCGTTCGGGTCGGTGCCGAGCCTGGTCCCTGTCACCCGGACGAAGCGCACGTCGGCGGGCTGGAACGGGAAGGTCTGGGCGGAGGCGTCCGACGGCTTCGGGTAGTTCTTGCGGTCGGCGACGGTCGACCAGGTGGAGCCGTCCGCGGAGACCTGGATGGTGAAGTCCACCGGGAAGCCCTTGCCGGCGGCCGGACCGTCGGCGCGCGGGTGGAGGTCCACCCGGCTGATCCGCCTGGTCGAGCCGAGGTCCAGCTGGGCCCACTCGCTGTGGTCCGCGTTCACGGTGGTGTTGCTGCTCCAGCCGTTGGTGCCGGTGGCCAGGCCCCGGCGCCCGTCGGTCAGCGCGGCCGTGCTCCAGCCGTCGCCCTCGTACGTGCTGGAGGTGGTGACGGCGGCGTTCTGCGCCGGGTCGGTGCCCGGATCGAGCCGCACGTGCTCGAAGCGGGCGGACGCCCCCCCGGTGGCGAGGCCGAAGCCGCCGACCGGGTAGCCCTGGTCGGTCACGGTGAGCAGCTGGACGGCCCCGGCGTAGACCGTGATCGTGCCGCCCTGGGCGGACACCCGCAGGCTGACCGTCTGGCCCGGGGCGTAGCCCGGGACCGTGGCGGACGCCAGTGGGACGCCGCTGCGGTTGACGAACACCTCGCCGTTGTTGCGCAGCGCGACCAGGTACCCGGTCTGCGACTCGGTCGGGTTCTGGTTGCGGACCACCATGCCCGCCCAGTTGGTGTCGCCGCCGTCGGGCCTGACCCCGGTGATCCGGAGGTCGACGGAGGCGGAGACGTCCTGGTACGCGCGGCCGGCCAGCCCCGCGACCACGTCCCAGCCGGAGTTGGCGTCACCCTGCACGTACCCGCCGTCCCCGGCCGCCGACCAGGAGCCGCGGGCGGTGCGCCAGGAGGCGTCCTTGTCCGGGCCGAAGTCGTCGTCGAACGGGAAGAGCGCGTCCGGGGCGGGGGAGGCGAGCGCGTCGAGGATCTGCTTGTGCCGCTGGTCGGCCGCCGCGCCGGAGGTGGAGAACGTGGTGGTGCCGCTGATCAGAGAGCCGATGAGGGCGCGGGCCAGCACCGGCTTGGTGGCGGAGAGCTGGTGAAGCAGCTCGTAGTCCTGGATGCCGGCGAGCAGGGCCTCGCTGCGGACGCTGTCGTAGACGCCGTAGGTGGCCTTGTCGGGACGGACGAGGTAGAAGTCGCCGTCCATCCTGCCGTTGAAGGTGTCGAGGGGGGCGTAGTTGTTGTACGGGTCGGTCCAGATGTTCCAGCCCCAGTGCAGGAAGCCGTTGCCGCCGGCGGACGCCACCATCCACGGCGTCAGCCGGGAGTCGGACAGCGGGTAGCTGATGTAGCGGTTGAGGTGCTTGTCGGTGGGGTTGTTGCAGTAGTAGAGCCAGAAGTCCTTCCCGGAGAGGCGGAGGTTCTGGTAGTACGCCATGTTCTCGTCGTACTGCGGCCCGCCGATGGAGGTCACCGTGCCGAGCGAGCCGTCGATGCCGGGGACCGGGCTCTGGCGGGACTCGTTGCTCAGGCCGGCCGGGAACACGCCCTTGTAGTGCTCGTAGAGCCACACCGCGTTCCGGGTCTGGGTGGTGTCGGCGGGGTTGGGCTCGTCGACGGCGCTCATGTAGAAGACGTCGCTCCAGCGCCGCCCCGGGGCGCAGGTCGGCCCCGCGTCCAGGCACTTGGTGTCGAGGTGGTCCTTCAGCGCCTTGAACACCGTGTCCAGGTACGTGCCGGCCTCCTCCGAACCGGCCGGCTTGAACACCTTCTGGACACCGCCCCGGCCGTTCGGGACGAGGGCCTCCAGGTCGCTGCTGCTCTCCAGCAGGGTGGGGGTGTAGATGTACTGCAGGGCGCCGGCGTCCTGGAAGGTCTGCAGGAAGCGGTCGAAGTTCTTCCAGCTGAAGGTCAGGTTGCCGTTGGCGTCCGACGTGGTGTCCGGGATGGACAGGGCCTGGAAGTCCGCGTAGACGACGTTGTTGCGGTGCTTGGCGTGGTCGGCGGCGAAGTTGGTGATGACCTTCCACCAGTCCTCGTCGAAGGCCTGGACCGGCGCGCCCGAGCCGTCGCTCCTGGTGTACTGCGCGGGGATCGAGGCCTCGGTCCAGTTGTAGTCCCAGCCGACCGAGGTGAACCAGTTGTTCGTCCGGAACGTCGACCGATTGGCCGGCGGAACCGCCGCGTCGTACACCGTCACCGAGACCGGGACGTCCACGGCGCCGGCCGAACTCTGCACGGTGGCCCGCCCGGTGTAGACCCCGGGGGCCTGCCCGGTCGGCACCGCGACGCTGTAGTAGTACGGCTGGGTGGTGTTGGCGGCGAGGCTGTACGGGGTGTTCTCGACCAGCGCGTCGTAGTAGCTCGACCCGCCGTCCGGGGGCTCCTGGTGGTCGTTGCCCGCCCAGTCGGTCTTCTTGTCGACGTTCGGGTGGTTGTACTCCCGGTTCACGGTGATCCGAGAGGCCGGGATGGTGGCCCCGCCCGGACCGGCCAGGTCGCCGGGGACCAGGTGGAGGCCGGTCAGCTGGGCGTCGGCGCGTACCGCGATCTGGGCGGCCTGGGTCTCGTTGCGGGCGGCGAACAGGTCGACCCGCGGGGTGGCGCGGCCGGGGGCGGCCGAGGACGAGAAGACGTGGTCGTAGCCGCTCTCCACCCACACGGACGGTGCCGTGGCCGCAGATGACGACCCTGGTGACAGGGGAACCAACAGGACGCCGAGCAGCGAAGGTATGAGGACCCGCGCAGTTAGTTTGCCCACCATGTCCCTTTCTGAATGTTATGTAATCGACATATCGTGAAACTTCGTTGAAGATTAGTCAGGACGCGGAGGACTGAGTAGACCGGGCCCGGAGCTGTCGGAGGACGGGTCCGGTATCGGCGATGGCGTTGTGGACCTGGACGGCGAAATCCCGCACATGTGCCTCGGGGGTGTCCCTCAGGGCGACGGTGAGCAGCCCGCGCCGGCCGGCGTGCGGCGTCAGGTAGATATAGGCCTCGGCGAGGGAGCGCTGATCGGTTGTCTTCTGCCCGAGGAGCGGTGGGTGGTGTCGGGGGGCACCCTCAGGGCGCGCTCGTACAGCTCCAGGTGGTCCCCGAGGGAGTGGAGCAGCGCTCCGTGGCTGGGGGGCGGCGCAGTGCGGCCGGGCAGAGTTCGACAACGGCGTCACATGGGCCGCGCTGCCACCGACTTCCCGCCCTACAAGCGCGTCCACGCCTTCTCACTCGGCCTCGATCAGGCGGCGTACGACAAGCGCAAGTCGGCACTGACCGTGATCCGGGTCGGACGGGGTGTTCTCCTCGGCGGCCGCCGGTCTTGACCCCGGCGAGGTCCGCGGCCTTGTCATTCTCGAACGGGCCGACGTCCCAGGTACCCATGACGATCTCCTCGCGCCCCGGGCGCCTTGCCGGGAGGTTCACGGAGTGGCGGGCGTGACCTCGGTGGGTGCGCGGTCCCGGGCTTCCCCGAGCAGCCGTTCCATGTGTGCGGTGCGGGCCAGTCCGGGGCAGAGTCGGTGGGCGCGGCGGAGGGCGTCCTGGGCCTGGTCGAACTGTCCGGCGTGGGTGAGTGCGCCGGCGAGTGTGCATGCCGCCTCGGCCCGCCAGAGGCGTTCGGGGTGTCGGTTCTGCTGGCGTCTGGCGGTGGTGACGGCGTCGTCGGTCCGGTCCTCGAAGCGTGCGAGGTCGGCGCTGGCGGGAACCATGAGGTCGACCTTGGCCTTGGGGGCGTCGATCGCGTCCATCGCGCTGCTCAGGCGGGGCAGGTAGCTCTCACGCGGGAGCGTCCCCGCGTCCGCCGCGCCGGCGATTGCGCTGCTGACCAGCAGGATTTCGCTGTGGCGGCCGTCGGACCAGCCCTGTGCTGCGGCCGCGCGGCCCCACTGCTCCGCCTCGGCGTAGCGGCCCTCGGCGAGGGCGAGCAGTCCGCGGTCCAGATCCGGCCGGTCCTGCTCGGTCAGTTCCGGTACGGCGGCGCGCAGGTCCGCGACACGACCCTGGAGGACGGCGGTCGTGGCCCGGACGTCGGCGGAGGAGCTGAGCGGGAGCGACGACGGCTTGAAGGGGACCACGAGGAGGATCCGGCCGGTGCCCAAGGGGCCGCGCAGGGTGGATGCCACCCGTACGAGTGTCGCGCCGATCGCGGCCGCGCCCACGGGCCAGGCGCTCGTGCCCAGGAGCCAGGCCCCGGCCGCGAGTTGGAGGACGACCGACAGGGCGGTGCCGAGCCACACGCGCAGCCTCGCCAGCGGGGCACGGCACGCGAACCAGGCGACGTCCAGCGGTCCCGGAATCTTCCTCAACTGGACGAGGGTCTCGCCGATCACGACTTCGGCCAGGATTCGGCCGCGCCCGAGACTGACGTAGGCGATCTGCTTGCTCTGTAGGCGGGCGGTGGCCAGGACCCATGCCTGGGTGGCCAGCGCGGACAGCACCAGGCCCGCCAGGGCGAGAAGCCGGACCCGCAGGGTGGCGGGCCTGTCGTCGGCGAACAGGGCGGTGGCCGACAGGGCGGCGAGCGTGGACCAGAGGACGTTCTTCACGGGCGACAGCCTCCGGCACGCGGCGGCCGCTGTGAAGATCACGTGACCCACCTGTGATCACGAATTTCCGCAGGTCCGAACGCCGAGACCGGGGCCGCCCAGCCCGGGATCCGTAGACAAGAGCAGGAGACTCAAGTCCTCCAGCCGGGTGGCGCCATCGGAAGGCGGTCGGTCAGACCCGGGCACTGCCCTGTGCCACCGGATCGATACGGCTCCGGGACCGCCCTGTTCGACGCCGAGGCCGAAGCGCTGCCGCGGTTCGACCGACCCAACCCGGCCCGGACCGACGACGCGCACGGCCATCTACGAGCCCGAGGACCTCCTCGGGTACCGTCGCGTGGGCCTGCTCAACTGATCCCGCCGGCGGTCGCGAGAGTTCAACCCGGGAGGCACGTCGGAGAGCCGAGCAAGAAGGCTTGCCTGCTGGCCGATCAGGCAACCCCGGCCGTGCTGCGGCTGGTGCCCTCTCGTCTGCGGCTCCCCGTCCCCTGCGGCGACCTCGTGCTCCTGTCCATGAGTCATAACGCGATGACCGTCGCTTTCGGCAACGGGCGGCAAGGCTTCACCGGGCCAGCAGCGTCGTTCACAACCATGCCGTGAGTGCGGGTCCAGTGGCGTATCGCCTCGTCCTCCGGTTGGGGCGCGTCGCGCTAGGCTCGCACGGGCGCGCCGGGGCCGCGCCAGTCACCGGTGGTGATTCCTTCCAACTCGTCCGCCGCCTGCTGGAAGAAGGCGGACAGCGACGCGTGGACGCCTTCGTCGGGCAGGTCGTACTCGGCCCACCTGCCGACCGTCCCGCTGGCCGTGTCCAGGAACGTCCCGTAGAGGCCGTCGCGCTCCGCCGTGATCGGCACCCACTCCGGGCGCCACGACGGGTAGTCCGGATCGTCGGAGGGTTCCATTCGCTCCACGGCGAGCCGGTGGAGGTAGACCCGCTCGATGTCCGCCAAGCCGAGCAGGAGATGACCGCCGGGAACGGGTACGTCGCAGCCCCGCTCCACCAGGGTCTCGCGGGGCTCGCCCCGCCAGCCGGTGTCCAGGTCGTGTGCGAGGAGCCATTGCCGCAGCTCCGGCGGCAGTGCCAGACCCATGCGCACCTCGGCCCGGCCGATGGCCTCCGAGTCCCCCGGCCCGCCGAGGACGGCGACGACCCCGGGGTCGTAGCGTTCGAGCCACGCGGTGAACCGTGCCCAGGCCGCCCGCACGTCTCCTGAACCGTCCACCTGAGTTCCCTTCAGTTGCATCGACAGCTGATCACGCATGGGAAGACCGTAGACGAAGCCACCGACAAGGACGTTCGGCCCGGAACAAGGCTGAGCAAGCGACCGGGCAGAACTGCCTCCCGGCGTCGGGCGTTCCACCGGCCGGAACGGGGTGGGTCAGTGCCGAACGCCGGCGGCCGTTGACACCGCGGCAATCCGACGGTAGGCGCCAACGGTCGACTGTGAGGCGACTTGTATCACCAGCCACACAGGGTTGCCCTGTTTGCCGATCTTGATCTTCAACGTTGCGCGGCGAGATGGGCTTGGAGCGTGGGTTCGCGTTTGTGGCTCAGCCCACATGCTCTCGCCCTGGTGGAACGGCTTCAAATAGTAGGCCCCGGGTTGCGCGGCCGAGGTGCGGGCTGGTCCGGCATGGGCTTCCACGGCTGCATGGCCGGGTCCGGGTCCGAGGACGGTGAGGCGCCCATGGCACGAAGGCGCGCGAGGTTGGCGGCCTGTCGTTCCTCCTCGGCCGTACTGCCGCACGGCATGGAGGGGGCTCGGGGCGGCGGTGCGGGGTAGCGGCCGGCTGCCAGCCTCAAGCCGTGACCGCACTGATCCTGGGTCTGGATGATGTGCGAACGGGACGGCGGCTCAGGCCAGATGGTGATCTCGTAGTCCTCGACGGGTTCGCTGACAACGCTGTCGGGTGCGGTGTCCCGGCCGCGGGCCTTGACGAGGATGCGGTACCAGCCCGGGCCCTGCGCGCTTAGAACGGGAAGTCCGGGCACCGGGCCGTCGGACAGCGAGTCGACGCGCAGATTCCCGCGCGGGGCGTGGACGCTGGCCTCGACGACCTCGCTCCAGCGCGGGTCCGGGCCTTTCCCGTCGTCGGGGCGGGCGGTGAGAACGGTGACGTACGCACGCGCCGGCCCGGTGTGGATACCGGTGTGGATGCGGGCACCTGAGGTCATGGTGATGACCAGACCGTTGGAGTAGTCGTCTTCAGGGCCGACCGGGATAAGGCCGGTGTCCAGCAGGCCGAAGGATCGATCGGAAACGTGCACGAGGACCGGGGTGTCGGTCGGCACGGGGCGCTCCTCTCGCAACTGGCTCCAGATGAGGGATTCAGCGGGCCACCCGCCGGACTGTGGGCCCGAACCGTGCCAAGGCTTCGGACCGGGCCCTCGGGGCGGGTCAGGCTACAACCCGCGCCCTGAAGGGTCGCCGTCAAGTACCCGCTCCCACCGGTAGAACTGCGACATGGTTCCGCCCTGTGAGTTCTGGTCGTTCACCGTGGAACTCCACCTCCTGCCGGGCCCACCGGCATGCCGCCGGGGCCCGCAGAACAGCGCCGCGAGTGCGGGGAAAGGCGCACGCGCTGTTCTGCGGGCCCCGGGGCGGCCCGGCCTGCAAGATCCACCTCGCGAGTGAAGGCGGGCGCCGCCCTCTGGCCATGTTGATCACTCCAGGCCAGTGGGGCGCCGCCCCACAGTTCGTCCCGGTCGTGCAACGCATTCGGAAGATTCGCGAGCGCCTGACGGGCTTGCGTCTCGAAGTCCCCCGCGCCGACCGTGGCCCCCTGGGCATCAATCGGCGCCTGCCCCGACGTGAAGACCAAGTTCCCGACTCGGACGCCGAGCGATATACCGGCCGACTCGTACCAGTCGGGTTCCGCGGAGACACGCACGCGCTCGGCGGCAGGCTGTGTAACGGACATACTGCTGACACTCCCTCAAAGCTGCACACATATGGAGCCGGGCAGTTGTGCTCACCCCGGCTTGATCGACAGCCGAGAGATCCTGGGATTCATTCCCGAGGGCTCGCAAGTTCGCCTTGGCACAGCTCCGGATCCTCCTCGATGCCGATCGCTTACAGCAGGTCGATCTCCTTCAGCGCCCGACCCCGTTCCGCAACGTCAGCAGGTGCAACGAGCAAACCGTTCACGCGCATGGAAGGGGCGGACGCGGGGGACCGGCGTGGGCAGCGGGGTGATCGTGGCGGGGTTGGCGCTCTCATGGCGGGGCACAAGGTTCGGGCAGGATGGAGCGGGGTCGGCGACGCAGGAAGTAGGTGAATGATGGGCATGGTGAGCGTTGAGGTCGCGGCCCTCGGTTCGGGCTCGTGTGTCGCGGCCGCGCGCGAGAGAGCGCGCGGGTTCCTCGACGGCCTCGTCCCGGCGTCCACGCCCGAGGCTGCGGAGACGGTGCTTCTCGTCGTCTCGGAGCTCGTCACCAATGCCCTGCGCCATGGCGGCGGCACGTTCACTCTGGACCTGACCGCGCAGGCGGACGGTGTGGAGGTGGCCGTGCACGACCGCAGCTCGCGGCTGCCGCGCATGCGGACCCCGGACCTCGACGGCGGCGCCGGGGGTTTCGGCTGGCCCATGGTCAACCGTCTTGCCCGTGCGACCGCTGTCGTACGTCGGGAGGGCGGCGGCAAGACCGTCAGTGCCCTGCTCGCCCGGTAGCGGCGGAACGGTCGTTCGCGACGGCCTCGGGCATGGCGCAGGGTGCGGTATCGGCGCGCCCGTCGAGCCGGCCGGTGGGGATGTTCGGGCGCGGTGTCAGTGGGACGCGGCTTCCTGCCAGCGGTTGCTTGGAGGAAGAGTCGCAGGTGAGGCTATCCGGCAGGGGCTGGAACGCCCATCAGCGAGCGGGTTTCGTAGCCGTCGGCCGTCCACTCGGCGCCGGAGATCGGCAGCGCCGCGCCGTCGACCGCCACGTACCGGCTCGCGTCGGAGCCGGACTGGTCGAGGACGACGGTGCCCGCCGGCGCAAGGCCGGGCAGCGACCGGAACGCGGTGTCGTCGACGAGCACGATCCAGCTCAGGTCGTAGTGGTCCGCGGTGACGTCGGAGGCCGCGGCGGGAGCCCGGGCACCGGCGATCATCACCACGTCGGCCCGGCGGCCGACTCGACCAGGGCCCCGGTCGGCAGCGAGTGCGGTTTCGGGGGCGTGGTGGACGCGGTGGACGCGGTGCCGTCGGCGTTGACGATCCGCTGCGCGGCGGCGGCCTCCAACTGGTAGCGGTCGGGGTAGGCCGACACAACGACGCCCGGCACCGTGGCCTACGTGCGAACAAGCCGCTGACCCACGCGGTCAACCCTCGGAGACACAACAGCAGGCCGTCCATCTTCGATGGCAATCGATCAAGGTTCCATGGCACAGGAGACGTGGTGGACTCCTCGATGGCCGGCCCCCCACCGTGGAGACGGGCCGGACACCTTGACGAATCTCGTGAGGCCGGGGCCGGGCACCTTGACGGCGCCCCGGAGTCCGGGCCCGGCCCCGGCATGGCGCGGGCCGGGCCGGCGGGCAGGACTACAGGTCCCAGGCCCCGCACCGGGTCCTCGAGGTCGGCCAGGCGGGCAGCGCCGGCCTTCACGCCGGTCGGCATCCGCCGCACCATCGGGTGGCCGTCGGCATCGGCCTTGAGATCGCGTACGCGCTGGCGGGCGGCCCGCTCGCGGGTGTCGGCCAGGACGAACAGCAGCCACGGGAGGGCCGGGGAGTGCTGCTGCCGGGCCGGAAGCACCAGCCGATCACCTTGGAGGGGATGACCGTCCTGTCCCCGGAGGTTCGACGTGTGCTCGTCCGGGTGGCCGCTTCGTCGTCCGGGTGTCTGAACCGCTGGTCGTGTGCGGAGCGTTGTCAGGTACGGGGCCGCTGAACGGGGCTCCGGACCATCGGTGGGGCGGGGAGGGGTACCGCGCCGCCATGAACCGCAGGCCCGGGAGCGGTCGGGAACGCTCCGGGGCGAGGAGGAACGCCATGACCATCCGCAGGACGTCCAAGCGGCTCGTCGCACTCGCAATCGCCGCGACCGCCCTGGCCGGCGGCATCGGCCTCACCACCGCCACCAGCGCGTCGGCCGACGCCGTCGACCAGGAGTGGAAGTGCACGCGGAACCCGCGTGGCTGGGACCACATGGACTGGCGCACCTGTCTGCTCCCCGGCGACTCGCTGGTCTCCGGTAACGGCGATCAGCGGCTCGTCTACCAGAACGACGGCAACCTCGTGCAGTACGACGAGGGCGGACACGCGGTCTGGACCACCGGGACCGCCAACACCTCGCCGGGCAGGGTCATCATGCAGTCGGACGGCAACCTCGTCGTCTACGACCGCTCCATGCGCGCCCTGTGGGCCTCCGGAACCGCACTCGGCTGCAACCCGCCTGTCAACTGGCTGCGCCTGCAGAACGACGGGAACCTGGTCATCTATCGTCCCCACAACGACGGTCCGTGGACCGCGGTCTGGTCCCGGCTGAACGGCCGCGTCGGCACCTGCTGACCCGAACCGGACGGCGACCCGGACGGGCCGGACGCCGGGCGCCGGCGGCGGGGGCCGCCGGCGCCCGCCGCCTGATGTCCGCTGTCGGGCTGTCTGCCTCCTGGTCCTGGCGGTGCGGTCTGTGGTGGCTGCTGCTGTCCTGTGTCTCGGCCCCTGACGTGTCGCGGGGTGCGACGGGAGACTGCGTGTTGCACCCCTGAACTGGGCCTCTACCTCTGCTGGATGGCTGGCAGGCCGTGTTGCGGCGGGTGCGTTGCACCCTTGTCGGCGGTCACGGAGTTCCCCGCCTTCGACCGTTTCCGCGCGTCACGGAGCTCCCCACCCTCGTGGTCACGATTTCCCCAGGGGGGACGGCGATCGCAGTCCGGTGCGCCGCACAGGTGGTGGCAGCAGGTACGGATCACCCCGGTACGGATCATCCCGGTCGGTGCGCGGGCGGTGTTCTCACGCGTGCTGTGGCGTGGCGTGCAGTCCTTCGAGGAGCGTGGCCAGGTAGCGGTGGGCGGTGTCGATCCGGGCGGCGGGTTTTCCGCCGTGGACATTGACGGCGTGGGCGATGCCGCACATGAGCGGGACGAGATCGGTGGCGGCCAGGTCAGGTCGGACCGCTCCGGCATCGCGAGCCCGGTCGAGGAGTGCGGTGCCGACCGACCGAAGCGTCTCTTTGAGTTCCGTGGTGCGCGGCAGGGTGTCGGTGGCTGCCGCGGTGACCGGGGCGAGGGACGCGTCGGTGACCTGCGCTTCGACGGTGCGGAACAGGAAACCTTCGAGGGCGTGCCAGGGGTCGGTGCCGGCCAGAGCCTGCCGCCCGTGGTCGGCCAGGGCTTCCAGGCAGGGAGCGGCGACGGTCTCCAGTAGCGCCTCGGGGGTGGCGAAGTGCCGGTAGACGGTGCCGACTCCGAGTCCGGCGCGGCCGGCGACGTCGTTCAGCTGCAAGGGTGTGCCCTGGTCGACCAGTGCACGGGCGACCGCGACGATCCGGTCCCAGTTGCGTGCCGCGTCCTTGCGCAGGGGCATCGTCATGGGGGACATGCTAACCGGATTCTCCATCCGGATGGCACCGCCGACAGCGCCCGCACCGCCTGGCACTGTCAGGCGGCGGTGAGGGGTGCGTACCGTTCACTGAGCCGGCGCACGTCCTGGGCGATGCGGGGGTCGGTGGCTGCGCGCAGCGGCGTCACCGGGCGCGCCTGGGCCCCGATGACGATGCCGGTCCGGCCCGCGAGGGCTTCGTCGGTGGCGGCGACGATCGAGGACCGGGCGGCCACGGACGCCGGGCCCGACGTGGAGCGGTCGAACTTGCGGCGCACCAGCGGCCACAGCAGTCGCAGGGCCGGTGAGACGATCTTCGGGTCGGTCATGGTGCCGTTGGTCATGTCGGTCGCGGCGCCTCCCGGGTCGGCGGCGAAGACGGAGGTGGCCGTGCCCTTCAGTCGGTTCGCCAGGTCGAGCGTGTAGGCGAGGTTGGCGAGCTTGGCGCGGCCGTACCAGTGGAAGCCGTAGTAGCCGCCGGGCGGCTCGACGGCGTCGAAGGCCTTCTTCGCGAGCCCGACCGCGCCCGAGGTCACGTTCACGATCCTGCTCGGCGCCCCGACTGTCAGCGTGGGCAGCAGCAGTTCCGTCAGCAGGTACGGCGAGAGGTGGTTGACGAGGAACGACGCTTCGATGCCGTCCAGGGTCCGTCGCTGCGGGAACATCGCCCCGACGTTGTTGACCAGCACGGTGAGCGGGTCGCCGGAGGCGGCGTGCTCGGCGGTGATCCGGTCGGCGAGCGCGCGCACCTGGTCGAGCGAGCCGAGGTCGGCGGGCAGGAACCGTCCGGGATGTGCCGGGTTCGTCGCGTTGATTCGGCCGACCGCCCGGGCGCCGCGGTCGGCGTCGCGTCCGACCACGGTGACCGAAAACCCGGCGGCGGCCAGTCCCAGGGCAGTCTCCAGCCCGATGCCGGCCGTCCCCGCTGTGACCACAGCTGTCTTCGCCATGTGCCCCTCCACTCCGATATCCGGATAGTTCATCCGCTTGCTGGGACGGTAGCATAGAAACGGATGAACTATCCGATTAGAGTTGTCGGGCGGCGGACAGGCGATGCCGGGCGCCATGAAGCCGCGCCGATCCGAGCACGCCGGACGGCCCGGGCGCTCATCCGCCACTGCCCCCGGGCACCCGGGGAATCACGGGACCGTCTACACCTCCCCGGCCGGCATCGCAGGAGCGGCGGGCCGGCGAGGCGCTGGCGGCCAGTTCCCGAACCGCGGCCGAGGGTTGACGCTCACGCAGGGCACCGTCGTGGCGAGAGCAGAGGGAGTGCCAGAGGGAGTGCCGCGGACGACAGAGCGCCTGCCGCACGTTCCGTACATCGACGCCGTGATCCGAGCGGTCCGCGAGGCCGGCGACGACACCGGCCCGGACCGCTCCACCGACTACGCCACCGAGGACGGAGAGGCGATGCTGCGGGAGGCGTTCATCGACCTGGGCGAGGACGACCAGGACGACGAGGACGAGCCCGTACGAACGGCGCTCACCCGGCGCCAGATCACCGGCTGGCTCGGCATCGACTACGACGGCCACGGCCGCCGCGGCCGCGACGAGCACGCCGCCGAGGCCTTCGCCGACGACGGCGCGCTGCCGGCCCCCGCCCCCGTCGCCGACTTCGTCCGTGCCTGGTTCAACGGGCCCCCGGGGTCGCCGACACCCGGGGCCGACGACACCACGCCATCCGATGGCCCGCTGCCCGCCCCGCTCGCCACCGCTCTGGAGAACGCCGACGTCACCGCGGACCTCGCCCGCCGGCTCGCTCCCTACGGGTCAGCGGCCTGACCACCCGGCTGAGCGGCGGGCCGACGCACCCCCCACCTCGCCGCCCGTTCCGGCCCCGGCCGCCTGGCCCGGCGCGAGTCGGGATTTCGTGGCGCCGGGTCGTGAGACTACCCGCGATTCCCCCGGTGGCAGGGCTGTACCAAGGGTCGGTGTCACGAAAGGGCGATCGGCGTAGGTGCGCTGTCAGGTGATCGGTCCGGCGGGGCACCGCCTGGGGCACCCCCCGCCGGGGTCCGGCCCGGCGGGTCGGGCTGTCCGGCTTTGCGGGGCTCCTGCCCGGTCTGGGGCGCCGGTGGTCCGGTACATGGTTGATACACGACTGCGTGATGGCGGAAGCCGCGCTACGACCGGGCCGAAGCGCCGGTCGCGGAGTCTGTGGGTACACCCGGTGGCCGCGGCCCCGGGACCTTGTCCCTCTGGCTCCGGGAGGCCGTTGTCGTGTCAGTTCCCACACCATCCGAAGACCGAGACCGAGACCGAGACCGAGACCGAGACCGAGACCGAGACCGAGACCGGGACCGAGACCGGGACCGGGACCGAGACCGGAACGGGGACCGGGAGCGGCCTTCCTCGCCCGGTCGGCTTGCTCCGGTCCGTCGTGGAGCGCTCTGGGCCTCGGCCGTTGTCCTGCTCGCCGGGGCCGGTGCCGGTGGTGGCGCGCTGGCTGCCCGGCAGGGCGGCGACGCGGCCGTCGGCAGCGGCATCCGGGCCGGCGGGGCGCTGGTGCTGCCGGTACCGGAGGCGATCACGGCGCTGGGTCTGCCGTGGCCGCAGGAAGGCCAGTCGGCCGTCGCGGCGGCGAAGGTCGGTGTGCTCGGTGTCAGAGGGCCGCAGCAGCCGGTGCCGATCGCGAGTGTCACCAAGGTGATGACGGCGTACGTCGTTCTCAGGGACCACCCGCTCCAGGACGGCGAGGACGGGCCGACGATCACGGTCGACGCGCGGGCCGCCGAAGAGGCGGAGGCGACGGACGAGTCCACCGCCCCCGTCACCGCCGGGCAGCGCCTGACCCAGCGCAAGTTGCTGGAGGTGATGCTGTTGCCCTCCGCCAACAACGTGGCCCGGCTGCTGGCCCGGTGGGACGCGGGCAGTGAGGACGCGTTCGTTGCCCGGATGAACGCGCAGGCGGCCCGGCTGGGGATGACCGGTACCACCTACACCGGGGCCAGCGGACTTGAGGCCACGACCGTGTCCACCGCCGCCGACCAGCTCAAACTGGCTCGCGAGGCGATGAAGGACCCGGCGCTGCGGGCCACGGTGGCCCTGCGCGACACCACGCTCCCGGGCCGCGCCGCACCGCTGCGCAACACCAACAGGCTGCTCGACCTGCCCGGAGTGGTGGGCCTCAAGACCGGTTCGACCACCTCGGCGGGCGGGAACCTGATGTGGGCGCTGGAGGTCGCTGACGGCACGGACGGCTCGGGGCGCCGGCTCGTCTACGGCGTGGTGCTCGGCCAGCGTGCCGGTACCACTCCCGCCGACGGCCTGCGGGCCGCCCTGGAGCGCAGCGGGCGGCTCGTCGACGCCCTGCGGCAGAAGCTGCCCGGTGTCCTGCCGGCTCTCGACGGCGGCCGGCAGGAGTGGGCATGAGCGCGCGCACCGGAACGGCCGCGACGACGCCCTCGCCCGTGGACAGCGCCACGTCGGCCGGCGGGCCCGGCGACGACGGTGGGCATGGGCCCCGTGGTCGGACGGTCCGCCACCACGTCCCTCTCTACCGCGTCCTTCGCGACCGCGTCCTTCGCCGCCCGACGCGCCCGACGCGCCCGACGCGCTCGCCGCGGCCGGCCCGTCGTGCTGTGGGGCGGCGCGGGTGGCTGATCGCGGGAGCCGCCGCCGTGCTCGCCGCCGTGATGGTCCTGGGCCCCTGGCTGCCGGGCGGCCCGCTCAACCTGGTCAGCCTCTGGCAGACCGTGCTGCCCTGGTCAGGCCTGGGCATCGCGCTGCTTCTCCTCCTCGCCGCACTACGGCGCTCGGCTCTCGCAGCGGTGGCCGTCCTGCTGCCCGCTCTCGTCTGGAGCGTTCTGTTCGCACCGGCCCTGGTCGACAAGCGGGCGGGCGGCGGGGACTTCACCGTTGTCAGCCACAACGTGAACGAGGACAACCCCGACCCACGCCGAACGGCACGCGCCCTGGCCGGCTCCGGAGCCGACGTCGTGGCGGTGGAGGAACTGGCGGGCCGGGCGCAGGAGACCTACCGGCGCGAGCTGGCCGCCACCTACGCCCACTCCGAGGTGCACGGCGGCATCGCGCTGTGGAGCAAGTACCCGCTCCAGGACGTGGAACCGGTGGAGATCATGCCCTGGACCCGGGCCCTGCGCGCCACCGTCCTCACTCCCAAGGGCCCCCTCGCCCTCTACACGGCGCACCTCGCCTCGGTCCGGGTACGCCCGGACGCCGGGTTCACCACCGCCGCCCGCAACGAAGCGGCGGCCAAACTCGCCGCGGCCGTACACAGCGAGCCGCTCACGAGGATCGTCGTCGTGGGCGACCTCAACGGCTCCTTCGACGACTCCGCGCTGCACCCGCTCACCGGGCCGCTGCGCTCGGCCCAGCAGGAAGCCGGCGACGGCTTCGGCTTCACCTGGCCCGCGCCGTTCCCGGTGGTGCGCATCGACCAGATCCTGGTGAAGGGCATCACCGCGCGCTCCGCGTGGACCCTGCCGGACACCGGCAGTGACCATCTCCCGGTCGCGGCGTCCCTGAAGCTGTGACCACCCCGGCCACCCGCCACCGCCCCCCCGGCCACCCGCCACCCCCCCGGCCACCCGCCACCGCCCCCGGCGGCGCGCTCCCCCCGGCGGCCCCCGGCGACGGGGACCGGCCCCGGACGTGCTGGAATGATGACCCGACCCCCAGGCGACGACACCGGAGAGCTCTTGTCCGCCACCCGAGTACCCGAAGCGGTCAACGTGCTCCTCGTCGAGGACGACGCGGTCATCCGCCGCTCGGTCCAGCTGGCCCTGGAACGCTACGGCTACCGGGTCGACGTCACCGGCGACGGCCTGGACGGCCTGGACGCCGTGCGGGCCGGCGCACACGACGTCCTGATCCTGGACGTCATGCTGCCCGGCCTCGACGGCATCAGCCTGTGCCGGCGCGTGCGCGAGGAGACCCTCACCCCCGTCCTGATGATGTCCGCCCGCGGCGACGCCCTCGACGTCGTGGCCGGCCTGGAGGCCGGGGCCGACGACTACGTGGTCAAGCCCGTGGACATCCCCGTCCTCGTCGCCCGCATCCGCTCCCTGCTGCGCCGCGCCACCTTCCACCAGCGCCCGGCCGCGGAGCCCGCTCGGCAGGAGCCGGCCGCGCCGGGCGGGCCGGGAAGCCGCCACCGGGACCTCCCCGCGGAGGACGTGCCCGACCTGCTCACCTTCGGCGGCCTGACCATCGACCCGCGCGGCCTGGACGTCCGTCTGGACGGCCGTGCCGTTGCCCTCACGCCCACCGAACTGCGCCTGCTGCTGGTCTTCGCGGAGAGTCCCGGCACGGTCCTGGACCGCCGCCGCCTGCTGCGCGAGGTGTGGGACTACGGCTGGGAGGGCGACACCCGGGTGGTCGACCTGTGCGTGGTACGGCTGCGCAAGAAGATCGGCGCCGACCGCATCGAAACCGTCCGGGGCTTCGGCTACAAGCTCCTGCGGAGCTGACGCGATGACCGTACGACGCACCGGCCCGCGCCCCCTGGACCCGCGTTCCCTGCGCTGGAAGATCACCGCCCTGGTCGTGCTCGCCTGCGCTGCGGTCGCGGTGGTGATCGGCCTGCTCGTCCACCGGGCGACCGCGGAGCAGGGCGAGCGGACCGGGCGCGACCAGGCGATCGCGCAACTGGGCGCCGCCGAGCAGGAGCTCTCCCGCACCGGCCGCCGTCCCGACAACGCCTCCCTCGAGCCCCGGACCGGCCTGCCCCGGCCGCTGGCCGAGGCCCTCGAAGGTTCGAAGGCTCCGGGGGAGTACGCCCTGTGGTACGACGTCAGAGCACCGAACTGGTACTGGATGTGGGCAACCGTCCCGGTCGGCGACGGTCAGGTGCTCGTGGTGCGGACCGACATGAGCGCCACCGTGCGCAGCCTCCAGCTGCTGGACCGCAGCATCGTCAAGGCCGCCCTCGCCGCCCTGGCCGTTGTCGTCCCCCTCACCGTGCTGGCGGCGGAACGGATGAACCGGCGCCTGCGCCACGGGTCCCGGACCGCCCGCCGGATCGCGGACGGCGACCTCGACGCCCGGATCGGCCGCCGGGGCCGCGCCCGGGACGAGATCACCGAGATGTCCACGGCCGTGGACGAGATGGCCGGGGCACTCCAGGGCCGGCTCGCCGCGGAGAAGCGCTTCACCGCCGACGTCGCCCACGAGCTGCGCACCCCGCTGATGGGCCTGGTCACGGCCGCCGGTCTGCTGCCCGAGGACGACGAGGCCGCCGGCCTGGTCCGCACGCAGGTCCGCGCCCTGCGCGCCCTGGTCGAGGACCTGCTGGAGGTCTCCCGCCTCGACGCCGGCGTCGAGAGCGCCCGACTCGACGAGGTCCCCCTGGGCGATCTCGTCGACGAGGTGAGCGGGAGGGGCGACGGCGATGTCCGCCTGCGGCTGACGAGGCCCGCCACCGTCCGCACCGACCCGCGCCGCGTGGAGCGGATCCTCACCAACCTTCTCGCCAATGCCCACCGGCATGGCACCGCCCCCGTCGAAGTCGCCGTCACCGGCAGCCGGATCACCGTACGCGATCACGGACCGGGCTTCCCCGACGCCCTCCTCGCCGACGGGCCGCAGCGCTTCCGCACCGGGGCCGCCGAACGCGGCCAAGGACACGGCCTCGGCCTCACCATCGCCACCGGGCAGGCGCTCGTCCTCAACGCCCGGCTGACCTTCGCGAACGCCCCCGACGGCGGAGCCCTCGCCACCCTCGACCTCCCCGACCCCTGACCCCTGACGCCCCTCGGACTTACTCGGCAACTCCTGTGCCGACGCCTGCCCACGAGCCCACGGGAGGGCCGGGTGTGTGATGTCTGAAGGGGGCACCGCCGCTGTCGGGGACGGGGCGGCGCGTGGCGCGGCGGATGTCACCGGCGAGGTGTCGCGTCCCGCCCGGTGGTGCGGGTCCCGTCGCTGTCGCCAGTGGCCGTCTGAGGGCCGTGCCGCCCGTGTAGTAGCCGTCGAGGCGATCGCGGTACTCGCGGTCGCCCGTGTGCCGGTCGTTACCGGCGGGCCGCGCGGCCGGAATCAGTCACGGTACTCGCAGAGGTAGGCGGTCTCGACGTCGGCCTTGACCTGGAACGCGCTGTCGGCCGGTACGTCGAACCGCTCGCCTGCCTCGAACGTCTCCCACTGCTCGGAGCCGGGCAGCCGGACGGTCAGGGCGCCGGAGACCACGTGCATGATCTCGCGCTTCGCGGTGCCGAACCCGTACGCGCCGGGCGCCATGACGCCGACGGTCGCCGGCCCGTCCGCCGTGGTGAAGGCGATCGACGTCACCGTGCTGTCGAAGTACTCGTTGACCTTGAACATGGGCGTCCTCTGGGGGATGAGCAGGGGGGACCGGCCCGCCCGTAGCGGGCCGGTCCGCGGGTGGGGGGAAGGGTAGCGGTGGGGAGTTCGTCGTCGGGGAGCGGTCCGAATGACGGTCTGCCGGTCGGGGCCGAGCCGCTTCGGCCGGGCGGGGCCCGCGGCGGTCACGCGGGGGTGGGACGTCACTGCCAGACGCGCTAGTGTCCTGCGCCCGAGATCCGTCGTTAGATCTTGCGTGAGTGATTCTTCGGATGTGCCGGTGCGTCGTCGTGGTCCTGCGTTGGAGCCGTT
>NZ_JBVHHE010000062.1:0-31743 GCF_055561235.1 Kitasatospora sp. NPDC022856 | reverse complement strand
CCCCCCCTCCCCCCCCCCCCCCCCCCCCCCCCCCCCGGGGGGGGGGGGGGGCGCGGGGGGGGGGGGGGGGCCCCCGCCCGGCGGGGGGGGGGGGGGCGCCCCCCGGCCCCGCCCCCCACCACCGCATCCTCGGCGGATCGGAGCCGGCGGAGCTCAGGGGCGGTCGAGGGTGATGGAGTTGACCGGGCCCAGGTCGGCCCAGACGCCGTTCTGGGCGGCCATGTCGTAGTTGCAGTTGGTGCCGTTGTAACCGAGGCACAGGCGGGCGTGGGCGCCACCGGTCTGGTTGTTGAGGACCCAGTGCCAGCCCGTCTTGTTGCTCAGGTTGTGGGCTCCGTAGCTGTAGAAGACATCGGTCGGCGGGGTGGAGGTGGGGGCGCCCTCCCCGTAGATGCAGACCGCTCCGGACGGGCAGCCGTCCCAGCTGCCGGCGGCCTGGGCGCCGGTGGCACCCAGGGTGGTGACGGCGGCGGTCGCCAGGGCGAGCGCGGCGGCGGCGTGCAGGATCCTGCGCATGTGGTTCTCCCTCTGGGGTCGCGGGGCCGGCGGTGAGTGATCCGGCCACTGATCAGCAGCGTAGGAGCGGTGCGGCGGCAACGGTCCCTGACGGATGACAGGGTGTGGCGGGCGGCGGGGCGCGCGGGACGACACGCACCGAGCAGCTTCGGACCAGCCCCGATACCGATACCGGTACCGGTCGGCGTGAAGTCCGAACAGGGTCAGCGCGGGGTCGCGAAGGTGTCGCAGTCGCTCATCGAGCCCGTACGGTAGCCGGCGGTGAACCAGGCCTGGCGCTGCGCCGAGGAGCCGTGCGTCCAGACCTCCGGGTCGATCCGGCCGGTCGCCTGCTTCTGGATCCGGTCGTCGCCGACGGCGGCCGCGGCGTCCAGACCCTGGGCGATGTCCTGGTCGGTGAGGGTGCTGATCAGCGGCCGGCCGGTGGAGGCCTGCGGGGTGGTGGTGGCGTGGTGCGCCCAGACCCCCGCGTAGCAGTCCGCCTGGAGTTCGAGCTTCACCGAGGCGCTGTTTTGGCCCTGCCGGTCCCCGCCGACCCGCTGGGTCGTGCCGGTGAGGTTCTGGATGTGGTGCCCGTACTCATGGGCCACCACGTACGCCTCGGCGAAGGGGCCGCCGCGGGCGCCGAAGCGGGTGGAGAGCTCGTCGAAGAAGCCGAGGTCGAAGTAGGCCTGACGATCGCCCGGACAGTAGAACGGGCCGACGGCGGACGTCGCCGCGCCACAGGCGGTGGAGACGCGGTCGGTGAACAGGACCGTCTCGGCGGGGCGGTAGGGCGTGCCGTGCCGGGGCAGTTCGCCCCGCCAGTACTCCTGGAGGCTGTTGGTGACGGCGACGATCCGGCAGTCCTGACGGCGGTTCGCGTCCGCGCCGCTCCGGCAGACCTGCTGCACCTCGCCGGCGGTACTGGGGCGCGCGTCCGCACCGGGTCCGCCTCCCTCGGAGAGACCGAGCAGGCTCGGGTCGACCCCGAAGAGCACCGCGACCAGCGCGATCAGCAGGCCCGCCGCGCCACCGCCGATGGCGACCCGGCCACCCGGGCGGCCGCGCCGGTCGTCCACCTGCGAGGTGTCGAGGTCCCCCTGCTCGTCGAACTGCATGTCCCTCCGTCCGTCGCACCCGCCGTGACCCGGGTGCGGCCGCCCGGCCACGGTAGCCCGCCGGACCACCCCGGGCGGGGCAGGACGCGCAGGTCAGAACGGGTCTGCCGCACCCGGCCGCCGGGGTGAACCAGCTGAGCCGGCTCACCCACGTCGCCGGGCCCGGAACGCCCCGCCCGCCCCGCGCCCCGCACCCCGGCAGGCCCCACCCTCGACCGTCTCGACCGTCTCGACCCCCTCCACCGGCGCCCCCGGCCGCGGGCGTTCCGCACGCCGCCCCGCCGCACGCGGCCGCCCGAGCAGCACACCCACCAGCACCAGCAGCAACCCGCCCGCCTGGACCGGCCCCAGTTCCTCTCCCGCCACCGCCGTACCGAGCAGGACACCGGTGATCGGGTTGAGCAGGCCGACCTGGCCGACCGTCCCGGCCGGCAGGCGCCGCAGACCGGCGAACCACGCGACGAACGCCAGCGCCGTGGCCAGCACGGCGACGTACCCGAACGCCAGCAGCTCCGCCAGGGCGGGCACCGGCGGCGCCCCCTCGGCAACCGCGGCCACCGGGAGCAGGACGAGGCCGCCCGCGATCAGCTGCCAGGAGGTCGAGGCCAGGACGTCCGCACCGTCGCGCCAACGGCCGGCGAGGACGTATCCGAAGGAGGAGACCAGCATGGCGGCCATCGAGGCGGCCAACCCGGCCGGGCTCACCGCACCCGCCCGGCCGAGCACCATCAGCCCGACCCCGCCCAGCCCCACCAGCGCGCCGACCAGGTGCGCGCGGGCCGGCCGCTCGGCCACCAGGGCCCAGGCGATCAGCATCATCGCCAGCGGGGAGGCCGCCATGACGGTCGAGGCGACGCTGGTGGCGAGCAGTTGCGAGGCGACGTAGAGCAGGACGAAGAAGACTCCTGTGGTGAGCAGTCCGAGCACCGCCGAGCGCCACCACCAGGCCCCGCGCGGCAACCGCCGGGCGAGGGCGAGCAGGATCAGGCCGGCCGGCAGGGCCCGCAGGGCGGCACCCCAGAGCGGGCGGTCCGCCGGGAGGAACTCGCGGGTGACGTAGTAGTTGGTACCCCAGGCGACCGGCGCGACGGCGGTCACCAGGATCCACCGAATATTCGCTTCCATGGAAGCAATATTAACTTCCCAGGAAGCTATCCCGCTAGGATGGCGCCATGGAACAGCAGCGCGACCCGCTCGGACCACCGCCCGGAGCCCCGGACCACGTGGCCGCCATCCAGGCCGAATGGCGGCGGGAGCGGCCCGACCTCGATGTCTCGCCGCAGGCGGTGATCGGCCGGCTGCACCGCCTCGCCGCCCGCCTCACCGACGAGCTCGGCCTGGTGTACGCCCGCTACGGCCTCGGCGAGGGCGAGTTCGACGTGCTCGCCGCGCTGCGCCGCGCCGGCACCCCCTTCGAACGGGCCCCCGGCGTACTCGCCGCCCACACGATGGTCACCACCGGCGCCATGACGAAGCGGATCGACCGCCTGGAGCGGGCCGGGCTGGTCACCCGCCGTCGCAGCGACGAGGACGGGCGCGGGCGCGTCGTCGCACTCACCCCGGCCGGCCGGCGATTGATCGACGAGGCGTTCACCGCCCACATGCGCAACGAGCACCGCCTGCTGGAGCTGCTCACTCCCCAGGAGGCCACGGCCCTGGAGGGCCTGCTGACCAGCTGGCAGTACCGCCTGGACCACCCCCCGAAGTCCACCGAGGCGTGACGAGGATCCGCCCGCCCTCCCCGGGAAGCCCCGACGGGCCAGAACTCCGACGGCCCACGGCTCGGCAGCTGAGGAATCAGCAGCTCAGGAATCGGCAGCTCAGGGCTCGCCGGCTCCGGACGCCGGCGGCGTCAGACCGGCGTCCGCCAGGATCCGCGCCACGGTCTGCTCCAGGGTGCTGTCCTCGCCGACGACCCGCTCCGCACCACCGGGCAGCAGATCGCCCCCGACGTACCAGCCGGTCATCTCCTCGGAGCCGAACTCGGCGGCCTGCGGCCGCAGCGAGTGCCGGCGCAGAGTCTCCGCCAGGTCGACGTCGAGGTAGTACAGCAGGGTGCGGCCGCGGTGGTCCGCGGCCAGCCGCCCGAGCATCGGGCCGTACCGCGCGGCGGTCAGGATGCCTTCGACGACGACGTGGAAGCCGTGGTCGAGGGCGTAGCGGGCGACGGTGTCGATCAGGCCGATCGAGGCGCAACCGTCCGTGTCCCGCTCCTGCAGCACGGTCCGGCGCAGGTTCTCCTGGCCGACCAGCGCGAGCCTCCCCCGCCCGCACCGGGCCCGCAGCGCGGCCGCGATGCTCGACTTGCCGGATCCGCTGTTGCCCCGCAGGACGATCAGCACGGTGTGCTCACTGCCTGTCATCCACCCCACGCTAGTGGACGCCGCCCGAGCCCGCCGGGCACCGCCGCCATGCGGCCGGGCCGGCCCGCCGCCGCACCGGCCCGGTGGAATGCGGGTGATCCCGCCCCTCGGCCCGCGATACGGTCCGCCGCATGACGACCTTGTGGTGGGACATCGTGCTGATCGGCGGAGCCTCGGGCATCGGGAAGAGCCGGGCAGCCGCGCGACTGGCCCGGGAGACGGGCGCGTTCGTGGTGGAGTTCGACGACGTGGTCAGCGCCGTCCAGGAGATCACCACAGCCGCCCAGCACCCGGGGCTGCACCACTTCGACAGCCCTGACCCTGCCGAACCCCGCACAGCGGAGCAGGAGTTGGAGCTGCAGATCGCGACCGCCGGGGCGCTGGAGCCCGCCGTCCTCGGTGTCGTCCGCAACCGCCTGACGGTGGACGTGCCCGCCGTCGTCGAGGGCGACTACCTCACCCCGGCCGCCGCCGCCCGGGCCGTCGAGGCGGGGCGGGCGGCCGGGCGCCGCGTCCGGGCGGTGTTCCTGCACGAGCCGGACGCGGCCCGGATCACCGCCAACTACGCCGCCCGCGAGCCCGGGTGCGGCCCGCAGGTGCGGCGGGCCGAGGTCGGCGCCCGGTACTCGCACTGGCTCGCCGAGCAGGCGGACCGGTACGGCCTCCCGGTGGTCGACTGCCGCCCCTGGGACACTCTCGCGGTCCGCCTCGACGAGGCGCTCCGCCCGCCCTCGGGCCGGCCGGGCCCTCAGCCCCCCGCGCCGCGTCCGTCCGGCCGGGTGTCGTAGGCGTCCCGGGCGGCGAGCACCTCGGGCATGTTCTCCTCCGCCCAGGCCTTGATCGCCCGCACCACCGGCAGCAGTCCGGTCCCCAGCGGCGTCAGCGCGTAGTCGACCCGGGCGGGCACCGAGGGCGTGACGGTGCGGGTGAGCAGGCCGTCCCGCTCCAGGGCGCGCAGGGTCTGGGTGAGCATCTTCTCGCTGACCCCGGCCAGTCGGCGGCGCAGCTCGCTGTACCGCTGCGGGCCGTCGGCCAGCGCGTTGACGAGGAGGCTGACCCACTTGTCGCCGATCCGGTCGAGCAGTTGCCGCGCCGGGCACTGCGCGAGGTAGGCGTCGAAGCTCGCGCGCTCGGCCGAGCGGCGCTGGGCGGCGGTCATGGTGGCCATGGGCTTCCCTCCCCGTACGGTACGCACTTCGCGGTGCGTGCTTCCGACCGGAGAGCAACTCTCCCTAGCGTGGGTGCCGTTGGCAAGTCCGATCGCCCCGGGACCGCCGGGTCCCGCCGTCCCCTCCCCGAGGAGTGCCCCGTGCGCGCCGTCGTCGTCCGCAGCCATGCCGGTCCGGAAGCCCTGGAGCTGGTCGAGGTGCCCGTCCCCGAGGCCGGCCCTGGCCAGGTGCGGGTCCGGGTGTCCGCCGCCGGGGTCAATCCGGTGGACGCCGTGACCCGCTCCGGGGCCCTGGTGGCGGCGGGGCTGATGGCACCGCGCGAGGTGACCGGGCTGGGCTGGGACGTGGCGGGCACGGTCGACCGGGTGGGCCCGGGAGTGTCCGGCTTCGGCCCGGGCGACCCGGTGATCGGTCTGCGCGACCGTCTGGACGTCCCGCTCGGCACCTACGCCGAGTACGTGGTGCTGGACGCCTCGGCGCTCGCCCCGGCCCCGGCGGGGGTGCCGGCGGTCGAGGCGGCGACGCTGCCGTTGAACGGACTGACCGCCGACCAGGCACTGGACCTGCTCGGCCTCCCGGCCGGCGCCTCGCTGCTGGTGACCGGCGCGGCCGGCGCGGTGGGCGGCTTCGCCGTCGAACTCGCCGCCCTGCGCGGCCTGCGGGTCGTGGCCCTGGCCGGTGCGGCGGACGAGGCGCTGGTCCGGGGTCTGGGGGCCGAGTGGTTCGTGCCGCGCGGTACCGCCGATCCGGCCGCCGCCGTCCGGGCGCTCGTCCCGGGCGGGGTGGACGGCGCCCTGGACGCCGCCCTGCTCGGGGTGGTCGCACTCGGCGCCGTCCGCAACCGGGGCAGCTTCGTCACCGTGTCCGGGGGCGCGCCCCAGGGCCTGCGCGGCATCCGGGTCGCCACCGTCTGGATCGCCGCCGACGGCCCGGCGCTCGCCGAGCTGTCCGCCCTCGCCGCCGCGGGCCGGCTCACCCTCCGGGTCGCCGCCACCCACCCGCTGGCCCGGGCCGCCGACGCCCACCGCCGACTGGCCGACGGCGGCCTGCGCGGCCGGCTCGTCCTGGTCCCCTGACCACCGCCGGCGCGAGAACGGAGCGACCTCGGCCCGCTTTACCACCGCACCGACGGTGCCATCAGCCCTTGCACCGGTCTCGCCGACACCACCGGCCGCATCACCGCCTTCCAGGCCGGCCCCTACACCGTCCCCGCCAGCGCCGGCTGGGACTGAACGCCATCCAGCTGCCGTGGCCCCGGTCCCCGTCCCGCCCCCGGCGTGACGGGACGAGGGCCGGCGAGCAGCGGGTCGCCGGCCCTCGTGCCGGGCGTCTGCGTGCGGACGACGGCGGAACTACCCGCGTGAGGCGTGCCGTTGGCGGAGCCAGGCGAGGGCACCGATCAGGCCGACCGCGCCGCCGGCGCAGAGTTTGACGGCGCCCTTGGCAAGCAGCCAGCCGATCCCGGGGGCGGTCCAGCCCAGCCAGTGGAGGACGGCCAGCAGGACCGCCACCGCCCCCAGCGCCGCCAGGACGGTCACCGCCACCGCCGCCCCGGTGGAGAGTTCGGTCTCCCCGTCCGTGGTCGCCCGTATCTCGTTCGTGCCCCCGTCATCCATGGAAGCGATCATAATCCGGCTCAGCGCGGGGCGTGGTGGGTGTCGCCGCTGTGCTCGCCGGTCTCGTGGTCGGGGAAGCTCACGGCCAGCGTGACGCGGCACTCGTAGACGTCGTCGCGGTGCCCGGGCACCCGTGCCCAGGCCAGCGAGTGCACCTCCGCCTCGGGTGCCTGGCGGCACCACGCGGCCGCCTCCTCCAGTGCCCGGGCCGCCGAACGGCCGGTGCACACCACGGCGGTGTACGCCGCGACGGCGACGTCACCGCCGCTGCGCCCCGCCCGCGAGACCGCCCGGACGGCGGCGGCGGCATGGGTCAGGTCACGGGCCAGGTCGTCCACGACCCGGGGCGGCGCCGGGAGGACCGGCCCCTCCGCCACGGTCTCCGGCAGGTTCGTGCTCACCGTCTGGGCCTCCATCCGCCTGGTCTCGGGATCCGCCGATTGCGGGATCCGCCTGGTCACCGGCCCAAGGATGCCGGGCCGCCATTCCTGGCATGACCACTTTCACCAGAACATCACCCGTCCGGGGAGCTGAGGAAGGAGAGCTCGACACCGACCGCCCGGTACTGGTAAAGGACTTGCGTCGCATCGGTCCTGGTCAGACCCTCCCGTCCCGGGCGCCGCCGGGAGCCCGGCCGCACGTGCGCGTACCACCCCCGCACCCCGGACCGCCGGTCCGACCGCCGGACGCGCCGGGTCGGGCTCGTGACGCAGCTGTGCAACTCCCGTTTCCGGAACGGGAAATACCGGACCGGTCCGGCCACTAGGATCCCTGGAGCACCACAGTCCGCCGCACCGGCGGGCGCCGGACGAGGGGGTCCCATGCAGCTCAAATCAGCGGTCCGGTACGGGCGTCGGCAGCTCTGGCTGCCCGCGTTGGCCCTCGCGGGCGTCGCCGTGGCCGGCTGCTCGTCCTCCGGCGGGGCGACGGCCGCGCCCCCGCCCACCACACCCGCCGCGGCCGCGACGACGCCCGGCGCGGCCGCGCCCACGGCGGCGACGACACCCGGATCCAGCGCCTCCGCGCCCGCCCCCGCGAGCACCGGAGCACCCACCGCCGCGCCCGCCGGGCGTCCGGCGGACGCCTGCACGCTGCTGCAGTCCCCCCAGGTCGTCGCGGCGGTGGGCACCTCGGGCCCGTTCCGCGGCACCCACCCCGACCCGGCGAGCGACGGCAGCCCGGTCTGGGGCTGCACCTGGGGCTCGCCCGACTCCTACGCCTCGATCCGCGAGACCACCCCGACCGCCCTGGCCTCGGCCAAGGCGGACGGCCAACTGCAGGTCACCACCCTGCCGGGGGTCGGCCAGGAGGCGGTACTGACCCAACGTAAGGACGGCACCCACCCGAGGGCCCTCTTCGTGGCCGGCGGACGCGTCTACGCCGTCGAGGTGGTGAAGGACCGCGGCCCGGGCGACGGCGTCAACGCCCCGGCGGAGGCGCTCGCCGAGAGCGGGCTGGCGATGGTGCTGGCCAAGTCGCTCGGCGGCTGAGCCCACGGCGAACCGGCGGCCCCCGAACTGGCAGATGCCGCCCGGCGGCCCCGAACCGGCCGCCGAGGGGACGCCGGGCGGCGCAGCCGGTTCCCTCCGGGGCGTGAACGGCGCCGGGCGGGGGCCTGCGGGCGGATGCGGGTACGGCACGGGCGTTCACAGAATGACGCCACCGTGCCGTACCCGGTACTCCCCCGAAAGCCAAGGCGGACCGCATGAGCCGACTCCACCCGTCCCCGCCCCCGGGCCGCCCGCGCGACACCCCTCCGGGGGGCCGAACGCCGGTGTCACACGCCGCCACCGCCCTGCTGGGCGGCCTGGCGCTGCTCGCCCCGGCCCTGGCCGGTTCGCTGGTTACCCCGATACCCGCGCACGCCGACAACCCCACCGTCTCGGTGAACAGCCTGCGCACCGGCTGGGACGCGGCCGAGCCGGGCCTGGGCCCGGCGCAGGTCTCCGGCTCGGACTTCGGCCGGCGCTGGTCCACCGCCGTCGACGGCGCCGTCCTCGCCCAGCCCCTGGTCGCCGGTTCGACCGTGGTGGTCGCCACCGAGACGAACCACGTCTACGGCATCGGCGCGACCGACGGCCGGATCCTGTGGCAGCGCGCGCTCGGCACACCGGTCCCGTCGTCCACCGCCTGCCTCTCTCCCGGCACCGGCATCACCTCGACGCCCGTGTACGACAAGTCGACCGGCACGGTGTACCTGGTGGCGAAGTCCACCGAGGGGGGCGCCCACTTCTCGGTGCACGCGCTGGACGTCGCCTCGGGCGCCGAGCGCGGCGACTGGCCGGTCACCGTCCAGGGCTCGCCGGTGAACAGCCCCGGGGTCCCGTTCAACCCGGGCACCTCGGCGCAGCGCGCCGGACTCCTGCTGCTGGACGGGGCGGTCTACTTCGGCTTCGCCTCGGACTGCGGCGTCGGGACGTACGTCGGCCACGTCGCGGGAGTCCACACCGGGACCCGCAAGCTGACGCTCTGGTCCACCCAGTCCGGCTCGGCCTCGCAGAACGCGGGCGTCTGGATGAGCGGCGGCGGCCTGGTCTCGGACGGCGCCGGGAGGATCCTCCTCGCCACCGGCAACGGCGCGGGCACGGGCTCCTCCCCGCCGAAGGGCCCCGGCGACAAGCCGCAGGGCCACTTCGCCGAGTCCGTCGTGCGGCTGGGCGTGAACGCCGACGGCAGCCTCACCCCGAAGGACTTCTTCAGCCCGACCGACAACCGGGACATGGACCACGGCGACGTGGACCTCGGCTCCGGCGGGCCGGCCGCCCTGCCGTCCGGCTTCGGCACGACCGCCCACCCGCACCTGCTGGTGCAGGTCGGCAAGGACGGCCGGATCTTCCTGCTGGACCGTGACCGGCTGGGCGGCATGGGCCAGGGCCCGAACGGCACCGACGCCGCGGTCGGCACGACCGGCCCCTTCAAGGGCGTCTGGGGCCACCCGGGGGTTTGGGGCGGGGACGGCGGCTATGTCTACCTGGTCGAGAACTACGGCTCGCTGCGCGCGCTCAAGTACTCGGTGAACAGCGCCGGGAGCCCCCAGCTGACCAGCGCGGGCACCAGCGCCGAGGGCTTCGGCTACGCGTCCGGCTCCCCCGTGGTCACCTCCGACGGGACGGCCTCCGGTTCGGCTCTCGTCTGGACCGTCTACTCCGGCAGCGGTCCGGGCGGCCAGAACGGCGAGCTGCGGGTGTACGACCCGCTGCCGGTCAACGGCGCGCTCAAGCTGCGCCGCAGCTTCGCGCTCGGCACGGTGAGCAGGTTCGCCGTGCCCGCCACGGACGGCGGGCGGGTGTTCGTGGGCACCAAGGACGGCCACCTGGTCGCCTTCGGCCGCGCCGCCGCCTGACACGGTTCCCACCCGGGGCGCCGCCCACGGATGCCGCTCCGGCCCGACCGCGCCGCCTCCCGACCGCGCCGCCTCCCGACCGCGCTCTGGCCCGACCGCCCGGTGGCCGGTCAAACCCCCGGCCCCGGCCCGTCACCCGTTCGAGCGCGATTGTCCGCACATCGCGCGGGTTGGACCGGCGGCCGGGCCCGGCGGCTCGTAGCGTCCTGACCCACGGGGCCGCGCGGCCCACCGCGCGCGTGCGCTCCTCCCACCCGCCCTCTCCCGAGGAGGAATCCCGATGAACCGCACCGCCGCTCCGCTGCCCACCCCCGCCGCCGCACCGCCCGAGCGCCCGGCCGACGCCGCACCGAAGCCCGCCTGGTCCGCACCGGCGGTCGAGTGCCACCGCACCGGCGCCGAGGTCACCGCCTACGCCGGACGGGCCGCCCAGTGGCTCAGCCGCTGACCCGCGAGCGGTTCGCGGCCAGGCTTTACGACCTGCGGGAGCGCTACTGGGACAGCCACCCGTTCCATCTGCGCCTGCACTCCGGTGGCTGCACGCCACCGGAGTTGCGGCGCTGGGTCGCCAACCGCTGGTACTACCAGCTCTGCCTGACCCGCAAGAACGCCGCGATCATCGCCAACTGCCCGCTCCCGGAGGTCCGCCGGACCTGGGCCGAGCGGCTCGCCTACCAGGACGGACCGGCCGCGCCCCTACCCGGCCCCGAGCGCGGCGCACCGGCCGGGGGCGCACCGGACGCCACCGCACCCGCCGAGGGCGGCCTCGCCGACTGGCTGGTCCTCGCCGAGGCGGTCGGCCTGGACCGCGCGGAGGTCACCGACGAACGGCACGTCACCCGCGGGGTCCGTTTCGCCGTCGACGGCTACCTGCACTTCTGCCAGACCAGAGCGTGGACGGAGGGCGTCGCGGCGGCCCTCACCGAGATGTTCTCGCCCGACCACATGGCCCAGCGGGTGACCGCCTGGCGCACCCACTACGACTGGATCGACCCGGCGGGGTACGCCTACTTCGAGCACCGCATCCCCACCGCCCGCAAGGACAGCGCCCGCACCCTGGAGCTCGTGCTGGACCACTGCGTCACCGCCCACCAGCAGCAGGCCGCCCTCGACGCCCTGGCCTTCAAGTGCGAGGTGCTGCGGGCCATGCTGGACGCCGTCGACTACGGGGCCGACCGGTGACGACCGCCCAGGCCGCCCCCGCCGCCCAGGTGCCCGGGCTGCGGCGCGGGGTGCGGCTGGTGCACGATCCGGTCCGCGACCGGGCCGCCCTGCTCTACCCCGAGGGCGTCCTGCTGCTCAACGACACCGCGGCCGCCGTACTGCGCCACTGCGACGGCCGGCGCGACACCGCGCTGATCACCGCCGGGCTCGCCGCCGAGTACGACGGGGTGGACGACGGGCAGGTCCGCGAGCTGCTCGCCGACCTCGCCGAGCGCCGACTGCTCACCCTGGACGGCTCCGGCGCACCCGCACTGCCGTACCCGGCCACCGGCCTGCCGGGCGCGGCCGTCCGGGCGCCGGCGCCGTTCGGCCTGATCGCCGAACTCACCTACCGCTGCCCGCTCCAGTGCACCTACTGCGCCAACCCGGTCGAACTCGCCCGCTACCGGGATGAACTGGACACCGACCAGTGGCTGCGCGTGCTCGACCAGGCCCGCGGGCTCGGCGTCCTCCAGGTCCACCTCACCGGCGGCGAGCCGCTGCTCCGCCGCGACCTCGCCCGGATCGTCGCCCACGCGCACGACCTGGGCCTCTACACCAACCTGGTCACCAGCGGGCTCCCGCTGGACGAGCCGCGTGCCACCGCGCTCGCCGGGGCGGGCCTGGACCACGTCCAGCTCTCCCTCCAGGACGCCGACCTGCGCCGAGCGGACGCCGTGGCCGGCCTCGCCGCGCACGAGCGCAAGCTCGCCGCGGCGGCGCTGCTGACCGGTGCCGGGCTGCCGCTGACCGTCAACGCCGTGCTGCACCGGGGCAATCTGGCCCGGCTCGGCGCCCTCGCCGACCTGGCCGTGGCGCTCGGCGCCGACCGGGTCGAGCTGGCGCACACCCAGTTCTACGGCTGGGCCTGGCAGAACCGGGCGCACCTGGCGCCGAGCGAGGCCCAAGTCCGACAGGCCGAGCTGGACGTGGCCGCCGCCCGGGAGCGCCACGGCGGGCGGATCGAGATCGTGCACGTCGCGGCCGACCACCACGGCGGCGCCGTGAAGCCCTGCATGGACGGCTGGGGCCGCCGGCAGCTGGTGGTCGCACCCACCGGTGACGTGCTGCCCTGCCTGGCCGCCGCGCAGCTGCCCGGTCCGGCGCTGCCGAACGCGGCGACCGACGGGCTCGCCGCGATCTGGCACGACTCGCCCCTGTTCAACCGGTACCGGGGCACCGGCTGGATGCCGGAGCCCTGTCGCGGCTGCGCGCTGCGCGAGGTCGACCACGGCGGCTGCCGCTGCCAGGCCTTCCAGTTCACCGGGGACGCCGGCGCCACCGACCCGGCATGCCGCCTCTCCCCCGACCACCACCTGGTCACCGGGCCGGTCCCGGTGACCACCCCGGCCCCCGTGCCCCGGAGGACGCGCTGAAGATCCGGATCCTGGGCACGGCCGCCGGCGGCGGACTGCCCCAGTGGAACTGCGGCTGCGAGGGATGCTCCACCGCCCGCCGCACGGGCGCCGCCCGCAGCCAGGACTGCCTGGCGGTCAGCGCGGACGGCGTCGCCTGGTACCTGGTCAACGCCTCGCCCGACCTGCGGAGCCAGCTGCTGGCCGCCCCGGAGCTGGAGCCGGCCGCCGGCACCCGGGACACCCCGCTGCGCGGCGTCCTGCTCACCAGCGGCGAGCTCGACCACACGCTCGGCCTGTTGACCCTGCGGGAGGCCGCCGGGCTGAGCGTGCACGCCACCGAACCGGTCCGTGCCGCGCTGCACGGCGCCTTCCCGGTCGGCCCGCTGCTCGCGCCCTACACCAAGGCCCGCTGGCAGTCCGTCGCGCCGGGCACCGCCTTCGACCTGGCCGGCGGGCTGCGCGCCGAGCCGCTGGCGCTGGGCGGAAAGCGGCCGCGGTACGCCGCCGACCTGCCCGGCGAGGCCTGGGACGGCCGGGCGGACTGGGTGACCGGCTACCGCTTCACCGCCGCCGGGAGCCGGTCGAGCGCGGTGTACGCGCCCGGACTGGCCGCCTGGACGCCGGCGCTCGACCGGGCGGTGGCCGGTGCGGCCGTGGTGATCCTCGACGGCACCTTCGCCACCGACGACGAACTCGCCGAGCGCACCGGCGGCTCGCGCTCCTCCCGCGGCATGGGCCACCTGGCGGTCCGGGACTCGCTGGTCCACCTGGGCCGCCACCCCGGCCCGCGCTACCTCTACACCCACCTCAACAACACCAACCCGCTGGCCCACCCGGGCTCCCCCGGCGCCGCCGCCCTCGCACCGGCCCTGGCGGCGGCGGGCGCGGCCGTCGCCGAGGACGGTCAGCTCGTCGAGTTCTGAGCCCCGGCGCCGCTCCCCGGCCCGCCGGGTACCGCCGGGCGCACCCTCGCCACCTGCCCGTTCACCGGACGGTGGGGCCCGGGACAGCCGCTGCTCACCCGGGTCCGGTCAGATCATCGTGATACTAATCATTCCGGTAACACGAACTGTCATGCACTGGCAGGCACGATGGTGACAGCCCGTCCGTTCCCCCGGGGTCCGGACGGTGACGGGGAGGGCACGGCATGAAGGCACGGGTCGACAGCGGACGACAGACGGGGCGCCGGATACGGCTGGGCAAGCGGGTGACCGGGACGGCCGCCGCGTTCACCGCGCTCGCGGCCCTGACCGGCTCTCAGGTGACGGGACTCGGCCTCTCCGGTGTCGCGGCCGCCGAGCCGGTGCCGCCCGTGATCGACCCGACCACCTCCGTGGTCGCCACCGCTCCCGGCACCACGCCGCCCGGCTCCGAACCGCCGTCGCCCGCCGGCGGGCCGACCGTGCCGGTCGACGGCGGGGGCGCCGTCCCGCTGCCGCAGCCGCCCACGACCCTGCCGGGCGACCCGTCCGCCGGACCGTTCCGGACCGGGCCCGCCCTGCCGGCGACGGTCTTCGCCGCCTACCGCAAGGCCGAGGCCGCGCTGGCCGTCCGCTCGCCCGGCTGTCACCTGCCGTGGCAGTTGCTGGCCGCGATCGGCGAGGTCGAGTCCGGCCAGGCCAACCGGGGCGGGGTGGACGCCGCGGGGACGACGTACCGGCCGATCCTCGGCCCGGCGCTCAACGGCAACGGCTTCGCCGCGATCTCCGACACCGACGGTGGCCGCTACGACGGCGACCGGCTCTGGGACCGGGCCGTCGGACCGATGCAGTTCATCCCCTCCACCTGGGCCTACTGGGGGGTCGACGCCAACGGCGACGGCCGGGCGGACCCCGACAACGTCTTCGACGCCGCCGAGTCGGCCGGCCGCTACCTCTGCGCGGGCGGCCGCGACCTCGGCGATCCGGCCCAGCTGGACCGGGCGATCCTCGGCTACAACAACTCGGGCGAGTACCTGCGGACCGTCAAGAACTGGATGGCGCACTTCGGCAGCGGGACGGCGACCACGACACCGGACCGGCCCGCCCCGGCCGGCGCGCTGACCGCGCCGTCACCGTCGCCGACCGTGCCCGCACCGGCGACCGGCCCCACGACGCCCTCGCCCTCGGCATCCCCGGCGCCGTCGACCGGCACGCCGACCGGTGGCCCGAGCGGGACGCCGACGGGAGCGCCCACGCCCACCGCGTCGGCCTCGCCCTCGGCCGGCCCGAGCCCGAGTGCCACGCCGAGTGCCACGCCCAGTGCCACGCCGACCGGTACGCCGAGCACCTCGCCGACCGCCACGCCCAGCACCACCCCGAAGGCCACCCCCACCGGGACGCCGACGGCCACCCCCACCGCCACGCCCACCACCTGCGCCACCCCCACGGCGACGGCGACGGCGACGCCCACCGACGGCGCGAGCCCGACGGTCACCCCGTCGGCCACCGCCACCGCGACGCCCCCGGCGCCCGGCTGCCCGACGCCGACCGGCACCCCGACCGGCACCCCGTCGGCCACCGCCACCCCGAGTGGCTCGTCCTCGGCCGCCGCCTCCCCGTCGGCCTCCCCCTCGCCCTCGGCGCACTGACCACGCGCCGAGTACGAACCGAGCACGCACGGAACACGCATGGAGCACGCGCGACCCCGGCCCGGGCGCCCCGATCAGCGGGCGCACCGGGCCGGCGGCCGTTCAGGCCTCGTCGTCCTCGTCGTCCGGGTAGCGCCCGAACGCCCGGTCCTGCTCCTCCTGGGCCTTGACCGGGAGGTCCGGGTCCCAGTCGGAGGGCCGCGGCCGTTCGGGCCCGTCGGGGCCGAGACGGAGCACCGGCTCGACCCGCACCAGCCGGAACCGCCGGTCGGCGGCCCGGAGTTCGTGTCCGCGCTCGGCGTCCAGCCGGTCGGCGGCGGCGGCGTACCGGGCGCGCTCGTCCTCGCCGAGGTCCGGCAGCAGCCGCGGGGCGAAGTCGCGCAGGTAGGCGGCGAGGCTGTCGCGGGCGGCCTGCGGGGTCTCGTAGGCCCCGGTCATCGGGCCCCAGTGGCCGTCCTCGTACTCGGCGACGGCGCAGTGCACCGGGAGCACGAACACCTTGGGGTAGCGGCTGGAGGCGTGCCGGGCGTCGGCGCGGACGTTCTCGGGGATGCCCCGGCCGGCCGGCACCAGCGTCATCATGTCCAGCCGCAGGATCCCGTCGACCAGAGTGACGTCGGCACCGGGGTCGACGACGAAGCCGTCGACCCGGGACGGCAGCCGGTAGGCCTGGCCGACGGCGGCCGGGTCCGGGTCGGTGGGGCGCGGCGGTTCGATGCCCTCGGGGCCCGAGCGCAGCACCTGTTCGGCCCGGAAGATCCGGTACTCCCGCCCGGCGACGGTGATCTCGTCGAGCGCCTCCCACTCCATCCGCCGGTACGCCGCCGTGTAGGCGGCCCGCTCCTCGTCGGTGATGTCCCAGGTGGCGGCGAACCGGGCGCCGCGCTCGGCCCGCGCCCAGCAGCGGAACTGGTGGCCGAGGTCGTCGCGAGCCATCTGCGGGGTGGTCGCGCGGTAGCCGAGGATCCGCCAGGTCCCCTCGGGGGTGCGCTCCAGACTGCCGAAGGCGGGCGCCATCATCATCAGGCTCGGATACCGCTCCCGGGAGGCCCACGCCTCCAGACCGGCCACGGCCGCGACCGGGTCGTCGGTGTGCGCGACCCGGATGGTGAGGTGCCCCGGCAGCTGCGCAGCGTCATCGTCCATGCGGCCAGTGTTAGCGGACGCGGTGAGTGGGCCGCAGGGATATCGGGGAAGTGCACCCGACCGGGCAACGGCGGCGGACCGGAGGGCCGTCCGCGCGACCGCGCGGGACGGGGACAGCGGGCGCGGGGCCCGTCCGGGGGGAGATCGGACGGCCCCCGCGCCGCCGGTCGACGGACCGGCCGGAGGGCCGGTCGCGGGCGGCGCGGCGCGGGCGGGCCCGCGGCGCACCGTCAGAGGTGCTTGGCCAGCTCCGGCATCAGGTCCTGGAAGGTCCGCCCGCTGGCCGGCTGGCCGATCGCGGCCATCTGCCAACCACCGGCCGTGCGCTGCACCTTGGCCATGATCTGGGCGGTGTACGGGCCGCCGCCGGTGAGCGTGTACCGGGCCAGCTCGGCGCCGGTCTGCTCGTCGACCAGCCGGCAGAAGGCGTTCTCGACCTCCTGGAAGGTCTGCCCGGTGAAGGAGTTGACGGTGAACAGGATCTGGTCGACCTCGCTCGGCACCCTGGTGAGGTCCACCGTGATCGACTCGTCGTCGGTGGCGTCACCGGCGCCGCCGGTCAGGTTGTCCCCGCTGTGCCGCACCGAACCGTCGTTGCTGGTGAGGTGCTGGAAGAAGACCACGTCCACCGGCTTGCCGGCGGCGAACAGCACCGCCGAGGCGTCCAGGTCGATCTCCTGCGAGGCCAACAGCTTGGCGAAGAACCCCTTCCGCTGGGCGGCCCGCCAGCCGAGGCCCATCCGCACCACGCCCAGCTGCCCCCCGCCCGGCTTCTCCAGGCTCAGCTTCTGCCCCTTGGCCAGCGAAACGCTCATCGCGTCCTCCTCGTTGCTCCGCCCTGCGTCCTGAATCTACAGCACTGTAGAGATTCCCGGGTGCGCAGGGTCGGTCCTGGGAATCCCCGTACCCCGCTCCTACGATCAACACCACATCATCCGGACACGGAGGGATTAGCCACGACCCACCGGCCTCCCGGCCGCGATTCCGCACGCGGGCTCCGGCGCAGGTCCCGCACGCGGCGCCCGGCGACGCCGACGGACCCCCCGCTACGGCCGCTCCAACGGCCGCTCCAGCCGCACCAGGGCGTCGACCGCGGCAGCGCGCCCGCCGGTAGCCCCGTCGCGGTGTCCGGCCTCCGCGGCCACCGGGCGGAGCACCCGCTCGGCGCGGACGGTCCGCAGCCCGGCGTCGGAGAGGTCGGCGAGCACGTCGTCCGGAGTGAAGAGGACGCGCGGGTCCTGCGGGCCGCCGACCCCTTCGGTGAGGTTGCTGCTGTCGTGGCCGACCACCAGCAGGGTGGCGCCGGGGGCGAGCGCGGCGGCGGCCCGGCGCAGCGCGGTGCGGCGGTCGGCGGCGGGGAGCTGGAGGTAGGCGACCAGCACCAGGTCGTAGCCCTCGGCCGGGAGCGGGAAGCCGCGGGCGTCGTCGTGGCGCCAGGTGAGCCGGTCGGCGACCTCGTCGGGCAGGTCCGCGGTGAGCCGCTCGGCGCGCTCCAGGGCGACGGCGGAGAAGTCGAGGCCGGTCACCCGCCAGCCCTGCCGGGCGAGCCAGATGCTGTTGCGCCCCTCGCCGGCCGCGACGTCCAGGGCGCGGCCGGGAGTGCGGCCCGTCAGCTCGCCGACCACCCAGCGGTTGGGCTCGGCGCCCCAGACCAGCTCGCTCGCGGCGTAGCGGTCGTTCCAGTCCTGGCTGTCCATGGCTCGTCCTCCGTTCGGCGGGGCTGCTCCGTACGCCACCGTACCGGCGCGGGGGCCGCCGACCGTCCAGCGGGCGGACACCCTTGACGGCGAATATTGGTCCAGTCCAATCTGTGATGTCGTCGATGCGTACGGGCCCGGCCCGACGGTCTCGACGCGTCGTACCGAAGCATGTGTCACCCCGCCCGCGCGCCCCCACAGCGCTCGGCTCGGCTCCCTTCGGCCCACCCGGGCCACCGCACCGCCGGAACCCCCACTCATCCGGAGGACACCGCATGCACGACCGAGTCACGCCCGCGCGCCCCGCCGAGCGCCGGGCCGCCGCACCACGCCGGCGAGCCACCGCGCTGGCCCTGGCGGCCACGCTCACCACCGGCACCGCCGCCCTCGCGCTCTCCCTGAACACGGCCTCCGCGGCGCCCGTCAACCTGCTCGCCAACGCCGGTCTGGAGACCGGCTCGCTGGCCGGCTGGACCTGCGTCAACGGATCCGTCGTCACCACGCCGGTGCACGGCGGGAGCTACGCGCTCAGCGGGGCCGCATCGGCCTCCGACACCGCGCAGTGCCAGCAGACCGTGACCGTGCTGCCCAACACCCAGTACACCCTGTCGGGCTGGGTCCAGGGCAGCTACGTCTACCTGGGCGCGACCGGCACCGGGGTCAACTCCTCCGCCTGGACGCCCAACGCGACGGGCTGGACGCAGCTGAGCAGCACCTTCACCACCGGCGCCGCCACCACCTCGGTGACGGTGTTCACGCACGGCTGGTACGGCACCGGCACCTACCGGGCGGACGACCTCAGCCTGACCGGCCCGGCCGGGCCGACCAGCAGCAGCCCGACCGCGACCAGCAGCCCCACGGCGACCAGCAGCCCGACCGCGACCAGCAGCCCGACGGCGAGCACCAGCCCCACCGCCTCGAACAGCCCCACCGCGAGCACCAGCCCGACGGCCTCGAACAGCCCGACGGCGACCACCAGCCCCACCGCGACGGCCACCGCCACGGCGACGGGCACCGGCCCGGCCGGGGACGGCAAGGTCACCGTGCCCGGCGGGCTCACCGTCGGCAAGGTCACCGGCAACGCCGTGGTGCTCAGCTGGCAGCCGTCCACGCTGACCGGCGGCGACGGCCCGGTGGCCTACAAGGTCTACTCCGGCAGCCAGCTGGTCGCGACCTCGATGGGCACCTCGGTGGCCGTCAGCTCGCTGCTGCCGAGCACCAACTACCGGTTCACCGTCCAGGGCTACTCGGGCAGCCACGCCTCCGCGCAGTCCGCGCCGGTGGGCACCACCACCGCGCCCGCCCCGGCCGCGAGCCCGTTCCGCTCGGCCTACTTCGACCAGTGGGGCGTCTACGAGAACGCGTACCACGCGAAGAACGTGGACACCAGCGGCGCGGCGGGCAAGCTGGACGTGATCACCTACGCCTTCGCCAACATCCACCCGACCACGCACACTTGCTTCCAGGCCGTGAAGGCCTCCGACTCGGCCAACGAGTCCAACCCCAACGCCGGGGACGGCGCCGGGGACGCCTACGCCGACTACCAGGCCGACTACAACGGCGCGGCCAGCGTGGACGGCAGCAGCGACACATGGGAGCAGCCGCTCAAGGGCAACTTCAACCAGCTGCGCCAGCTGAAGGCCAAGTACCCGAACCTGCGCTTCACCATCTCGATCGGCGGCTGGACGTACTCCAAGTACTTCTCGGACGCGGCCGCGACGGACGCCTCCCGCAAGGCCTTCGTCTCCTCCTGCGTGGACATGTTCCTCAAGGGCAACCTGCCGACCGGCGTGGCCGGTGACGCCTCGGGCGGCCAGGCCTCGGCGGCCGGACTCTTCGACGGCGTGGACCTCGACTGGGAGTACCCGGGCTCGGCCGGCGGCCACACCGGCAACCACTACTCCGCCGCCGACAAGCAGAACTTCACCCTGCTGCTGAAGGAGTTCCGCACCCAGCTGGACGCCCTCGGCAACGCCCAGGGCAAGCGGTTCCTGCTGACCGCCGCACTGCCCAGCGGCCAGGACAAGATCGCGCAGCTGGAGACCGACAAGATCGGCGCCTACCTGGACTACGCCGACGTCATGACCTACGACATGCACGGCGCCTGGGACGCCAAGGGCCCGACCAACCACCAGGACCCGCTGCACGACAGCCCGGCCGACCCGACCACGCCGATCACTCCCGGCACCCGCAAGTACAACGTGGACACCACCCTCGCCGCGTACACCACCGGCCTGCCGGAGTACGGCATCGCGGGCGGCTTCCCGACCAACAAGCTGGTGCTGGGCATCCCGTTCTACTGGCGCGGCTGGACGGGCGTGCCGGCCGGCTCGAACTACGGCCTGTACCAGAGCGCGACCGGTCCGACCCCGGCCAAGCCGCTGAGCGCCGAGGCCGGCCTGGCCGCCTGGAAGGAGCTCAACGCGAGTGCGGCCAACACCCACTGGGACCCGGTGACGGAGACCTCCTGGGTCTACGACGGGACCAACTTCTGGACGGGTGACACCCCGCAGGCCATCCAGGCCCGCGGGGCGTACGCCAAGAGCAAGGGCCTGGCCGGGATGTTCGCCTTCTCCCTGGAGAACGACGACGCCTCCGGCACCCTGCTGAACGCGATCGACAGCAGCCTGCGCTGACGCACCACCGGGCAGGGGCCGCGCGGATCACCGTGATCCGCGCGGCCCCTGCGCCACCGCTCCTCGCGACGGGCCCTACCGCCCCGGCACCGGGTCCGCCCCGCCGCGGCGCGCCGTGCCCGGGCGGCAGCGGAGCAGCCGGCCGGCGGTCAGCCGCGCCCCGCGCACGGCGCCGTGCCGGTGCAGCGCCTGGACGGCATAGGTGGAACAGGACGGCGTGTACGGGCAGCAGGCCGGTCGCCGGGGACTGATCTCGCTCCGGTAGTACCGCACCGCCCCGTACAGCACGCCCGCCGCGAAGCCGGCCGGGGCGGGCGCCGACGGATCGGCGGCCGCGCCGCGCCGTCCGCGGCCGCCACCGAGGGCGAACCGCAGGCCCGCGGCCATCATCACCGGGACGAGCGCGATCAGGCACGGGTCCCCGAGGTCACAGCAGTCGCAGGCGTCCGAGCAGTCGTTGTCGTTCTTCTTGCCCTTCCGCCGCTGGTACGCCCGCCACTCCTCGCGCTGCTTGCGGCGCCGGCGGCGCTCCTTCTCGGGCAGCCACCACCAGGCGACCCGGGGGCGTCGGGGCGGGTAGGGCGCGCCCTGCTGGGGCGGCGGGTAGGTCACGACTGACGATCCTCTCGATGCGCCCGACGGGACCGACCCCCGACGGCCGGATCAGATTATCGAAGGAACGCCGGTCCGCGTGACGCTCAGTCGCCACCGCCCAGGGTCGGGAACAGGTCGGTGAACGTCTGCGTGGTCACCGAGACGCTCCGGCCGAACGGATCGTCGAAGTCCCAGATCAGGAAGAGCAGGAAGGCGATCAGCGCGCTGAACGCCCCCGCCAGCAGCAACTCCCGCGGCGAGCGCCGGATCTGCAGCGCGAACACCATGCCGACGGTCACCACGGCTCCGACGATCAGGCCGAACCAGACCACGCCCGGCATGGTCGGCCCGGCGTTCTGGCCGCGGGCGTTGCGGGCGTCGTCGACGGTGCTGATCCGGTCCATGATCGGCTGGTAGGCCTGGGCCTCGAGATCGCTGGCCGGCGTGCGGGTGGCGACGTCCGTGCGGAGCTTGTCGAGTAACTCGGTGCCGCGCTCGGAGATCTCGCCGTGCTCGCGCATGTACGTCCACTCGGTGTCGACCACGTAGGAGACGTAGGCGTCCACATCGGCGCGGACCTTGTCGCGGAACTCGACCGGGTAGATCTGGGCGCGCTCGCTCACCTCGTGCAGCGACTGCGCCTCGCGCGCCACGTCGTCCTGGGCGGCGCCGCGCGCCTCCCAGACGCCGGCGATGGCCAGGCCGAGCACGATCGCGTAGACCACGCCGATCATCATCGTCATGTACTCGATGACGTCGGGCGTCTCGTCGGTGTCCTCCTCCTCACTGACCCTGCGGTGCCTCAGCAGCACCACCGCCACCACGACGGCGCAGGCCGCCGACATGGCGATGGCCAGCGCCAACCACTCGGACATGGGAACTCCCTTCTTCAGCTCGGGTTCTCTGTATCGGGCCCGGCCGTCACCCGTTCACCCGACGACCGGTCGGTCGAAGGCGGCCGGCCGGGCCGGGCCGCCTCGGGGGCCGGGCGCCTCAGGAGCGGCCGGAGCCGCCCCGGCCGGACCGGCCGGACCGGCCGCGCGGGCGCAGGGCCGCCGCGGCGAGCACGGCGGGCACGGTGACGAGCAGCATCGTCCGGGTCGGCGAGCTGCCGTGGTGGCGCTCCGGAGCGGGCACCGGCGGGGCCGCCAGCGGCACCCGGACGGGCTTGACCACGGGCCGCGGCTTCGCTTCGACGGCCGCCGGGCTCGGCGTGGCGGTCGGCGAGGGCGGCTCGGGCGCGGGGGCCGGTGGCACGACCGGTGCCGCGGTCGGCTTCGGCGTGGGCTTCGGCACGGGCCTGGTCGACGCGGGCGGCGGGGTGGGCCTCGGCGTCGGGGCGGGCGGCGGCACCGGCGCGGGGGTCGGCGTCGGGGTGGGCTTCGGCTCCGGCGTCGGCGGGTGGATCGGCGTCGGCGTCGGCGTCGGCGTCGGGGTGGGTGTCGGCGTCGGACTCGGCTTGGGCGTCGGGGTGGGGCTCGGGCACGGGTGGTGGTGGTGGTGCCAGGGCGGGTGACTGGGCTTCGGGTGCGGACCGGGGTGGTGCAGCACTCCGGAGAGGTCGACCGAGACGCCCACCTCCACGTCGACATCGACATCGACGCCCACGCCACCTCGGCCGACCGACACCGAGACGTCCGTGCCGGTGGAGACGCAGGTCTCGACGACCGGCCCGTGCGGGTCGCCCCCGCCGTGGTGCTCGGGGGTCCGGGCGGCACCGGTCGCGCCGCTCAGCAGCGCGCAGAGGGCGGCCACCCCGGCTGCCGCGCCGGCCAGCCGGGCCCGGCGCCCGGAAGCGCCCTTGCTCACGACGATCAGGTCTGCGGTCACGACGGCCCGTCCACCGGTATCCGCCGTGCCCGCCGGGGCTGCGCCAGGGGCTCCATGTATCTCTTGCATCGTCAGGAGGTCCGCGTTCGTGGGGAGTTGTCCTCGTCGGGAGTCGGCCCCGTCCTGGAGCCCGGTCGGCGCCGGGAGGGGCGACATCGGACGGCCCGCCTTTGAGGGGCGGGCCGTCCGACGTCAGGTGAAACGATCTTGCGGTGGGCCGGTTACGGCCCGCCCGCGCCCGATCGGGCCGTTGTTCAGTGGCGACCGTGCGCGATCTCGACGTTCTCCAGGACGCCGACCGCGTCCGGCACCAGGATCGCGGCCGAGTAGTAGGCGCTGACCAGGTACGAGATGATCGCCTTCTCGCTGATGCCCATGAAGCGCACCGAGAGGCTCGGCTGGTACTCGTCCGGGATGCCGGTCTGGTGCAGGCCGATGACGCCCTGGTTGTCCTCGCCCGTCCGGATCACCAGGATCGAGCTGGTGTTCTCCTTGGTGATCGGGATCTTGCTGCACGGCAGGATCGGTACCCCGCGCCAGGCCGGCACCTGCTGCCCGCCGAGGTCGACATGGTGGGGGTAGAGCCCGCGGGAGTTCAGCTCGCGGCCGATCGCCGCGATCGCGCGCGGGTGGGCGAGCAGGTAGTCGGGGTCGCGGCGGCGGCTCAGCAGCTCGTCGAGGTCGTCCGGGGTGGGCGGGCCCGAGTGGGTCTGGATCCGCTGCGAGAAGTCGGCGTTGTTGAGCAGGCCGAACTCCGGGTTGTTGACCAGCTCGTACTCCTGGCGCTCGCGCAGCGCCTCGATGGTCAGCCGGAGCTGGTGCTCGGTCTGGTTCATCGGCTGGTTGTAGAGGTCGGCGACCCGGCTGTGCACCTTCAGCACCGTCTGGGCGACGCTCAGCTCGTACTCGCGCGGCTTCAGCTCGTAGTCCACGAAGGCGCCGGGCAGCTCGTACTCGCCGTGGTGGCCCGCCGACATGGCGATCTCGGCCTCACCGCGCTCGTTCTGGCGCTGGAGCGGCAGGGCCAGGAACTCCTCCAGGTGCCGCTGGAGCGCGGGCGAGCCGTCCCGGATGGCCTGGAACTCGCGCCTCGGCAGCGAGAGCACGGTGCCGGCCGTCACCGTGGTGGCGGTGAACTCCCAGACGGCGTCCGGGTCGAGCACGGCGTGCTCGCCGAAGCGGTCGCCGTCGCCGAGCACGCCGACCACCGTCTCGTCGCCGTACTTGCCGGTGCCGATCTGGTTGATCTTGCCGTGGGCGATCAGGTAGATGCGGTCCGCCTCGGTGCCCCGCTCGGCCAGCACCTCGCCGGGGCCGAAGTCGCGCTGCTCGCAGCGGTCGGCGAGGGCCGTCAGCACCCCGTCGTCGTCGAAGCCGCGCAGCAGGGCGAGCTCCCCGAGCTCACGGGGGATGACCCGGACCTCCGAGCCGGTCTTGATGAACTCCACCCGGCCGTCGCCGACGGTGTAGGTAAGCCGGCGGTTCACCCGGTAGGCGCCACCGGCGGCCTGGACCCAGGGGAGCACCTTGAGCAGCCAGCGGGAGGTGATCTCCTGCATCTGCGGTGCGGACTTGGTGGTGGTGGCGAGGTTGCGGGCAGCGGCCGTCGTCAGGCTCGACTGCTGCGGTACCTGCTGCGTCTCCGGGTTCGTGTCCACCGGCATCGGCAGGGTCTCCTTCATCTGGTCAAGGTCACGCCGACCCGCCCCGGAGTCCGGGGACGGATCATCAGATACGCGTACGGGAAGGGGTGTTGGCGAGAGAGCGCGATGGTGTCCGCCCACTCGGGGCGACCCACCGGGAACCCTAGATCACCCGCGCCCGGCCAAAGCCGTACGGCCCCAAAGCACCCCCCGATAGGGTGAATCTGATGCGCCTGGCGGTTGGAATCCCGTGCGTTCCTCCCATTGACCCCGGACTTGCTGTGCATGCGAATCGCCCGCCCACCGGAACGATCCCCTCCACCCGAACGGAGCGACGTGCGGGCCCGGGGGCCGCCGGGCGGCGCACGAGCGGATGGCACAGGTGTTCGCTCGTCGAACATCCGGCCAAGCGCCGGGTGACGGCCCGTCGGACGCCCGAACGGCGGACCGTCACCCGTCCTGCGCCGCGGCCCGCCGGTGGCGGCGGTACCAGACCTCGCCGACCAGGACGGACAGCACGAGCAGGATGATCGACATCAGCGGCCACCGGCTGCCCGCGACCCGGATGTCGGCGAGCAGCAGCATGATCACCGCCCCCACCGGCAGGACCAGCGAGATCCCCGCCCTGATGGTGGCCGCGACGGTCGCCGGGTCGGCGCGACGACGGCGCCGCCGCAGCGCGGCCCCGGCGACGTCACCGCCGAAGTAGAAGTCGACGGCCCGGCTGCCGACCCGGTCGGTCGCCCGGGCGTAGGAGAAGCCCATGTAGGGCAGCCAGACCAGCGGCGCGACCAGCCCGATCAGGAAGACCAGCAGGACCAGCAGCCAGCCGCCGGCCGTCCGCCAGCGGGAGGGCGGCGGATCGGCCCCCTCACTGGTCAGCCCGAGCAGCCGGGCCATCCGCCGGAGCAGCGACCAGAGCCCGCGCCGCCGCCCGGCCGAGGGCCGGGGCGCGGTGTCCAGGGCGCGCCCGGCGGCCGCGACATCGGGGTAGGCGCCCTGGAGCACCAGGATCTCGGCGGCCCGGGGCCGGGCGGCCGGGTCCCTCCCGGCCAGGGCGGCGAGTTCGAGGAACAGCTGGGCCTGGGCCAGCAGCGCGGTGCAGAACGCGAAGGGGATGAGCACCATGAACGGCCCGCCGACGAAGGCGCCCTCGCTCTGACTCACCCGCCGGGCGTGCGTCACCGCCAGTCCGGCCAGCTCCTGCGGCGTCGCCTCCGGGTGGGCCGCCCGCAGCGCGGCGACCCGGCGGGCGGCCCGGGGGCCGCGGTGGCGGACGGCGAAGACGGCGAGGGTCTCGGGCAGCAGTGAGGGGTGGGCCCGGACCGAGCGCAGCAGCTCGCCGACCGGGGGCTCCGGGCCGTCGGGCGCCGCCGCGTCGAATGTCGCCGATCCCTCTGCTGCCACGTCCGTCCCACCGGTTCGGCGATCGGGGTCCGGCCGCTCGGCCGGGCGGACCGGCGGTCGCGGGCGGGTGCCCCCACCTCTTCCAGCAGCCTAGTGGCGGCCGGGCGGCCCCGCCCGGGCAGCGGTGGCGGGCCCGCTCCGGGCGGCGTTCGCCGGCCCGCTCAGGCGACCTCGAAGCCGTGCCGGACGCGGTCGAAGCGGCCCGCCGCCAAGTCCTCGTCGGTGATCCAGAACGACACGTTGACGCACTCGCCCCAGTCCACCGCGAGGGCGCGGCTCCCGATCTGCAGCAGCGGCCGGTGCCCCGCCGGGCGGCCGGTGTCGGTGTCGCACCAGCCGAGCACCCGCACGCCGGGGGCGGCGAGGTGGTCGCGGAAGTCGGCGGCGAGGTCGAGGGCGATCATGAAGTCGTCGGGGAAGACGTTCTCCAGCTCGCGGTCCTGGTAGGAGGGCGCGGAGAGCCGCCACTCGGCCCGGACCTCGACGGCCGGGACGGCGGGGGTGCCCGGGCCGTCGGCCGGGGCCGGTCCGGGCGGTGCGCCCGCGGGCACGTGCAGGACCCGGCAGCCACGGCCGGTGAAGTCGGAGAGCCACTCGTCGTGGAAGAAGAGGAGCAGCCCGGCGGTCGGCAGCGGCCAGTCACCGCCCCGGCCGGTGGTGCGGAAGGCCTCCGCCAGGCCGGCGCAGTCGAGCTGGGCCAGCAGCCGCATCGGGCGCCCGGCGAACTCCGGCCACCCGGTGCCGGCCGGCAGGGCGGGCAGCCCGCCGAGCACCCCGGCCGACGGACCGTCGCCCCCGGCGGCGAGCGCCAGCGAGGGCCGCATCAGGCCGTGCACCAGCGGAGCCGTCCGCTCGTCGGCCCGGGCCCGGATCGCCTCGGCGACACCGGGCGGGACGGGCAACCCGCGCGGGCCCGGCTCCCCCGGGCGGGCGGCGGACCGGCCCGGGGAGCCGGCCGCCCCGGCGGTCGTGCTCGCGGCTGCGGTCATGCGCGCGGGGAGGCCCGCGGGCGCGCTCGCGGCGGCGCGGTCGGTCGCATCGGTCAGCGGTTCGGCCATGCGCGCAAGCCTGTCACGAGGGTCCGACAGCGCACGCGAAAGGCCCGTCAGGTGCCGGTACGGGGGCGGCCGGCACCTGACGGGGGACTGTGGGACGGGGGACTGTGGGACGGGCGCCCGCGCGAGCGGGCCGGACCGGCCGGGGTCAGGAGCAGACGACCTCGTTGCCGGGGACGTCGAAGATGCCGGAGTCGGAGGCCGCGCCTGACTGGTACTCGTAGTAGAGGTACGTGTAGAAGTCGATCCGCGTGCCGGCGCCGCAGGCCGAGCCGGCCGCGATGTCGTAGGTCAGCGTCACGGTGGTGGAGGCCCCCGCCGCGACGGGCACGGTGTGGTGGACCAGGCCGCTGGTGCCGCCGGTGTCGCACGCGCTGACCGCCCCGCCGCAGGACGAGAAGGCGTACGCCAGACCGGGGACCTGGCTGGTCTGGTAGGTCGGCTGGACGGACTGGTAGACGAACCGCACGGGGGTGTCGTGCGGGTTGGTCAGCGTCAACGTCAGGGTGACCGCGGAGCCCGGGGTCGCCGTCGCCCGGTCGGAGCCGACCGTGAGCAGCGGCGTGTCCGCCTGGGCGGGAGCGGCCGAGAGGAGCAGACCGACGACGAGGGCCAGGATCGCAGCGATTCCGAGACGGCTCACATGTGTTCTGCGCATGACCAGTGAGCCTAGGCGGCACCGCCGGTCGTGGCACCGGCCTCCGCCCGGGCCCGTACCGGCATATGACAGCGGAGCGGACGCGGCGGGCCATTGACTACGCCACGACACCTCCCGCCACGGCCCTTCCCCTTACCCTCCGGCCCGCACCACCCACCCGGGGCCGGAGCGTGCGGGCCGGCGGTCAGAGCGGGGCGGGCAGGACGTCGCAGAGCGCGGCGACGGCCGCCTGGTAGGCGTGGTCGGCCGGCGTGGCGTAGCCGACCACCAGACCGTCCGCCACGGGCATCGCGTCCGGCCCGATCAGCGGGTGCCGGTAGTCCGCCAGCCCGTCCAGGGCCAGTCCCCGGTAGGCCGCCGCCTTGAGCACGGACCGCTCGGTGCCGGGCGCGAGCCGGAGCACCGCGTGCAGGCCTGCCGCGATCCCGGACACCTCGATGTGCGGCGCCCGCACGGCCAGTTCGGCCAGCAGGTGGTCCCGGCGGTCCCGGTAGCGCCGACGCATCCGCCGCACGTGCCGGTCGTAGCCGCCCGACTCGATGAACTCCGCGAGCGTCAGCTGGTCGAGCGCGCTCGCCCAGGCCTCCCGCTCGCCCTTGACGGCCAGCACCCGGTCCACCAGCTGCTCGGGCAGCACCATCCAGCCGAGCCGCAGCGCGGGCGACAGGCTCTTGCTGACACTGCCGAGGTAGATCACCCGTTCCGGGTCGAGCCCCTGCACCGCGCCGACCGGGCGCCGGTCGTAGCGGAACTCGCCGTCGTAGTCGTCCTCCAGTACCAGCGCGCCGCTCCCGCGCGCCCAGTCGATCACCGCCGCGCGCCGGGCGGCGTGCAGCGGGCCGCCGGTCGGGAACTGGTGGGCCGGGGTGAGCAGCGCCGTGCGCACCGTCGGGTGCTCCGCGAGCGCGTCGATCCGCGCGCCGTCCTCGTCCAGCGGCAGCGGCAGCGTCGTCACCCCCGCCCTGGCCAGCAGCGCCCGGTGGAAGCCCAGCCCGTAGGCCTCGACGGCCAGCGGACCGGCGGCGGGGCCGCCGAGCACCGCGCCCGCGCCGTCGAACAGCAGCCGCAGCGCGTGGGCGAAGCCGGAGCAGACCACGATCCGCTCGGGGTCGGTGCGCACGCCCCGGGCCCGGGCCAGGTAGTCGGCGAGGGCGACCCGCAGCTCGCGGCGGCCCTGCGGGTCACCCGGGCCGAAGGCCTCGTTGGGCGCGGAGGTGAGCGCCCGGCGGCCGGCGGCGAGCCAGTCGGCGCGGGGGAAGGCGGAGGCGTCGGGGCGGCCCTGGATCAGGTCGTGGGCGGGCCGGCGCGACGGGGACGTCCGGCGGGCCCGGGTCGCGGCGACCGGCTCGGCCCGGTCGGCGACGGTGGTGCCGGAGCCCTGACGGGCGGTCAGCCAGCCCTCGGCGGCCAGCTCGGCGTAGGCGTCGGCGGCGGTGTTGCGGGCGATGCCGAGGTCGGCGGCGAGCGAGCGGTACGGCGGCAGCCGGGTGCCGGGGGCGAGCCGGCCGCTGCGGATCGCCTCGCGCAGGGCGGCCATCAGCGCGGCGCGGCGGCCGCCGGTGGCGGGCAGTTCGAGGTGCAGGTCACTGCCGGCCGGGCCGTCGGGCGGGCCGGCCACGAGCGTCGCCGTCGCCGGTGCCGCAGCCGTCGCTGCCGCCGCCGGGCGGGGTCTCGGCCCGGCCGTCGGGCGGGCGGGCTTCCGGGGGTGTGCGACCGGGGTGTCCGTCATGGTCCCGAACCCTATCGCCGGGTACGAACCGGCCCGAGGGCGGGCGGGTGGCACCGCCCCGCGGACCGGCTCGCGCCGGGGCCCGGCCGGAACCGGCCGGTCTCAGTCGATCCGGACCGAGTTGACGATGTAGGCGCGGACGTCGTTCCGGGTCCGCTCGGCGAGCGCCGAGTCGGTGGAGTAGGCGCTGACCGTGATCCAGATGTTCCCGGACTGCGGGACGCAGACGATGTGGGCGATCACGGCGGAGTTGCCGCCGATCACCTGGTAGTCGCCGTCGCCGGCGAGGTCCCAGACCTGGAAGCCCTGGCGCTGCAGCGCGCTCTGGGCCACGCCGAGACAGTCTCCGAGGGTGTCGTTCTTGGTGAAGGTACCCCAGTGCGCGAACATGCGGTCTCCCTTGCGTGGCGTGAGCCGTAGCGGGTCGTCGGGCGGTACGCCCCGGGGCCGTCGTACCGGCCCCGCGCATCGAGCATCGGACGGCGGACGTCCCGGACGCACGGGACCGGCGCCCCATCGCGGCCCCGACCGCGAGCCGGGACAGCGCCCGGCCCCGGACCGGGACCGGCGGCCCGGCGGTGCTCGCGCCCGATGCCCGCCCTTCGGGTGACGGCCGGCCGGCCCGGTTCCTGCATCCGAGTCGGATCGCAGCGCCGATCGGGTGGCACTCCGGTCGGATCGTGTCCGGTTCAGCGTGTCGGCTGGCTATTCCTACCGGCATGACCAACACCAGGAAGTACCTGCTCGCCGCCGGTCTCACCGCCGCGCTGGCCGTCATATCCACCGGCCCCGCCTTCGCGGGGGACTGCGACGGGGTCGGGCACAGCGCCGCCGCGGCCGAGTTGTCCTCCGGCACCACCTGCGTCAACACCGGCGGTGCCTACGCCAGCGGCGTCGTCACCGGTTCGCCGGGGGTCCTCTCCGGCAACCAGATCCAGATCCCGATCAGCATCCCGATCAACATCTGCGGCAACGGCGTCAGCATCCTCGGCTGAGCGACCTCCCGACGGCCGGAAGGGCTGCGGTCCGGTCCCACCCGGATCGCAGCCCTTCCGCACGTCCAACTCCGCCGGCCCCCGCCCCTCCCCCCTTACGGCACCACGGTCACCGGCCAGCGGCCCGCCTTCACCAGCCGGACCGCGACCGAGCCGATCACCCGGTGCCCGGCCTGCTCGGAGCCGCCGACCACCACGGCGTCCGCCCGCAGCTCGTCCGCCATCCGCGCGAGGCCCGCGAACGGGTCGCCCCGGAGGGTCAGGAAGCGCCAGTCCAGCCGCCAGACGTCGCTCAGCCGCCGCTCCGCCTCACGCAGCGCCGCCAGCAGCTCGTCGGCGATCTCCTGCGTGGTCTCCCCGACGGCCGCGCCCGCGAGCGCGGTGGCCGCCCCGAGGACGGGCTGGACGTACGCCACCGCGAGGGTCGCGTTCTGCCGCCGGGCGAGACCGGCCGCGTAGGCGGTCGCCCGCCACGAGGACTCCGAGCCGTCCAGCCCCGCCAGGATCACCTTGGGCCCGTCGGTCCCCAGCTCGAACCCGGCGGGCGCGACCGCCGCCCCCGGCTCCTCGGCGCCGCCGACGGCCTCTGCATCGCTCTCGTTGCTCATGCCCAGAGGCTATGGCGGACACGCCGGGTGAGCGGACGGGGCACGTCGGGTGAGGGCTGTGGTGCGCGCCACCCGACCCCGGACCCCCACCCCCCACGATCCGCACCCCCCGCCGACACCCCGTCACCCACCGTCGACGATGTGCCCGGCCTCACACCCCCAAACCTGTGGCCCGGACCACTCCCACCCCCCAAACGATCTTGAAAAACGGGGCAAACACCTTCAAAACAGCCCAATCCCTAGATCCATACCCCCGGTAACCACCCACCCACCAGCCCAAACCTACGAATCCTTGAAACCCCCACCCCACCCCCGTAACTTCGAACCCGTTGCACCGACCACCACGCACCGCAGGGCCCACCACCCCGCACCGCACCCGGTGCCCCCACCCCCCGCGACACGACACCACCCCAACCCAGGGCCTGGTTCCGCACGCTCGCACCCACCCCCCGAAAGGACCCGCATGACCCTCCGTAACGAGACCACCGCCGCCACCACCACCGCCACC
>NZ_JBVHHE010000061.1:0-33021 GCF_055561235.1 Kitasatospora sp. NPDC022856 | reverse complement strand
CCCGCGGAGCGGGTCCCTACGGGCCTTCGGCCCTCCGTTCGACCCCGGCCTTCGGCCGGGGCGGACCCGCTCCGCGTGTCCGTGGCCTGACCTTCGGTCAGGCCGGCCCGCGCTTCGCGCGGGCCTGTCGGTCACTCCGCTTCGCTCCATTCCCTCCGGTGGTTGAGCTGGGGTTACATGGTTTAGCTGGGTTTTTGGTTGATGTCACGACGGGCTGACTGGGAGTGGGGTGCCTGCCACCAGGGTGCGTGCGGGTCGGCTTCACTCCCGCCAGATTGGTCTAGACCGTGGTCCAGTCCACTGTTTCACCTCCATGAGGGGTCGGGGTGCGCTACCTTGGGAGGATGAGCAACGCGACCGAGTGTATCAACCTTTCACCGTCAGAAGATCCCGCCGTAGCGAGCCCGCGGACCCCACTTTTGGCAGATTCCCAAGAAATCTGAGCGTCCGACTGATAGCCTGCCGGATAACTGTCGTGAAGTGACTTGAACTTCCGGCTTGACGCTTTCCGGTCGTCGGCTGGTGAATGTATCAGGATCGCACTGCCAGGGAATCCCGCGAGATGCCGTGTGCGGGGTCGTGAATTCGAGCGAGGGGAGAGAAGTTCCGTGGGTGTCGTAAAGCCGGGTCTGCTGGCCGTGGAAGCCACCAGGGGTGTCACGCTGCGGGGGCACCAGGAGGAGGCCCTGGCAGCCATCGTGCGGGGGCTGACGCTGCGTCCTGGGCAGGTGGCACCGAATGGTCTGCGGGTGACGGTGCAGATGGCCACCGGCACTGGCAAGAGCTACGTGGGGGCGGTGGCCGGGCAGCGGCTGGCGCCCCGCGGTGTGGTGCTGGTGGTGGTGCCCACCCTGAACCTGCTGCTCCAGATGATGGGCTCGTGGCGGGAGGCCGGCCGGGTCGGGGAGATGCACGCGGTGTGTTCCCTGATGCAGAAGGAGCTCCCGGCCGGGGTACTGGCCTCCACCAGCGGGCTGATCGTCGGGGACTGGATCTCCAAGGCGGCCAGGGGCCGGCGCCCGCTCACGCTGTTCGCCACTTACGCCTCGGTCGGCGCGGTGCGCGACGCCTACGCCTACTGGGCGAGGGAGAAGCAGGAGCTGCTGCCTGAGCTGGACCTGATGGTCTGCGACGAGGCTCACCGGTCCTCCGGCAGTGTCGAGAAGTCGTGGACGGTGGTGCACGACCAGGCCTCCATCCCAACGGCCCGCAGGTGCTACATGACCGCCACCCCGCGTATCTGGGCGCCGCCGACGCGGATGCTCAAGGCCCGCGAAGGGGCCCACCAGCCGCTGCCGGAGGAGCTCGCGGTGTCCATGGACGACGTGCGCCTCTACGGGCCCCACGTGTTCTCCCTGGGCCTGGCCGAGTCGATCGAAAAATCCCTGTTGTCACCGTTCGAGGTGGTGGTGCTGGAGCTCCGCGACCCGCTCGCCGACCGCGACCAGGCCGGCAAGCAGCCGGTGCCCTGGGGCGCCGGGGTCGGCGAGGCGCAGGACGGGAGCGAGGACGAGGTACCGGCCGAGCACCTGGCCGCGATGCAGGCCGGCCTCCTCAAGGTGGCCGCCGAGCGCAACCTGAAACGCACCATCACCTTCCACAACCGCACCCTTGAGGCGCGCTATTTCAGCGAGACGCTGAACCAGACGGTAGAACGGCTGCACTTCCAGAACCCGGAGAAATACCCGGAGGAAATCTGGGCTCAGTGGCTCTCCGGCGAACACTCCGTGGATTTCCGTGAGGAGGTCATCGGCGAATTCGGACAGGGCGAGGAAGACGACGGCCTGAGCTATCGGGTGATCTCACAGTGCAAGATCATGGGCGAGGGAGTCGATATCCCGAATGCTGATTCGATCCTCCTCATGGGCCGTGGCAGCATGGTCGATATCGTCCAGGCCGTCGGTCGTGCCCTGCGGATTAAGCCCGGCGAGGGCAAGATGGCGAGCCTCATCGTGCCGGTCTTCCTCAAGCCCGGGGAGAATCCCGGGGACATTCTGGAGTCGGACAGCTATGGCGGGCTCGTCAAAATCCTGACCGCCTTGAGGTCACACGACACCCGCATGGTCGAGGCCCTGGCGGTGCCCCAGAAGTCCGGGAAGCGGACCACCGGGCGCAGCGCCGAGGCGGCCTTCGCCCCTGGTGAGGGCAGTGGTGGGGGTGCTGGAGGGGTGGGGGCGTTCACGTTGCCGGTGCGGTTCGAGAGCGACCCCGGTGATGACGTGCTGGCGTTGTTCATCGCCTCGCGGGTGCTGACGAGCGAGACGCAGTTGTGGCGTGAGGCGATCGGTCACGTACGGCGCTGGTTTCAGGAGACCGGTGGTCTCGATGTTCCCTATTCGGCGTTGGTTGGGGAAAACGGGAATTTCCCTTTGGGTAAGTGGTTGTCGGACCGGCGGGTGGAGAATGCGGCGGGTGAGCTGGCGTCATGGCGGGTGACGCAGCTGGACGGGTTCGGGATGATCTGGTCCGTCTCGGATGCGCGGTTCGAGGCCGGGCTGGACTGGGCGCGGGTGTGGGCGAAGGACCACGCCGGGAGCCTCGCGGCGCCTGCACGGGCCTCGATCGGCGGGTACGCCATCGGGACGTGGCTGTCCGAGCTGCGGTCTGCGGCCCAGGTGCCGGCCGGGGGGCCTGGCGCCCTGTCGCCGGAGCGGCGCCGGGCGTTGGAGGAGATCGACCCGTGGTGGTGCCCGGCGTGGCCGATCGCCTGGCAGCGCGCCTACAGCGTGGCCCGGCAGTGGTGGCTGGAGTCCGACGGTCAGGTCGACTGGCCCGCTCTGCCGGAGTCCACAGTGTTCGAAGGTGAGCAGCTCGGCCGCTGGGTTCTCGCGCAGCGCGCCGGCTTCCCCGGCCTGGAGGCCGACCAGCAGGACCTGCTGGCCGCGATCGGCATCGAGGCCGACCCCGAGCTAGTGGCCGCCAAGGCCGCGGCCGACGCGAAGCCGACGGTCTCCCGCACCGACCGGTTCGCCCAGGGCCTGGCCGCCCTCGCCGCCTTCGTCGAGCGGGAGCGGCACCCCCGGGTGCCCCGCCCACACAAGGAGCCGCTGGAGGCCGTGGACGCCGGCCCGGGCGGCGAGGAGCAGGTGGTGGTGTCGCACTTCGCGCTGGGCACCTGGCTCAACAACCAGAAAGCCCGCCGGGCGAAGCTCACCCCCGGCCAGCTCGCGCAGCTCGCCGAGCACGGCGTGGAGTGGGCGTAGTCGGAAGGGGTGGAAGGGCTTGTTCTAGGCCGTGCCGTCACTTCAAGGTGGCGGCTCCACTGTGTGTCGAACCGCGCCTTGTAGCCGTCAAGCTCGGCAAGCAGTGAGCCCCTTCAGCTGCTGCTTGGCAGGGTGGAGCCGCATCCGCCGTTGACAGCCACCCGGACCAGCGGGATCGCGGTCGGGCGTGCCGGCTGCCGCCTCGGCTCCGTCACCCGATCGGTGGCCGCTCTGAAGGAACTCAGTGTCTCGACGGCCTCTATGGACGCAAGGGGAGAGGTACTACGTAGTGAGGTCGCTCTTCCCGGTGTACCGCTCGGACAGGTCTCGGGGCGGCGATGGCGTTCAGGTGGTGGCGGCGGCTCCCGAAAATCCGTACCCGTGTGTCAGCCCCATGGTGGACCATGAGGGTTCGCATCCGTCGGCATGCCGCCGACCTCCGAGCGCGAGCGAGAGGAGCAGCGCGGTGGGAAATTCGGGCATAATCCTGGCTTTCTCGCAGATATCGTGCATAGGCTGCGGAATTAACCGCGTGCGATCCCTTGCCTGCCCGGACTGTGGCCGCCGACCGGAGCCGTGGGAGGTCGACCACCGTCGTCAAGCCCGCGTGAAGGCCGTACAGGATGCACTCCGCCTGCTGGACACTCCACCGGCGAGCGCGCCCCCGGGCGACGCGCCGTCGTCCGTTCCTTCCGATGTCCTGCGTGAAGTCCCCGGCTGGCTCGGCGATTTTCTCGCCGCGGCTCGGTGTGTCGCCAAGGGCAGCCCCGGCTGCGAAGACCTCCTCAACGAGTCGGTGGTTTCGCTGACCCGGCTGCGCGACCACACTGCCGGCGCTATACGAAGACGCCCTCAGCTGGCCCAAGTCGACTTGGCATGCCAGGCCGTCGACAGCATGGAGCAGATACTGCGAACTCTCCTGGAAGCGCTCAGCTCCCCCTCCCCCCTTGCCGCCCAAACCTGCGCCGTCGCGGCGCAGCGGCGACTGGACGTGCTCGCCGAGCTGACGGACGAGGCCGCCTGGATGAGCCGGACGGCTCTCAAGTTCGACGACGCGGAGTCCGTGGAGGATGTCGTTAATGTCCTCTTCGCGCAGGGTTTCGAGTTTTACGGCGCTTCGGATCTCTACGGCCTCAACGCTGCGGGCCTTGAGGAGCTGGAACGCGTCCTCGGAGCGCGGGCTCCGGGAGCGTCAGGCTTGATGTTCGCCCTGCACGACGTGTTCGCGCGCACGATGTTCGACCGCCGACGGTTCAACGATCTCGTCGGGCAAGCCCATGCACTCCTCACAGCCCATGCGGACGGCGTTCTCGCCCTCGTCGCCGACAGCGTGTTCGAGGATGATCTGAAGGCAGGCCTCCTGGAAGTGTTCGACAGCTGTACGCAGATCTCAATGGTCTTGCGGCAGTCACACATCCCGCGCCATGCCGGGCGGGCTCTCCTGGATGTCGCCGCGTCCCTGGTGGAGGGACCCGGCAGGGTGCTGGCGTCAATGATCATGCTCGCTTCGGGCCGCAAGTCCAGGCCCTACAGCAAGCTGCGCCATGACGACGCCACCGCCATCGTGCGGGCGGCGCAGCAGGATCCGGAGCTGGCGGACCTGTTCCAGGGGCTGGACTGCGACCTGCGCAATGCCCGGGCGCACGCGTCCGCGCGGTACGAGGACGACCGGTTGGTGATGGACCTACGGTCCACTTCCCGAGCCATTCCGTGGGACGAGGTCCTCGACGGCACTCTCCAGGCGCAGGAAGCTCTGCTGGCCTGGCAGGTCGCGCTGACGGCGATGCTGGCCGGGCACGGCATCAACGGCTACGGGACCCTCGATCTGCACCAGCTCTGCGGCTTTGCCGGCCAGCGGCGCATGATCGCAATCCTGCTGGAAGGCATGGGCTGCCGCGACGTCCTGGTGACCCCGGGACCCTCTCACTGGCAGATCGACGCGGGAACGGCGGCCCGGAGCGGCCCGATCTTCATGGGTGGCCTCGTCACGGCCATGCTCCGGTTCCTGCCCGGCACCGCGGACACGCTGAGCCTCACCGTTCGGCTCCCCGATGGCCCCCATAGCCTGGGCGGGCCGCTCGAGCCGTGGCGCGACTTCACCAGCCACCCCAGCGACAGCAACGAGTACGTGACCGGCATGATCCGGGCCTCGCTGATGTGGACCCACAACGGCAAGCCGTACCTGCCCGGGGACGTCCTGCGCCGATGGGCCGCTCAACAGGCCTTGGAGGTCGCCGACCGGCCCCTGCCGGCCCAGGTCCGACGGCTGCGCGAGCTGAAAGCCCTCGCCGCGGTAGCCGAGGACGCCCCGCTGCACGGCGCCCTCGCCGCAGCCATCCGTGCCGTCCGCCTCGGCCAGCCGGACAAGGCCGACCAGGTGTTTTTCGACAACTTGAAGACTTGGAGAAACACGCCGGTGCAGCTCGACCTGCGATGAGGCGGCCGCAGAGACGAAGCCGATGGTGGATCAGCTTTTGGTGCCCGGTGTTCTGGCCTGTCCTGCCCGCCGAACGCACGTTCTCCGACCCTGCTGCATCTTCCAGCCAAGAACGGACGACTTCCAACTGGACCGGGGAAGCACATTGCCCCAGTCTCGCTCCGGCCGCGACCTCACCGCGCCAACTTCCCCGCCGTCCCCCACGCAGGCAAAGGCCGCGCAGATTATCTTGATCGCGGCATCCGGCGCGGTGGAGAACCACAGCCGCGAGTGGGTGGCTCCGACGGGGCGCAGCGGCGCGGTGGCGGGCGGGGGCAGTGGGGTGAGCAGGGCAGGTGGGGTGGCGCGGACGGCGCCGGGATCGGATCAGTCCAGGTGCCATACCTCTTGGAGGTCGGTCCACTGGCATTCGTCAGAGGTGCCGGGCAGGCGTTCCTGGCAAGGGTCGGTGAGGGCCCACCAGGCCTGGGTCTGCGGGTCGGCGGCGATGGTAGCGAGGTCGGCCGCGTGGTCGGTACCGTGGTACTCGTAGTAGCCGAACAAGGTGTCTCCCAGCAGATGGATGCTGTAGTTGCGGATGTTCGCGGCGCGCAGGGCGTCCTCGACGGCCGGCCAGACGGCGGCGTGCAGGCGCAGGTAGTCGTCGCGGTGCTCGGGGCGCAGGCGGATCGTTTGGGCGACGCGCTTCATGCGGGAATCTCTCCTTGTGGTTCGGCGGGGTCGCCGTAAGGGGGCGGGTTGGCCCGAGGACGGCGCGGCCTCATGAGGGGTGGACGGGGTGGTCGGCCGAGGTGGCTGAGGACGGACAGGGTCTGCGGACAAGCGACGACCAAGGTCTCCTACCGCCAGCGCTCGAAATCCATCGCGACCGCCAACGAGGCCCGTCAACGGGCACCTGCAGTCTGTGCTCGCCCCGATAGGCCTACGCCTTGTCCGTGCCGGAGCCCCGCTGGGCGGCAGCTAGGCCTGACCACGCTTCGGCAATCATTCACCCTCGCCGTTGCAGTGCCCGGCCGAGTCGTTCCCGGGCCTCCCGAGCGCTACCGCCGATATCGGGACCGAGCTTGGCGGTCACCTGCTCGTCGGAGATACTGAGGGCCGTTGCCGCGGAGGAGTTCGACTGCGCGGGGAAATCGCTTCAACAGCGCCGCTTGTCACTTCCCCGGCGCCGCGCTGTGCGAGCCGGATTCGGTGGAGCGCAGATGCTCCCTCAACCACTGCTCGGTGTTGCTCACGTGCATCAGCGCGGCGGCGTGGCTGAGGGAGGCGTCCCGGCTGGACAGAGCGTTGAAGATCGCCTCGTGTTCGACCAGGGTCCGGCCTGCGGCCTGGTCGTCGACCAGGCCGCGCCAGATCCGGGCACGCAGCGTTCGGCCGGAGATGGCCTCCAGCAGGGTCAGGAGCGAGTCGTTACCGGTGGCCGAGATGACGGCACGGTGGAATGCGGCATCGTGGGCGTTGAGCAGTTCGACGTCTTCGCGTGCCTCGCGCATGGCGTCGAGGTGCCTTTTGACCTCGGCCAGTTGCTTGCTGGAGATCCGGGTGGCGGCCAGGGCGGTGGCGGCGGGTTCGAGGAGTCGGCGTGCCTCCATCAGGTCCTGTAGGGCGGCTGAGTCGCCTTGCAGGAGTTCCATGGCTCCGCCGAGTCCTTCGAGGAGAAGGCTCGGCTGCAGGCTGGTGACGTATGTGCCGTCGCCGCGTCTGACCTCCAGGATGCGAGCCACTGCCAGGGCCTTGACCGCTTCGCGGGCGAGGTTGCGCGACAGGCCCAGCTGTGCGGCCAGCTCGGGTTCTGCTGGGAGCTTCGATCCGGGAGGCAGTGCGCCGGTGCGGATGAGGTCCCGGATCTGCTCTATGGCCTTGTCCGTCAGTGACACGGTTCACTCCTCTCGTTAGTACTCGTTTTGGGCACATCTGGTCTGATGAGCCCTTGATCTCGGAGATCGTCCCAGAGACCTGTGGGAATGTGTTGGTAGTGGAGTTCCACGTTCCGTCTGACCTGTTCCGGATTCCGCATACCGAGGGTGACATTGATGATACTGGGGTGGGTGTGCGGGAATGCGATCGCCGCCGCTGGGAGGGTCGTTCCGTGCGCAGCGCAGACGTGGGCGATCGTCCGGGCGCGGTCGACCAGGGCTGGCGGAGCCTCCTTGTAGTCGTACGTCATGCCCTTGGCGGGCCGGTCGTGTGAGAGCAGTCCCGAGTTGAATACGCCGACCGCCACTACGCTCTTGCCGAGTTCCTGCGCGGTGGGGAGGACGTCGTCGAGGGCGGACTGGTCGAGGAGGGTGTAGCGGCCGGCCAGCATCACCACATCGGCGGCGGTCTCGCGCAGGAAGCGGGCGAGCATGGCCGATTGGTTCATGCCGGCGCCGATGGCGCCGATGACACCTTGGGTGCGCAGTTCGGCCAGGGCGGGCATGGCCTCCTCGGCGGCCTGTTCGAAGTGGTCGTCCGGGTCGTGCAGGTAGACGATGTCCAGTCGGTCGAGGCCCGTGCGCTCCATGGTCTTCTCGATTGAGCGGAGTACTCCGTCGCGGCTGAAGTCCCACTGCCTGCGCAGGTCGTCCCGCACGGCGAAGCCCTCGTTGTCGATACCGCGTGGTTGCTCATTGGGTACGAGCAGGCGGCCCACTTTGGAGGAGACGACGTAGTCGTCGCGTGGCCGGGCTCGCAGGGCTGCGCCCAGGCGGAGCTCGGAGAGGCCGAGCCCGTAGTGCGGCGCTGTGTCGAAGTATCGGATTCCGGTCTCCCAGGCCGCCTCGACTGCGGCTGCCGCGTCGTTGGCGGGGGTGACCCGGTTCAGGTTGCCGATGGCGGAGGCGCCGAAGCCGAGTTCGGTCAGCTCGACAGGGGTGTTCGTGATCTTTCGACGTCCGATGGTCCGGTGTGTCATCTGTGCTCCTCCGAGGGGCGCGGGTGGCGCGGCCGTTTCAGCGCATGACCGAAGCCGGGGCGCCGGCCATGAGGGCCTCGACCTCGGCGAGCGAGGCCATGGAGACGTCGCCGGGTGTGGTCATGGTGAGAGCGCCGTGAGCGGTGCCGTAGGCCAGCGCCCGCCCAAGGTGAGTGGCTGTCAGTGGGCCGGGCCATGCGGTGTCGCCGGTCAGCAGGCCGTAGATCAGGCCGGCGGCGAAGCCGTCGCCTGAACCGATGCGGTCCAGGATGTCCAGGCCGGGCATCTTTGGGCCGGCGACGAAGCCCGTTTCCGCGGACCACGCAGCTGAGGACCAGTCGTTCACACCAGCCGAGTGCACCCGCCGCAGGGTCGTCGCCAACACCCTGGCGGCCGGGACCCTGTCCGACACCTCCGCGAGCGTGTCCGCAGCCGCCTCGGCCCGGACGGCCGGGCCGCCGGGGCGCGGTCCGGCCAAGCCCAAGGCGCCCACTACGACGTGGGCGTGGCGGGCCAGCCGCAGGTCGATCTCGCGGGCTCGGTCGGGGCCGCCGCGCCCGTCCCAGAGGCTGGGGCGGTAGTTGGGGTCGTAGGAGACGGTGACGCCGTGCCGTCGTGCGGCCGTCATGGCCTCCTCCGCTACGTCGGCTGTTGTCTCGGACAGTCCGGCGAAGACGCCGCCGGTGTGGAACCAGCGTGGGCCCGCCGTGAAGGCCGCGTCCCAGTCGATGTCTCCTGCGCGTAGCTGGGAGACGGCCGTATTCGCCCGGTCGCTGACGCCCAGTGCGCTGCGGATGCCGAAGCCGCGTTCGACGAAGTTCAGCCCGTTGCGGGCGGTGCGGCCGACGCCGTCACCGGGCGCCCAGCGCACGAGCGAGGTGTCGACGCCGCCCTGCAGCATCAGGTCCTCGACGAGCCGGCCCACCTGGTTGTCGACCAGCGCGGTCACGACAGAAACAGGCATACCGAAGCAGCGGCGCAGGCCGCGTACGACGTTGTACTCGCCGCCGCCCTCCCACACCTGGAAGACGCGTGCGGTGCGGATGCGCCCTTCGCCCGGGTCGAAGCGGAGCATCACCTCGCCCAGCGCCATCACGTCGATCCCTCGGAGGGTCATCGCATACTCCGTTCCACGGCTGCGGCGGTCAGCCGCCGGATCTCTCGGAAAGCTCCGCGCTCCTGCTGGGCGGCGGTGGCCATCCAACTGCCGCCCACAGCGAGGACCGCGGGTTCGGTGAGGTAGTCGGTAAGGAGGTCGGCGTCGATGCCGCCGGTCGGAACGAATCGCACCTGGGGGAAGGGGGCCGCGAGCGCCCGTAGGGCGCGGATCCCGCCAAGCGGCTCGGCGGGGAACAGTTTGACCGTGTCGAGACCTGCCCGCAGGACGCGCATAAGCTCGGTGGCGGTGGCGACGCCCGGCACGCAGGGCACGTCCAGCTTCCGGCATGCCGCGACAACGTCCGCGGCGTAGCCGGGCGAGACGATGAAGCGGGCTCCCGCCGCCACGGCACGTTCCACTTGCTCAGGGGTTAGGACGGTACCGGCGCCGACCGTGAGTCCGCCGTGCGCCGCCATCGCCTTGAGCGCCTGCTCGGCGTCGGCGGTGCGGAGAGTGACCTCGGCACACTGGGCACCGCCCGCCACGAGCGCTTCGGCGAGCGGACCGGCGCTAGCCGCGGACGGGACGGTCAGCACCGGCATGATCCGGGCGCCGGACAGGGAGGCGGCCAAGTCGACGGTCATCGGCCCAGCCATCCGCCATCGACGGGCAGGACGGTGCCGTGGACGTAGGCGGCGGCGTCCGAGGCGAGAAAGACGGTGGCGCCCGCCAAATCGTCAGCGCCGCCCCACCGACCGGCCGGGATGCGATCGAGGATCGCCTTGCTGCGCGCCGCGTCGTCCCGCAGGGCCTGGGTGTTGTCGGTGGCGATGTAGCCCGGAGCGATGGCGTTGACATTGACGCCGCGCGGTGCCCATTCGTTGGCGAGGGCCTTGGTGAGTCCGGCGACGCCGTGCTTGGCGGCGGTGTAAGCGGGGACGGTGATGCCACCCTGGTAGCTGAGGAGCGAGGCGGTGAAGATGATCTTTCCGCGGCCGCGGGCCACCATGGCCGCGCCGACCGCTCGGCTGAGCGCGAACTGCGCGCTGAGGTTGACTTGGAGAACCAGCTCCCAGTCCGCGTCCGGATGTTCGGCTGCCGGAGCGCGGCGGATGGTGCCCGCGTTGTTCACCAGGATGTCCACCGGCCGTTCGCGTCCGGCGAGATCCGCGCCCAGAGCCCGTACGGCCCCGGGATCGGCGAAATCGGCTCGGATCGCCTCGAAGGCGCGGCCTGCGGCCACCACATCCCTCTCCACGCCGCTCCCGGATGCCTCCAGCGTGGCGCTGACGCCGATGACGTCCGCGCCGGCCTCGGCGAGAGCGCGGGCCATGGCCCGGCCGATACCGCGCCGGGCACCGGTGACGACAGCGAGTCTGCCTGTGAGGTCGAACGCGTTCATGCGGCTGCTCCCTGCGTGTCGTCTGTGCAGTCGACGAGGATCTTCATCACGTCTGTGCCGCTCTCCAGAGCCGCGAACGCCGACGGCGCCTCGGCGAGCGGCACGACCTTGCTGATCAGCCGATCGGCGGGGACGGTGCCGTCGGCCACCAGTTCCGCCGCCTTCTCGAAGTCGGAGCGGTCGTACAACCGGGCTCCGACGAGGGTGAGTTCGCGCCAGAAGAAGCGGTGGAGGTTGACCTCGCGAGGCCGGGGGTGGATGGCCACAAGACACAGGCGGCCCCGTACGCCCAGCACCTCGACCGCGGTGTCCACCCCGCCCGCCGCGCCGGAGACCTCGAACGCGACGTCCGCGCCGGCGTCGCCGGTCCACTCTCGGACCAGATCGGGGACATGGACGGCGACCGGGTCCCAACAGGCCAGGCCAAGCTTCGCGGCGATCAGGCGCCGGTGGGCGCTGAGCTCCACCACCCGGACGTCGGCCCCAACGGCTCGCGCGACCAGCGCGATGAGCACCCCGACGGGGCCTCCGCCGACCACGACGACCTTCTCGCCGTCGCGGACACCGGCCCGGCCGACGTCGTGGACAGCGACCGCCGTGGGTTCGACGAGCGCTGCCCGGTCCAGGGCGAGGGACTGCGGCAGGCGGACGAGGGTGGCGGCGGGCACGGTCCAGCGCTGTTGCATCGCGCCCGGGGAGTCGATGCCGATGAAGTCGAGATGCTGGCAGACGTGCTGGTGGCCGGCCCGGCAGGCGGGACAGGCCCCGTCCCAGCGCAGGGGCATCACGGTCACAGCGTCTCCGGGTGCCCAGCCCTCGACGCCCGGGCCGACACTGACGACGTGCCCGGACATCTCGTGGCCGAGGACAGAGGGCGCACCCACCCGGGCGTCCATGTCGCCGTGGAAGATGTGCAGATCGGTGCCGCAGATACCGACATAGGCGGGAGCCAGCTCCACCTCGCCGGGGCCGGGGGCGGAGGGTTCGACAAGCGCTGTCTCCAGCGTGCGGGCGGCGGTGTATCGGACTGCGAGTGTCATCGTGGGGTCCTTTCAGCGCGGACGCCGACGGTCGGCAGCAAGTCCGCGTAGGTACGTACGGATGTCGGGGGTGACGGTCGCCGGCGTCGGCTCGTTCGGGCGGCGTTGTGGAACGCGAGGCGGGCCCGGTCGAGTGCCGTGTCGGGTTCGAACGCCGGCTCTGAGTGGTGTTGGCGTCGGCAGTCGCTCGGATTCGTCGTCGGACGACACCGTCACGGCGCTGCCTCGACGGGCGGCGCACGCTGCGGTCGGCACCGGGCCGAACAGGGGCCGGGTCGAGGTGGACCGTCCTGCCCCGCGCGCGGGGTGGTCGCCGTCTGCCGGCCGAGGCCGTGCTCCGTGGCCGGTCCTGACGGGGACGTCGGGGACCCGGTGAGCAGGGGTCAGGTGCACGATGGCGTCTCCTTCCTCTCGGCGGACTCCAGGCGATAGAAGGCGGCCGCGGTACCGGCGAGAATTGTCGAGGCCTCGGCGGCGGAACAGTCGCCGAGCAGTTCCTCGACGGTGGCGGCCCAGCGGTTCCAGCCGCCCGCGAGCTCGCAGACAGGCCAGTCGGAGCCGAACATCAGCCGGTCGGGCCCGAAAGCGGCCAGCAGGACGTCCCACGCCGGCCGGATGTCTCCGATCGTCCACTTCTCGTGATCGGCCTCGGTGACCAGCCCCGACACCTTGCAGGCGACCTGGGGGTGCGCGGCCAACCGCCGTATGCCCCGTGCCCAGCCGTCCAGCTCGCCCTGGGCGAGGGGCGGCTTGCCGGCGTGGTCAAGGACCAGCGGCAGCTGGGGGAGACGCTCGGCAAGGCGGGCGGCCTGTGGGAGCTGGTGGCTGCGGATCAGGATGTCGTAGCCGAGTCCGCGCTCGCCCACGGCCCGCAGCCCCCTTTCGACGGAGGGCTGTTGCAGCCAGTCGGGGTCGGGCTCGCCTTGGACGAGGTGCCGCAGGGCCCGCAGGTACCGGCCGCCGGTCCCCGTCCGCAGTTCGTCGAGCACGTCACCGACCGCCGGGGAGCTCAGGTCCGCCCAGCCGACGACGGCGTCGATGAGCGGATCCCCGTCGGCCAGGGTGAGGAGTTCGCGCGTCTCCGGCACGGACGCCAGGCACTGGACGACCACGGTGGCGGTCAGCCGCCGTCCGGCGATCGTCCGGGTCGCGGCGGTCGCGCGCAGGTCGTCGGGGGCGAAGGTGCGCCGGATGGTTTCGTGTCCGGGCGCGTCGAGCCAGGGCTGGGGGCGGCGGTCGAGGTTCCACACGTGGTGGTGGGCGTCGATCAGGGGCGGCGGGTCAGACACGGGCGGACCAGACGGGACCGTCGGGGTACGTGTACTCCTTGAGGGACTCCGGGTGCATCTGCGCGCTCAGCCCGGGGAGGGTGGGGGCGAGGTAATGGCCGTCGGCGATGCGGACCGGGTCGACGAAGTGCTCGTGCAGGTGGTCGACGTATTCGACGACCCGGTCCTCGACCGTGCCGGAGACAGCTATATAGTCGAACATCGACAGGTGCTGCACCATTTCGCAAAGGCCCACGCCACCGGCGTGGGGGCAGACCGGGACGCCGAACTTGGCGGCGAGCAGCAGGATGGCGAGGTTCTCGTTGACGCCGCCGACCCGTGCCGAGTCGATCTGCACGATGTCGACCGCTCCCGCCTGGAGCAGTTGCTTGAAGACCACCCGGTTGGCGACGTGTTCACCGGTGGCGACCTTGATCGTGCCGAGGGCCTTGCGGACCGCCGCGTGGCCGAGGATGTCGTCCGGGGAGGTGGGCTCCTCAATCCAGTACGGCTGGTAGGGGGCCAGTGCGCGCATCCAGTCGATGGCGGGCTGGACGTCCCACCGCTGGTTGGCGTCGACCGCGATGCGTATCCCGTCTCCGACCGCCTCGCGGGCGGTGCGCATGCGCCGTACGTCGTCCTCGAGGGAGGCGCCGACCTTGAGCTTGATCTGGGTGAAGCCGTCGGCGACGGCCTCCCGGGCCAGGCGGGCCAGCTTCTCGTCGGAGTAGCCGAGCCAGCCGGGGGTGGTGGTGTAGGCGGGATAGCCGTGCTTCAGAAGGCGGGCGACGCGCTGTTCGCGGCCTGCTTCGGCGCGGTGCAGAATGTCCAGGGCGTCTTCGGGGGTGAGGGCGTCACTAAGCCAGCGGAAGTCGACCTGGGCGACGAGTTCCTCGGGCGACATCTCACTGAGGAATTGCCAGACGGGCTTCGCGGCGCGCTTGGCGGCGAGGTCCCAGGCGGCGTTGACGACGGCTCCGGTGGCCATGTGGATGGCGCCCTTCTCCGGTCCCAGCCAGCGCAGTTGGGGGTCGTGGACCAGGGCGCGGGAGAAGGCGCCCAGGTCGCCGCAGACCTCGTCGACGGACAGGCCGACGACGTGGGGGGCGAGGGCGGCGATGGCAGCGGCCTGTACGTCGTTGCCGCGACCGGTGGTGAAGGCCAGTGCGTGGCCCTCCAGTCCGTCGCCGGCGTCGGTGTGCAGGACGACGTAGGCGGCGGAGTAGTCCGGTTCGGGGTTCATCGCGTCGGACCCGTCCAGGTCCTCGGACGTCGGGAAGCGTACGTCGAGGACGTCCAGGGCGGTGATGCGGGCGGGTGCCGGGGGATGGGACGAAGCGTAGGACATGGCAACTCCTTTGGGGCGGGGGGACGGGAGCCCCGCAGCGAGAGAGGAACGGCGGGAGGAATCCGGCGGCCGCGCGGCCGGTCGTGAACCGTGCGGCGGCCGCCCTGTTCACTCCTGGACCTTGCCGCCCGTGATGCGCGAGATGGTCAGGGCAAGCAGGATGATCAGGCCGTTGAGGGCTCCGATCCACTGGGCGGGCACGCCGGCCAGGGTGAGCACGTTCTGGATCATGAAGAGGAGCAGGATGCCGCTGAAGGCGCCGAACATGGTGCCCTTGCCGCCGTTGAGACTGATTCCGCCGATGACGGCGGCGGCGAAGACGGTGAAGATGTAGCCGTTGCCCTGCGCGGAGGCGACCGAGGCGAGCCGTCCGGAGAGCAGGAGGCCGGCGAGGGCGGCGAGCACGCTGCCGGAGACGATGACGATCCACAGCACGCGATCGGTGCGGATGCCGGCGGCCTTCGAGGCATCGACGTTGCCACCGATGGCATACAAGGAGCGGCCGAAGCTGGTCCAGCCGAGGACGACTATGGCGACGGCGAACAGGATGAGGCAGATCCAGATGGAGGCGGGTACCTCGAACCACTGGGCGGTGCCCAGGTAGAGCATGGACTCCGGCAGCCGGAAGAACGTCTGGCCGCCGGAGATACCGGTGAGGACACCGCGCAGCACGATCAGCATGCCGAGCGTGACGATGAAGCCGTTGAGGCCGAAGCGGATGATCAGCAGGGCGTTGACCACGCCGACGAGGGCACCGATGGCGAGTGTGACGGGGATGGCCCAGGCGCCGGGGAGGAGGCCGAGGCCGTGTCCGGCGCCGGTCGGCACGACCAGCCAGGCCGCGACACCGGGGGCGAGGCCCATGGTGGATTCCAGCGAGAGGTCCATCTTCTTGACGATCAGAACCATCGTCTGGGCGAGGACCAGAAGGGCGATCTCGGACATGGTCTGCAGGACGTTGATCAGGTTGTCCGGCTGCAGGAAGACCGGGTTGACGATCTGGCCGACGATCGCGATGGCGACGATGGCAGGGACGAGAGCGAGGTCGCGCAGCCGGGCCAGCGGTATCCGGCCGCCGAACAGCCCCGTTCGCTTCGGCCGCGGCTCGTCGGCCTTGTGGGCGGGCGTGGCCGCGAGGACGGTTTCAGGCATTGAGGTCCACTCCTTCCATCGCGGCCACGAGGTCGTGGTCGTGCCAGCCGCGGGTGATCTCGGTCGTCACTCGGCCCTGGAACATCACCAGGACCCGATCACACATGCGCAGGTCGTCGAGTTCGTCGGAGGCGATGAGCACTCCCGTCCCGGCACCTGCGGTCTCCTCGACCTTGCCGAGGAGGAATTCCTTGGAGCGCACGTCCACTCCCGCGGTCGGGTTGATCAGCACCAGCAGACGTGGATCGTCGGCGAGGGCGCGGGCCATGACGACCTTCTGCTGGTTACCCCCGGACAGCGCGGAGACGGGCTGGTCCGGGCCGGGGGCCTTGATCTCCAAGTTCTCGATCATGCCCTCGGCGATTCGGTCCCGGCGGCTGCGGCTCAGCAGTCCGTTGCGCCCGAGTCGGCCGGGCACGGACAGTGTGACGTTGTCCGCGATGGACATGTCGGGCACGAAGCCCTGGTGGTGCCGGTCCTGTGGGACGAAGCCGGCGCCCGCGGCGAGCGCGGCGGGTACGCTTCCCGGCCGTGGCCGCGTCCCGGCGATCTCCACGTCCCCGGTTCCGGGCGCGCGCAGTCCTATGACGGTCTCGGCGATCTCCGTTCGGCCGCTGCCGGTTGCCCCCGCCAGGCCGACGATCTCGCCGGCGCCCACCTGGAAGGTGACGTCGCCGTAGGTGTCGCCGCTGATGGCCTTCACCCGCAGCGCGGCCGGGGCGGTGGAGTCGAGCGTGCTCGCCCGCTCCTGCCGCCGGTCCCCGGCGGCCTCACCGGTCATGGCGGTGACGAGTTCGGTGCGGGGGAGGTCCGCGACCGGTGCCGTCAGGATGTGCCGGGCGTCCCGGAACACCGTCACCATGTCGCAGATCTCGTAGACCTCCTGGAGGTGGTGGCTGATGAACAGGAAGGTCACGCCCTGCCGCTGCAGGTCACGGATGCGGTCGAACAGCCGGTTGATCGCGGCCCCGTCCAGTTGGGCGGTCGGTTCGTCGAGGATGATGAACCGGGCGCCGAAGGACAGGGCACGGGCGATCTCCACGAACTGCCGTTGTTCCACGCTGAGATCGCCGGCCAGGGTCTGCGGGCTGACGTCCACCGACCAGGTCGACAGCAGTTCCCCCGCCCGGCGGCGCACACCCTGCCAGCTGATGAGCCGACCGCGGCCGTGGTCGTGCCGGTTCAGGACGAGGTTCTCCGCGACGGTCAGGGTCGGGATGATCGTCGACTTCTGGTAGACGCAGGCCACGCGCCGCCGCCAGGCGTCGCGGTCAGTGAGCCTGGGTGCCGGACTTCCGCGGTATACGACCGTTCCCTCGTCAGGGGCTTGCAGTCCGGTGAGGACAGACACCAGGGTCGACTTGCCGGCTCCGTTGCGGCCGACCAGGGCGTGGGTCTCACCGGGCCTGATGGTGATCCGGGCGCCATTCAGGGCCACCGTCGGACCGAATCGCTTGACAATGCCCGTCGCCTCGACGACGGGCGGGTCCGTCGGGACCCGCCCGTCGTGCGCCGGGGCGGAGGCGGGGGGGACTACTCGCTCCCCATCGCTCATCTCAACCGCCTTGTTCTCGTGAACCGCTTTTGATGTGCCGTCAGCTGATGTTGTTGCCCCAGAGCGACTTGTCGCCGCTCTTGAGACTGGGGACACCGCCGTAGGTACCTCCGTCGGCCGTCACGAGCGGGGCGGAGAGCTGGTCCTCCAGCAGGCCATCGCGCACCTGGACGATGGTGCTGTCGTGGTCGGTCTTGCCGGGCTTGAAGGTCTTCCCGTCGATCGCCGCCTTCAGGTAGTACAGGGCGAACTTGGCGTACAGGTCGGCCGGCTGCGAGACCGTGGCGTCGATCTTCCCTTCGGCTATGGACTTCAGCTCCTCGGGGATGCCGTCGTTGGAAACGACGAAGACGTGCTTCTCGTCCTCGGGCCCGACCAGCAGTCCCTTCTGCTTGAGCACCTGGAGCGTGCCGGACAGCGCGAAGCTGGACTGCATGTAGATGCCCTTGATGTCCGGGTTGGCGGTCAGGTCGGTCTGCAGCTTCTGCGCGGCGACGGCACCGTCCCAGTTGGTGGCCTCCCCGAACACCTTGATGTCCGGGTAGTTCTTCTTGACGCAGTCGTTGAACGCCTCGGTGCGGTCACGGCCGTTGATGGAGTCGAGGCCGCCCTGCAGCATCACGACCTTGCCCTTGCCGCCGAGCTTGGTGCCGAGGTACTGGCAAGCCTTCTCGCCGTACGCCCGGTTGTCGGCCCGCACGACCATGAAGACGTTTCCGCTGTCCGGGCGGGTGTCGACGGTGACGACCGGGATCTTCTTCGCCTGCAGTTGCGCCAGGGTCGGGGCGATGGCCGCGGTGTCCTGCGGGGCCATCGCCAGGCCCTTGACGCCCTGGCTGATGAACGTCTGCGCGTTGGCGGTGAGCTTGGCGACGTCGTTCTGCGAGTTGGTGGTCTTGAGGGCGAGGCCGAGCTCCTTCGCGGACTCCGGCGTGTACTTGATGTAGGAGTTCCAGAAGTCGGTGTCGGAGCGCGGGTAGTCGACGCCGACCAGCGGCGTGTCACTCGATGACGCCGAGGTGCCGGAGCCGCCGCAGGCGCTGAGCAGCGCCAGTGCGGACAGGGCGGAGGCGGTGGAACAAAGGGCGGTTCTGAGTCTCATCCGAACTTCCTCGCGCTGGTCCCGAAGCGGGAGAGGTTTCGCCGCGGTGACAACCGTGTGACGCCGCTTCGAAGTGATGGGATGTATGTATAGGCGCGAGACGGTCACACTGTCTAGCCCCTGAGACATCTGTTATGAAAACCCAGTTCTTAGGGCGACAGAGGCCCCAGGCGATCTCGATCACTAGGAGATACATCCCATCAATCAAGCCTTGAGTCAGAGGCGGTCGGCCGACCCAGTCCCGACAGACATGCCATGTCTGAACAGGAAGAAATGGGTCAAGTATCAACAAAAGCGACAATTCAGCCGACTGGGAGTCGCTTTCATCCCTGCACAGCCGTTGACATCCCGGGTCACATGGCTGACCTTTAGGCGTGAACCGCCGACCCCCCGGCCCCGCCGGTCGTGCCGGTCGTGCCTCGCGCTCCATCGGCACCGGCGGTTCAAAGCACTCCACTCACGGCCACGCCGTCATCGCTAAGCCGTCCGCGCCCGCCGAGGGCCGCCCCTTCTTCCCCTGGGAGGAGCCGCCAGCCATGTCTCGCATCCCCGGAGCGCGGAAGCCCCGGCACTACGTGACCGCATCCAGCCACTGCTCCTAGCAACTCATGGCGATCTCAGGACCGTCCGACAGCCTTCCTCACGGCCCCGGCGTCACGGCGGCGGCCGTCACGCTGCCGATCGACGGCGGGTTCCTGTCCCTTGTTCCTGGGGCCGCCCATTCTTCTCACACCACCCGGGCTGCGGTGAGGCCAGCCTGATGACGCTCCGCATCCCTGGCACAACCGCAGTACCCGCCCAGCCACAGCAGACGAAGGAGTTCGTGTGATGGACCACTCTCTGGATCGCAGACGGTTCCTGACCGCCGCCGCGCTGACCGCCGGCGCGGCCGCCCTCCCCGGCAGTCTCTTCTCGCGGACCGCCGCGGCGGCCGTCCCGCCGCAGGTCACCCTCCCCGACCGCGGCATCTACGACACCGCACCCGCCGCCTCCTGGACCGACGGGTTCCTCACCGGCAACGGCGAGTACGGCGCCCTCCTCCACGGGACAGCGACGCTGGAGAAGGTCATCTTCAACTACCACCGCCTGGTGCTGCCCAACGGCACCCGCACCAAGACTCCGCCCGTACTCTCCGGCCGCCTTGAAGGCGTGCGCGACAAGGCGCTCGCCGGGGACTGGAGCGGCGCCAACACCGACTTCGCCGCCGGGTGGGGAACAGTCTGGACGCAGACCTACCATCCCGCGTACGAACTGCAGATCAATACCCCGGGTGCGACGACGGTCAACAACTACGGCCGGGTCACCGACTTCCGCACCGGCGAGGTGAGCTCCAGCTGGACCGACCAGTACGGCACCTGGACACGCCGGGCGTTCGTCTCCCGCGCCGACAACGTGATCGTCCAGGAACTGCTTCCCGCCCCGGGCCGTACGGTCGACACCACGCTGAGCGTCAGCACCGCCCTCGACGGGGTACCCACCTCCGTCAGCTACGCTACCCGCGCCACCACGTCAGGCGGATCCGGCTACCTGAACCTGCGCGGCACCTATCCCTCCGGGGGGGCCTTCGGCTACGAGGGCGTCACTCGGGTCGTCGCTTCCGGCGCCAACGCCTCCGTCAGCGCCAGCGGATCCACCATCGTGGTGGCGAGGGCCACCAAGGTCATCCTGCTGACCAAGCTGGACCGCTACGAGTCCTCCACGGCTTGGAACTCCGAGCCGCTGCACGCCAAACTCGCCACGCTCGGCACGGACTACGCCACCCTGCTCTCCGCCCATACCGCTCTCCACACCGCGCTGTACGACCGTTCCCGCCTCCAGCTCAACGTCTCTGCCGCCGACCGAAGACTCTCCGTCAGCGAGCTGATAGCGCGCCAGAACGCCAATCAGAGTGTCATCGACCTCGCCCTGCTCGAGCGGCTCTACGACTCGGGCCGTTACCTCTTCATCAGCTCCAGCGGCATCCTGCCACCCCGGCTCACCGGCATCTGGACGGGCACCTGGAGCGGCGCCTGGGCAGACGACTTCACCACCGACGCCAATGTCAACCTCCAAGTGGCGGGCGGCAACATCCTCGACACCACCGAGCTCATGAAGGGCTACTTCGACCTCATCCTGGGCCAGCTCGACCACTGGCGCACCAACGCCAAGAACCTCTACGGCGCCCGCGGCTTCCTCGCCCCGATCCGCACCGACGGCGAGTACGGCTACATGCTCCACTTCAACAACTCCGTCTTCCCGGCCCAGACGTGGACCGGGGGCGCCGACTGGCTGCTCCACCCGCTCCTGGAGTACTACGAGGTCACCGGCGACCAGGCCTTCCTGCGCGACAAGCTCGGCCCCGCCCTGATGGAACTGGCCCTCTTCTACGAGGACTTCCTCACCCGCACGGACGCGAACGGCAAAGTGATCTTCGTACCGTCCTTCTCCCCGGAGAACTCCCCGACCAGCACCGGCGTGAAACTGACGATCAACGCCACCGGTGACGTCATGGCCGGCAGGCACGCCCTCAAGGCCGCCATCGACGCCGCCAACACCCTCGGGGTGGAGCAGGGAAGCGGCCAGGGAGTCGCCCGCTGGACCGCACTCCTGGCGAAGATCCCCGACTACCGCATCAACGCCAGCGGCGCGATCGCCGAATGGTCCTGGCCCAGCCTGAGCGACCGCTACGGGCACCGGCACGTCCAGCACCTGTACGGGGCCTGGCCGCTGCACGAGGTCAACCCCGAGGGCAAGCCCGCCCTCGTCCGCCCGGCACTGCGCGCGCTCGAACTGCGCGGCGACCAGAACTACTCCGCCCACGGAAGCCTCCACCGTGCTCTGGCGGCAGCGCGGCTGAAGGACGGCGGGAAGGTCTACGACAACCTGAAGAAGATCATCGGCAACAACATGATCTTCAAGTCGCTGATGACCTCCCACAACCCGAATCTCGAGACCTACAACGCCGACGCCGCCCACACCTTCCCGGGCGTGCTGGCTGAGGCATTGATCTACTCCCGGCCAGGTGTCCTCGAGATCCTGCCCGCGCTGCCCGACCAACTGGCCCAGGGCACCATCACCGGCGTACGGGCACGCGGCCGAATCCGGATCCACAGCTTCACCTGGGACCTGCCCGCACGCACCGCCACCTTGTCCGTCACCTCGGACATCACGCAGGACATCACCCTGATCAGCCGACGGGGGATGAACTCGGTGGCCACGTCGGCAGTCGTTGCCGCTTCGCCGCTGGGTACCCACGCGCGCAGGATGACACTCGCCGCCGGGCAGCGCACGGACATCACCGTCACCCTGCTGAGCGGCCTCTACCAGCTGGTCAACCGGCGCAGCGGCAAGGTACTGGCCGTATCGGGCGCTGACACGGCCAACGGCGGGAAGATCATCCAGGCCACCTCTTCCAGCGCGGCCAGCCAACAGTGGATGTTCCTGCCCAACGCAGACGGATCCTTCCGTCTGCGAGCCCAGCACAGTGGCCGGGTCATGCAAAGCCCGAACGAGTCCAGCCAGGGCGCCCAACTCGTCCAATGGCAGGACCTGGGCGGCGACGACCAGCGGTGGAGGCTCATCGACGCGAACAATGGCTACTTCCAGCTCGTCAATGTTGCCAATGGCTTGCGTGTGGACGTCGCAGACCGATCGATCTCCGACGGTGCCAGTGTCATCCAGGCGCCCGCCAGCACCGGCAGCAACCAGCACTGGCGGGTGGTTGCCCTGTAGGGAAAGGTGCGGTGCCCACCAACTCACCGTGGGCACCGCACCTGGCACCACCGCTCGACCGCTTCTCCGCAAGCGATGAACGTTCCCGCCCCTCCGCTTCGACAATCCAGGAGGCGATACCCATGCTCCGCAACGGTTTGGAACCCTGGCACCTCATCATCGTGCTCGCCGTGATCGTCCTGCTCTTCGGTTCGAAGAAACTCCCCGAGGCCGCGCGGGGGCTCGGCAAATCGCTGCGCATCCTCAAGGCCGAGACCCGGGCCCTTCACGAGGACACTCCCGTCGACGCCACCACCACCGCCCCAGACTCCCCGGACACCACGATCCCGGCCATCCCCCCACCACGCCCCGAGACAACGCCAGTCGGCCACACCACCCCCGGAGTAGCAGCCAGGTGAGGCCGGGACCCTCGCCGCGGCCCGGAGGATCGACTCGCCGAGCACCGCACCGGCCGCGGCGTCGAGCGGTTCGCGAGCGAGACCGGATCCCGACCTCCCCGAGGAACACCGATTCCATGCCCAACAAGCCGACCGCCGGCGACCGCGTCCTTCCGGCCGTGCGCTCCCGGCGGCACGATGCCGAAGAAACCGGCTCCGTCCGTCGGATCGCCCGCCGAGCGCGCGGTCGCCGGGGCTCGACTACGCTCGCTGACATGGGCGCCTTGACGGACGGCGGGTTCCCCACCGACGTGACGAGCCTGGGGGGACGCCGCCCCGAGCTCGCCGAGCTGAAACGCGTGCTGGCCGACTCGCGTCTGGTGACGCTGACCGGCACCGGCGGCGTGGGCAAGACCCGCCTGGCCCTGCAACTGTCCCGCGAGGTACGACGCGCTTTCCACGACGGCGCGTACTGGGTGCCACTCGCGGAGGTCGGCGAACCGGACCAGGTCGGCCAGAGCGTGATCAACGCCCTGGGCCTGCGCACAATGGGCCCCGACGCCACCACCCTGCTGACCGACCACCTGCGGGACAAGCGCCTGGTCCTGGACAACTGCGAGCACCTGGTCGGCGCCTGCGCGGAGCTGACCGCCGGCCTACTGGCGGGCTGCCCCGGCGTGCGCGTGCTGGCGACCAGCCGCGAGGTCCTCGACATCCCCGGCGAACGCGTCTTCGCCGTCGCACCGATGGGATCGGTCGAGCCCCTCCCGCTCTCCTGCTCGCCCCGGATGACAGCCCGGCCCGCGTTGCTGGTCGCTGCGGCGGGCGTCGGCGTGGTGGCCGTGGGATGCGGTCAGGCGGGCGGTTGCAGCGGGAACGTTTTGATGTTCAGGCCCTGGTAGGTGCCTGCTTCGTCGGTGAGCAGGGGCAGGCCTTGGGGCCAGTCGACGTCGGGGGATGCGGCGTAGGCGGCGTGGGCGTGGGGCCAGGGCAGGGTGGAGCGGCCCACGGCGCTGGCGGCGGCCAGGTCGAGGTCGAGGAAGGTGAGCGCTTCGAGCGAGGCGAAGTAGTCGGCGGATCCTTGGCGGTCGCGCTCGGCCTGGGCCAGGCAGCTGGTGGGGACCAGGATGCGGCGCTGGGGTGACTGGTGGGTGGTGTCGTAGACGTAGGAGAGGAAGCGGTTGCCTGCCGCGAGGGCGGCGAGGGCGGTGTGGTCCAGGACGACGGTGCCGGGGTTCACGACGCTGTGGTGCCTTCCAGTCCTGCCCAGAAGGCTTCGGCGGCCTGGCGGTCGGGGTCGGAAGGTTCGTCGCCGATGACTACGCCGGTGGCCGCCATGGCCGCGCGGCCGCGGGCCTGGCGCTCGGCGAGTTCGGCGGGGGTCAGGGTTTGGGCGGCCATACGGGCCACAACCTGCTTGATGGAGGTGTGGGAGGCATCGGCGATGGCCTTGAGCCGGTCGCGCACCTCCACATCGACCTGGATGGTGGTGAGGGCCATGAACTCACCCTACAGCGCGTCTCTAGATTCTCTCTAGAACGGGTGCGGGTAGAAGTCGATCCGGGTCCACGGGGAGCGGTGGCGGCGCGCCCGCTGCGCGCATCCCCCTCCATGCCCACCATCCGGCCGCCGCCCTCCCGGGTGCCCGCAGGGCGCGAGTGCCCACCAGCCGGTCTCGGTGGTCGAGCGGCCAAGGTGGGCGGGAAGATGGAGGCATGCAGACGGGTCACCGGGCGTGGGCGTGTCGGTTCCAGGGCTGCCCGGACGCTGTGGACGTGGAGGTCCTGGTCCAGGAGGACGACCGGCCCCGGCAGGTGGTGGCCCGGGAGCGCGAAGGCGCGGTCGCCCTGGTCGACGGGTACATCCTGCAGAGCCTCGACGCCCAGGCCCGCACGGCCGTCTACACCTGGGTGCGGGCCGGCTCTCCTGATCGGGTGGCGGCCTACCTGCTGGAGCTGCTGGCCGAGGTCTGCCCGGCAGAGCGAGCGGGGTAGGCGGTCCGGCCGGGGCGGGTCCGGCCGAACCGGATGGTCCAGCATTTCTCAGGGCCGCTTAGTTTCCTTCTTCGGCTTTCGGGGTCCGAAGATCGTGCGGAGCAGCGTGGCGTTCTCGGCGGTCTGGGTGAGTTCGATGTGTGCTTCGGCGGCTTGGCTGATCTGTTGGATGGCCTCGGCTTCGGTGGCCTTGGTCTCCTTTTCCTGGCAGAAGTGGCAGAGCTTCTCGCCGTCGCTGGCGTAGCGGGGGTTCTTGTACTTGTCGGCGGTGCGGTGGCAGTGGGGGCAGGCGGTGGCGAGGAGTTCGCGCTGTTGGCGGCGTTGTTCGGCGGCGTCCTGGTCGGCCTGCTGCTGGGCGCGCTGGGCTTCTTGGTGTTGGGCGTACGCCTGGGGTCCGTCGTGGTCGTCGAGGGCGGCGTGGAGGGGCTGGAGGGGGCCGTCGCGGCCGGCGCGGCGCCAGATCGGGGAGAGGGGGCCGCGTTCGATCAGCAGCTCCAGGCTGGTGAACAGGATCGGGATCGCTTGGCTGCGGTCGTAGTAGCCGTCGCCGAGGTGCCGGCCTTGCCAGTGGCGGCGGGTCATCTCGGTGAGTTTGGTGACGCGCTGGCGCAGGGCGCGCTCGCCGAGGTGGCCGAGGACGATGGCGACGGGCGGGTAGCCGGGGCGGCCGGTGGGTGGGTAGGTGCGGCGCCAGTGCTGCTCGCGCTCGCTGGCCCGGCGGCCCCACTCCAGGTAGCCGATGGTGCCGCGCGAGTGCGGGTTGGGCAGCACGTGGAAGTGGTCGAAGAAGCCGCGGTAGTCGTCGAGCTTCTTGGCGACGATCGGGTTGGACTCGTTGTCGAGGTCGACTTCGACCAGGAGCACCGGGATGCCGTGCTCGGGGGCCTGGAGGACGGCGTCGGCGCGGACGGTGGGCTTGTGCGGGGTGAGGTGTTCGACCTCGGTGGCCCACTGCTCGATGCGACCGAAGCCGGGGCCGACGCCGGGGGCGGTGCGGTCGCCGTGGATCCCCTTGGGGTCGACGTTCGGGCCGGTGCCGCCGACAACGAACGAGATGATGGCCTCGCTGACGGCCAGGGCGTGGCCGGCGGCGGAACTCGTACCGGCCTTGCGGGCGATGCCGCCCATGTCCCGGCCGTCGGGGAACAGCGCCTTGGCCGCGTCGCGTCCGGCGGTGGTCATGCCCCAGATGTCCCGGCCGTCCTTTCCGGTGCCGTGCTTGACGGTGATCCGCTTCTTCTCCAGGTCGTTCAGCGCAGCGCGGGCGAACTTGTTCTCCAGCGCGTCCGGGCGCAGCAGTCGCCAGAGTTGGTGGGGGGTGGCGATCTTGAGGACGGCGATGGCGCGTAGGACGTCGGCGCGTAGGTCGTTGGAGGAGCCGCCGGGGTTGGTCTTGGAGGCCTTGCGGGTGCGGTTGTGCGGCGCGGCGGCGGCGCCCTGGGTGTCGGGTTGGTCGGGTGTGCCCGGGGCGGGCTGACGGTGGCTCACGGCGCTCCCCCTCGCTGTTGTGCGGTGCGGTGGCTGACTGCTTTGCCTATCGCACGTCGCCGACAAGTCGATCACGCCCGCACCGGCCGCCACCGACCGGCCCCGCCCGCCGCACCGGCCAGCCGCCCTGCCTCCAGCACCGGCCTGCCCGGTCACCGCCGGCCCGCCCGGCCCGGCCGCCCGCAGCCACCGGAACGCCGAGCTGCCCGGCCGCGGCGCGAGCACCGGGCTTTCGCCCCTGGGGGCCGGGGGGACAGCCCGGGGGTTGGGCGAAGGGCCTGAGTGGCCGGAGCGAGACCCTGAGGGAGCCGCGCCAGGCGACAGAAGGGTCGTCGGCGTTTCCGGTGGGCTTGGACAAGGGGTTTGACCTGCGTTTATGCCCCATCAAGGTGAGGGGTGACCGGAAGCGGTATCGGAAGCGGTACTGGAAGCGTGCCGCCCGAGTGATCCGGGCCCGGGACAACGGGTCGCGGGGCGATTCTCACCGGCCCCCGGCGGGCCGCCTGGGCGGGCCGGGCGGTGCTGGTTGGACAGTACCCGGCGCAGGCCTTCGGCACGCCGGCTTTCAGCCCGCCAGGGTGCCGGTCCCTGTGATGGTCGGGGACGGGACGGTGCGCAGCCGGGCGGGCTGGGCGGGCGTGGGGGTGCGGGCGGCGGTGAGGTACTGCGGGATGACGGCGGCCAGGCCCTCGGCGGCCTCCAGGAGGAGCGGGTCCTCGCCGGGCCGGTCGAGGAGGGCTTGGGCGAGGTGGAGCGCGCTCTCCAGGACGGCGGCGGGGGTGCGGATGTGGCGCAGCGCGGCGATGGCGTCGGCGGCCTGTTCTGCGGGCCGTTGGGCGGGCTGTGGCGGGTCCGGCCGGGCCGTTGGGGCCGGGAGAGCGGCCGGGCCTGCCCAGGGCGGCTGCTGGCGGCCCTGGGGGCGTTGGGGGCCGAGGGCGCGGGCCGCGCCGGGGCTGAGGGCGCGCCGGGCGGACGACGGGTTGCTCACGGGCGTTCAACGAGCCCGGGTGCGCCTGGTGGCGGCCGCCGTGGGCGGTGCGGCCGGCACCGCCGGACGCACAACGGACAACAGCCCCCGGCAGGGCAGAAGCCCCGCCGTCCGGACCGTCACCCAAACCGCACCCACCACACCACCGGCAACCAGGGCAGAGGGACAGACAGAGGGGTTGTCTGAATTACCCGCGTGCCGGAAACCGGCTCTGACCTGCCGAAACGCTGGACCGGCGCAAGAAGCGCCGGGGTACCTACGGTGGTAGCTACGCCCGTACCTGCGGTGGCACCCTCGGCGGTACCTGCGGTGGTACCTACGTGGCCCCGGCGCGGCTGGTCGACGGCCGTCGGCCGGCCGCCCCGGAGGCCGCGGACGGCTCTGCCGGACGCGACAGGACCAACAGCCCGCCGCAGGCGCGAACCCCGAACCGACCAACCGACCACACCACCAAGACCAAAGGAGAAGAAGGGGTTGTCGGCATTTCCGGGCCGCTCCACACGGCTCTGACCTGTGGCTATACCGTTGGGAGGCGAATCGTCAGGTGCTCACAAGACCACCGACAAGGCACCCCATAAGGCTCGCGACAAGGTGTCCGACAAGGCACCTCACAAGATGCGGGGCGGTCTGGCGGGCACCGGGGCGGGTGTCACCGGGGGTGGTCGTCTGCGGTGGGTGATCAACTCGGGTCCGGGTCGCTCCAGGCGCCGGTGGGCAGGGCCTTGGGGGCGTGGTCGCGGTGGGCGGTCCGGAGGGTGGCGATGGCGTGGAGCGCGGAGGGGTGGAGGGCGACCTGGTCGTGGCGGGGCTCGCGGACGAAGCGGTCCCGGCTGACCGTGGCCACCGTGGAGGATCGCCGCCCACTGGGGGACGTCGTGGATCCCGGCCTCGACCCAGCCGACCGGCCGGCCGTGGTGGAGCAGGACGTGGACCGGGCGAGCGCGCGGGCCGGCGGCGTCGGGGTCGCGCCACATCGTGCGGGCCCAGCCGTCGTCGAGCGGTCGCGCCCACTCCCACGGGCCGTACCGCTCCACCGGCCGGGTGGGCACCTCGGCCTCGCGCCGGCGGCCCATCAGCTCGCGCCAGCGCTCCTCGGCCGTCTGCTCCGGGGAGCAGGCATCAATGCTTTGACCTGGGCCATCAAGGTTCGCCGCAGGCGGCGCGTCACGATCGGCGTCACGGTATCCACGACTGCCGGGCCGGGGCGCAGCGTCAGCCGGTGGGCCCGCTGTGGGAAGGGTGGCGGTGGGGGTCTTGGCCTCGGGGCCGGGAGCGGCGGCGGGGGCGCGGTGGCGGTGGTGGAGTTCGGCCTGCTGGAGGATCCGGGCGAGGGCGTCGGGCAGTCGGCGGTGGAGCAGTGCGAGGGCCTGGTCGGCCTCGATGGGGGTGCCGGCCTCGACGGTGTGGAGGTAGTCGTGGACGGCGTGGTCGACGTCGGCGGCCAGGCGCAGCAGCTGCTCGGTCGGCGTGCCGGTCGGAGCGGCCTGGGGCGGGAGCGGCAGCAGGGCCGGACCGGTGGCGGGCTCGGTGGCGACCGGGGCCGGGGTGGTCGGCGCGGTGGCTGCCGGGGCCAGGGCGGCTTGTCGGCGGCGGTAGGCGGCGCTGCGGCAGTTGGTGTTGCAGTACTGGGGCTGGCGGCCGCGCTTGCCGGTGGCGGGGGTGAGTTCTCTGTCGCACGCCAGGCAGCGCCAGACGCCGGGTGGGCCCGGCTGGTCGGGGATCACGTGATCAAGGCTAGGGGCGACGGCGGACATCGTGATCCGGCCGGTCGTGATTCGTGACGCCAACCTTGGAACGGCCCTGTCACCAGGGCAGACGCGGGCCGTCTCGCGGCCCGCGTCACGAAAGCCCGACTCGCGCCGGGCCCAGCGGCCGGCTGGCCCTTTCGTTGTCGGCCGGGGGGTCACACCTGGTGCAGGTAGGCGTTCATGACGGTGTGGGCGGCCTGCTCGGGGGTGTCGTGCAGGATCGGCTCCTGGGTGGCGGGGTCGCCGAGGAAGTAGCCCTCGTACACCGCGACCCAGCGGGCGGAGCCGGCGACGCCGCGCTCGACCCAGCCGACGGTGTGGCCCTCCGCCGTCACGAGCCACACGTCCGGTTGCACGGTCCAGCCCACAAGCTTCCACCAGTCGCCGAACACGGCCGGGTCGAGCTCGCACTGGGCGTCGTTGTCGGGCATGCCGCGCAGGACCGGGTCGCGGGGCACCGTCACCAGGCCGGGCTCGGCCGCGCGCGGGCCGATCCACCCGGAGGTCCGCGGAGCCGGCCGGGCGGCGTCGGCCGTTCGCACGGCGATAGCCGGCTCCATGGCGCGGGCACCGCGCAGGGCGTCCAGGGCCGCGTCCCACTCGCGGTGGATCCGGGGCCGGCCCAGGCCTGCGAGCAGCGGCTCGGCGCGGCCGTCTGCCAGGTGCGCCACCGCGATCCAGCCGCCCGGGCCCCACGGCCCGTCACCCAGCGGCGCGGCCCACCCGACCCGCACGCCCCGGTGGTGGAGCTGGTGGATACCGGCGGCCTGTGGCGCGGCCCAGGACGACGTCGTCCAGCCCGGGCCGAAGGTGACGCCGAGGTCGTCGGTGCGGTCTGGCGGCCCGAAGCGGCGCACCGGGTCGGAGGTGGCGCGCAGCACCGCGTCGGGCTGCAGGTCGCTGTCGTCCGGGTGAGCAAGCGTCGGTGCGGGCGCCGGCCCGCCGGTGGCGGGTGGGGTTTCGTTGCCGCCACGGAACGCGGGCCCGTCGGGCTCTGGCGCGGCGGGTGGGGTTTCGTTGCCGCCACGGAAGCCGTCGTTGCGGGTCTTCGAGAGGGCCGGTTGTCCCCCGTCGGCGGGGCGGGGTTTCGTTGCGCCGGCCGCCGGGACGACCTCCAGGGTGGCGCGGTCGGTCAGCTCAGCGGCGGCGGCGAGCAGCCGTCCCAGGGCGGCCGCCGACCGCGCGGCGTCGTCGCCCTGGTCGAGGGCGTCGGCGAGCGCCAGGGTGGCGGCGGTGACCGCGTCGGCGCCTTCCAGCAGCCGCGCCCGGTGCCCGGGCGGCGCCTCTGCCAGGGCGGCGGCGGGGGCGGTGGCCTGCGGTGTTTGCGGTGTGGTCTTGGCGCGGCGGCGGTGCGCGGCCGAGCGGCACGTCGACCCGCAGAAGCGGGGCGGGCGCCCGGTGCCGGCCGGTTGCAGCGCGCGGCCGCACGCCTCGCAGGCGCCTGTAGGCCGCGGCGGCAGGTCGAGAAGGGTCGGCTGGTCCACGCTCATAGCCACTGACCCTACGGGTTTCGTTGCATCACGCCCGGGGCCGGGTCCGGTACCACCGGGACAACCGGCGGCCGCACGCCGGGCCAGCTGGCACCCTGGCGGGTTTCGTTGCCGCAACGCAAACCCGGCCCGGGGGCGGCCCGTGGAACGGGGCGGCGTTTCGTTGCCACCACGAAACCCGCGGGACAACTACGGCTGCGGATGTTCCAGGTGCAGGGCAGCCAGGACATGGTCGCGCCAGGGGCCGGGGTCGTTGCGCGCGTCAGCGCCGAGGAGGAGTCCGTCGCTGACGACGTGCCAGCCGCCGGCCGGACTCAGCTCGACCCAGCCCCTGACGTGGCCGTGGTCGAGCACCCAGTAGGCGCTGCCATCGCTCGCGCGGCCGGAGAGCTGCCATCCCGGTGCCAGGTCGAGGACGGGCTCGCAGCCGCCGAGCGTCAGGGCGAGCGGCGCGATGAGCGACGCGGGCCGGGCCCGCTGAGTGGGAACGGTGGCACCGGGGTTGGCGGCCAGAGCGGCCTGGCGCAGCAGGCCTCGGTACAGGGCGGACAAGGTGGTGGTGAACTGCTCGGCCGTGGCCGAGGGGTCCAGGCCGTTGTCGAGGTCCTCGGCGAACTGTGTGGCGGTTCCGTGGATCGCGGCGGCCAGCCGCAGGAGCTCACCCAGCGGCCCGTCGCGGTCCGTGGCGCGAGTGCCTGCGGCACGCGCGGCGGCGAGCTGCTGTGCGGCGGATGCGGCTCGGCGACCGCGGTACGCCTTCGACTGGCAGGAGCGCGAGCAGTAGGCCGGCTTCTGACCCGCTCCTCCCGTCCGAAGCTTCGCCCCGCACACGGAACACAAGCTCACGGGCTCGGATCCGTCGCTGGTGCCCGACCCCACCCGAACCTCTCCATCCGTAACTGTCACGGAACAGAGCGTATCGGCCCGGGGCGGGTGCCCGTCCCTTCCCGGGCTATCCCCCGCCCTTACACGCGCTCTCGCACCCCACGCTGTCCTGCGGTGGGAGTTTGGGCTGCGGAACTCACCGGTCTCCGCAGCCGTTCTCACCGGCTCCAGGGGCGGTGCGTAAGGCGACTGCGCGCGCCCGCGCAGTCCGCTCACGGAGAGTTCGACGGCGGTCACCGACGGGTAGGGCTGTGCCTGTCCAACGATCGGGAGGGAACGCAGTGAGCGAGAACGAGCGGCTCAAGTCGCTGATCATCAGCGCGGCGCAGGAGCTGTGGGACGACAAGGAGGCGCTGGCCAAGTTCCTCGGCGTGGTGCGCCGCGGCGAGGGGTGGACGCAGTTGGCGGATGAGCTGGAGAAGAACAGGCCGGCGAACGCCACGTTCTACGGCGTGAGGAGCGCCGAGTTCCAGCAGTAGCCGTCCGCCCAGGTGGCCCGCCGCTCCGTCTGCGGGGCGGCGGGCCACCGCTGTGACCTGCGGTGGGGAGTTTCGGCGGGCGAAACTCACCGGCCGAACTCACCAGCGGGTGGCGTTCTCACCAGCCCGACGGGATGCCGAATCGGCGGATCGCCGCGAGGTCAGCTCCGGTCGTCCGGTACTGCGGAAGCGGCGAGGCCGCCGGGGCCGAGCCGACGACGGGCGGCCGGCGCCGCCACCGCCTCGGGCACCTCTGCGGTGGCCGGCTCCAGGAACGGGGCCCGCTCGACCGCGAGCAGCCGGGCCCCGCCCGACGGCTGGACAGGGGTGTCGGCGGCGGGCTCGGAGAAGGGCTGCCACAGCGGGCGCCGTCGGTCAGGGGAAGTCATGATCGCCAGTCTTCCAGGTCCACCCGCCCGGCCACGCCGAATCCGTGCTCCGCAACACGCCGGCCGGGGCACGATGGACACGGGCAACAGGCAAGAGGGAGAAGCGATGCGCACCCGGGACGTCGTGGTCGGCGAGACCTACATCGCGAGCATCCCCCAGCGGCTCCCGCCGGAACTGCGCCGACCGGGAGACACCGCCGAACAGTGGCGGGCGAACACGCAGCTGCACCTGGTCCGCGGGCGGCGCATCACCGTGACCGTGACCGGCTTCGGCGAGCAGCCCGGCACCGTGGTCGTCACCCGGGACCTGCCGGCCGGCCGCGTCACCCTGCGCCTGAGCGCCGAACAGGCCGCCGCCCTCGACCTCGCCGAGGGCCAGGACTACGAGATCGACGGCATCGTCCGGGATGCGGACGGGCAGGCCCTCACCTTCCCCAGCACGATCGCCCACACCATCCCGGCCCGCTGGCTGCGCCCGCCCGGCGAGCGCCTGGTGCTCCCCCCGGACACGCACCGCTTCCACCGCGCGCTGGTGTGCCGGGACGCGGACGGGATGACGCCGCAGGAGATCGACCGGGCGGCGGAGAAGGCGCTGGCGCAGCTCCACCACGTCCGGGGCCTGGCGCTGGAGGACCCGAACGTCGACCATTCGGTGCTCACCGCCCAGGCTGACCACCGGGAGTGGCTGCGGATCGCCGAGCGGGTACGGACGGCCGGGCTGACCGTCTACGATCCGCGGGCCGACCCGGACGCCGTGGAGCACCCGCCGCTGATCCGATTCCGGCAGCGCTGACGAAGGGCGGCCCCGTCCGGTGCTACCGGTGCGGACCGATCAACAGCACGGTGAGCACCGCATCGTCCTGGTCGCCGTGGCATGATGGCGCTGGTTGAATCTCCCCAGGTGGTACTGGGCGGTGGGCCAAACCTGCTGGGCTTGGTTCCCCACCTTTTGGGTGGTGTCGGTCGGCGT
>NZ_JBVHHE010000060.1:0-33651 GCF_055561235.1 Kitasatospora sp. NPDC022856 | reverse complement strand
TGTTTTTTGTGCGCCTACCGTGACGGTGTGGTGCCCCCCCGCCGCGCACCCCCCCACGGGCGGGGAACCCCGGCGGCGGGGGCGCCGCGGGCCCGCGGGGGGCGCCCGGCCCCCCCCCCCCGGCCGGGGCCGGTCGGTTCGCCCGGTCGGTTCGTTCGGTCCGGTCCGTTCGTTCGGTCCGGTCCCTTGGTCGGGCCGGCCGGCCGGTTCGCCCGGTCAGCTCGCCGGGGCGCCCGGGGGGACCAGGTCGGCCAGGACGATGATGTTGTCCGTCCAGTGGCCGTCCGAACCGATCCGCCCCCCGCAGGTGATCAGCCGGAGCTCCGGCGCGCTGGTGTTGCCGTAGACCGTCTCGGTCGGGAACCGGTCCTTGCCGGCCTGGAGCAGGGAGCGGACCCTGAACTCCACGGTGCTGCCGTCGGCGCGCCGCACCTGGACGAGGTCGCCCGGGCGGAGCTTCGGCAGACCGGCGAAGACGGCCGGGCCGTGCACGGTGTCGTAGTGGCCGATCAGGACGGCCGGGCCGGTCTCCCCGGGGGTCGGTCCGTTGCGGTACCAGCCGACCTCGTCGGCCCGGTCGGCGGACGGGACTTCGACCGTGCCGTCCGGGTTCAGACCCAGCCCGGAGACCGGCGCGTCCACCCCGGCCGAGGGGACGACCAGCCGGGTCGGAGCCGACGCGGCGAAGGGCCGCGGCGCCGGGGTGGCCGCCCCGCTCGCCGCGGCCGGTCCGGTGGCCGGCCCGCCCGCCCGGTCGGCGGCCGGGACGGCGGGGTCCGCCCGGTTCACGGAGGGCTGGATGCGCACCACCGGGGTCTGCGTGCCCGACAGCGCGACGGAGGCGCCGAGGACGAGGCAGAGCACGCCGCCCGCGCCGAGCGCGGCCCGGCGAACGCCGACCGACCCGGCACAGCCGGTCCGGCGGGGCCGCCGGCCGCCGGACCACCGGGTCGCGTCGCGCCGGGCCCGGCGGGTGGTCGGCCCGGTGTCCGAGCCGGTGTCCGAGCCGTTGCCCGGGCCGCTGCCCGGCGCCCGCTCCCGGCCCGGGTCGGGGGCCGGCTGCGCCTGGTGATCGGTTCCGGGCCCGGCTCCGGCCCGGCCGGGACCGTCGCCCGGCCCGCGTACGTCGCCGTACGCGGGCCGGGCGACGGGGGACCCGTCGGGAGCGGCTGCCGCCGCGGAGCCGTCGGAGTGCCCGGAACCGTCGTCAGCCGCGCGCACCGGACCGGCGGCGCAGCAGCGCGAAGCCCAGCGCGCCCGCACCGACGGCGGCCGCGGCGCTGCCGCCGACCAGCTTGGTGCCGGCGTCGTCGAGGGCCCCGCTGCCGTCGCCGGCCTGGGCGGCGCCCTGGGGCACCGACTTGACCTGCGGCTGGTCGGCGCGGGAGTTGTCCTGCGGGACGGGGCCGCGGCTGGGCTGCGCCGCGCCGCTGGGGGTGACGGTCGGCGCGGCGGGGGCGGCCGGGGCGGGCTGGGCGCCCTTGGCGGACGGCGCGGCCGGGGCGGGCTGGGCGGCACCGTTGGCGGCCGCCGGCTGGGAGACGGCCGGGGCGGGACGCGCGGGCTGGCTGGGCTTTGCGGCGGGTGCCGAGGGCGCCGCGGCGGGCTGGTCGGGGTGGTCGACGGCCGGGGCGGTGGGGGACGGGGTCCGGACCCCGTCGGCCCAGGCCTGGCCGCCGGAGACGGTGGCGAACAGGGCCGCCCCCGCGATGGTGCAGCCCGCCAGGGCCCGACGGGCGGTCGAGTTGGTGGTGCGGGTGGAGCGGTGCTTCGACATACGGGCGTCTCTCCTTGTCGCGGTGCGCCGACCGTGTGGTCGGCGCGTCCCGACCGACAGTAGGAGGGCCTTGTCGCGGTCCCCGGGAGGTCGTGTCACGGCTGTCCATCGGCTGGGTAACAGCCGGCCGCGACTGTTGCACGGCGTGGTGCGCGCAAGGGTTGCGGACGGCGGGCGGAGCTCCGGCGGGGTGGTACGGGCCCTACCGAGGGGGGTTCCGGGGTGCCCCGGCGGGCCGGTGGCGCCGCTGGTGCCGAGTGTCGTTCCCGGTCCGGCCCGGTAACGATCCAGGCCCTGTCGCCCCTGCGGCGCCCGGGAGTTCAGGGCTGGAGCAGCATGCCGAGCCGGGGGCCGCCCCGGCGGTGGAGCCGGCGCAGGAAGGAGAGCACACCGCTGGTGCCGACCGCCCAGGCGGCGGACTCGACGGTGGGATCGGTGGCCGGGAACACCGGTCGGCCCGCGCGGCCGCCGCTGCGGGCCAGGACCAGCCCGGCGATCTCCTCGGCGGCCTCCCAGTTCCGCTCGTCCCCGGTGGCCAGCGCCAGGTCGATCAGCAACTCCCCGGCGCCCGCGAGCCCGCAGCACTGGACGACGGGTGCCGTCCTCGGGGCCGACTCGCGACAGGCCCGGGCGGCGTCGGCGGCCCGGGTGAGGAACTCGTCCGCGCCGTAGTACCGGCCCGCCTGGACGAGCGTCGTGCCGATGCCGGCCAGACCCCGGCACCAGGACCCGTACCGGCGGGTGGCCCCGGGCCGGCCGGCGGCCACCACGAGCCGGGGGACGTCCTCGGCGAGGGCGTCCACCAGACGGCGCGCCGCAGCGGCCGCCTCGACGTCTTCGGTGCTGTGGGCGCTCTGGGCGAGGTCAAGGTGGCTGGCCGGAGCGGTGGTTGTGGCAGCTCTGGCGGACGCGGCGGACAGGCCGAGGAGGAAGTGGGCGACTCCGGCGCGGCCGTGCGCGAAGCCTTCTTCGAGTGCGGCGGTCCCCGGGTTCGGCGTCTCCCGGGGCCCGTCGGCCCGGCCGTCGGTGAGCAGCCGGGCGCAGGCCCGGGCCGTCGCGAGGTGCTGCTCGGCCTCGGCTTCGCGACCCGCGGCGCGTGCTCGCCCGGCCAGCAGCAGCCGGCCGGTTCCGAGGCCGGCCGCGCCGGAGATCTGGTCCGTGGAGCGGACGTCACCCGGACCGGGATCGGCGCCGAGCGGCTCCTCGGTGCCCAGCACGTCGGCCGCCCGGGCGAGGAAGAGGTCGACCCCGGTGCGGCCCTCGTACAGGCCGGGGCCGAGCCGGTCGATCGCGGGGTGTGCCGCCGTCCACCGGGCCAGCGCGGTGGCGGCCGCCCGGGCGTCGGGGCGGTCGGCGTGCTGCAGCAGTTCGAGACCGAGCCCGGCGCTGCCGTCGTAGAAGGAGAGCAGGGCGCGCGGCTCCCTGCTCCGCGCATCGGCGGTGACCAGCTCGCCGGCCAGCCGCACGCAGGTGGTGACGGTGTGGTCGACGACCTCGCCGAGCAGTTCGGCGGTCACCCGGGGCGGACGCGGCGGCGCGGGAACGCGCCGAGCGCGGTCGCTGCGCTCGCCCACGGTGCCCGCAAGGCCCGTGCCGGGCGGCGCGGTGTGGTGGCGCAGGGCGTCCGCGGCCGCCGCTCGCTCCGCCGGGTCGAAGCCGAGCAGGCCCGCGACCAGCGCGACCGCCGGGTGCCGCGGGTCGGGCAGCGCACCGGCCAGGCAGGCCAGCGTGCGGTCGCGGTTGGTGGCCCGGTCCGGGTCGATCACCACCGGGTCGAGACCGGTGGCCGCGTAGTGCAGCGTCGTCCCCAACGCGTAGTAGTCGTCGGTGGGGTGGGCGGTCGTGGTCGCCGGGCCGGGCAGTCCGTACCCCCGGGTCGCCCCGGCCGGCCGTTCGCCGTCGAGGGCGCTGATGCCGAAGTCGACCAGCGCGCACCCGCCCGCCGCGTCGAGCACCACGTTGGCCGGCTTCAGATCGCACATCACCACGCCGCGCGCGTGCACCGCGTCCAGTGCCCGGAGCAGTCCGCGCGCCAGCGACCACCAGTCGCGGCCCGGCCCGTGCGCGCCGCCGGGCCCGGCGGCGCGGGCCTCGTAGGGGCCGCCTTCGAGCACGTCGCGACGCAGGTCGCGCCGGCCGCAGGCGCTGCTCACCAGGTACTCGTCCTCGCCGTGCCGGACGTAGTCGACCAGGCGCGGTACTCCGCCCACGCCCGCCAGTGCGGTCAGGACCCGTCGCTCGTGCCGGAGCCTGCCCCGCGCGTCGATGCCGGCGGCGTCCTCGGCGACGAAGGCGCGGGCCTGCTTCACCACCACCTCGCGGCCGGTGACCCCGTCGACCGCCCGGTACACATGGCCGCCCGGTGCGCGGGTGATGCCGGCGGTGATCCGGTAGCGGCCGCCGTCGCCGATCCGGTTGCTCGTCGGTCGCGGGGCGGTGCGCGGTGCGAACGGGTCGCTCACCCAGGGTGGTTGGCGATAGTGGGGGGCGGCCGGGGCGGGAAAGGTCTCGCCGGCCGGGCCGGTCATGAGGAGCGTCGAGTCCTCGGCGGCGACCCGGAACAGGCCGTACCGGTAGTAGACCGGGGCGTCGGCCCGCAACTGCCGGTCACTGGGCACCCGGGGGCCGGTCCAGCCCGTCAGCGCGTTCGCCAACTCGTCCGCGAGGGCGGCCTCTTCGCCCGGGCACGGGTAGACCGTGACGGCCTTGCCCACGGCGGCCGGGTCGCGCAGTCCGGTGTTCAGCTCGCGCAGCACGGCGGTGCCGGCGGCGAACTTGGCGTCGCAGGTGCGCCGCAGCAGGATCGGGACCACCACGTCCAGCAGGTGCGGGAACCGGTCGGGGCGCGCCGACACATGGAGCTTCCAGCCGTGCGGGAGCGCCGGCATGTCGGGGTCGTGCAGATACAACCAGTCCTCAGCGCAGTGCAGTTGGCGGCGCGAGCCCGGGGCGGCCGCGACCAGGGCGGCGATCCGGGCCCGCAGCGCCCCGGCGGCGCCGGGGTCCGGCCGCGCGCCGGTGGGTGCTGCTGCTGACGGCACGAGTCCACCACGTCCCGGGGTCCGGTCGCACGGGTACCCCGCCGGCTGTCGGCGGGCAGGTGCGAGAAGGTACGGCGTGCGAGCCGGTGCGGTGGCCTGCGGGCGTGCGGCGCACGGCGGTTCGGGCGGCGCCCGCCCGCAGGCCGGGTGTCCGGCGAGGGTCAGGCGTCCACCGCGCAGTCGAAGCGGGTGGGGACGTAGGTGACGAACGGGTCGGCGAGACAGGCCGCCGGGGCGAGGTCGGCGTCGAACTCGTCCTCGAACGCGATCACCTCGTCGTCGATGTCCAGTAGGCCGGCGTCGCGGATGTCCAGTACCAGTGCACTCACGGGTGGTTCCTCCCATTCACCTTGGCTGATTCCCGTGCGGGCCGCCCATGCTAGCCATTCGTTCGGGCCCGCCATAGAGGTGCGACAGCGCAGATGTTCGACTCTTTCGGACCGTCGGGCCGCGCTGCTTCGCACCCGTCCCAGTGGCACCACCGGCACCCCGGGTACCCGCCGGTTCGGCACGGCGGGGGCGAGGTCGAGGGCGGTTCGCGCACCCGGTCCCGGCCCGTCGCCCCGCCCCGGGTCGCCCGGCCCGGTGCACTCCGCCGTGCGACGGAGTGCACCGGGCCGGGTCTCGGACAGCTGTGCCGGGCAGGGCCGACGGGCGTCGGTGCGGCACTGGCGTCAGGTCAGAACTTGACGTCGGTGCAGGAGTAGAACGAGTTGTTGGTGTCGGCGATCTCCCAGACCGCCACGACGACCTGGTGGCCGGTGCGGCCGCTGGGAAGGGTCCCGGTGTGGGTGGTCGTGGCGGCGGGCTGGCGCCCGTTGTAGTTGACGGTCAGGAACGGGGTCAGGTCCAGGTTGGCCCGGGTGATCTTCTGGGTCGCGTCGTAACCGGGCTTGGTGAGGTAGTACTTGAACGTGGTGGTGGCGTGCCGGGCCTCGATGTTCCAGGTGAAGGTGAGCTGCTGGCCCGCCGTCACGTTGGTGGTCGGCCAGTTGCCGTTGCGCGGGGCGTCGAGCGGCGCCCAGCGCGGGTCGGCGCCGGCGCAGATGGTGCCGTCGGCCGGTCCGCGGCTGGGGAAGCCCTTCGGGCCCTCGACGCTCTGCGGCTCCCACTGGATGTCGCCGCAGTTGGTGACGACGCCCGCGCCGCACAGGGCCGCCCGGCTGGGCGGCAGGTTGATGAAGCCGTGCGACTGCGCCGGCAGGGCCAGCGTGAGCGGCAGCGCGACCGCGGCCGCGGCCACGACGGCGAGATGACGTTTGCGCATGGTGCTCCTCCGTGGGGGTGGATGGAGTGTGCGCCCGACGCAGGGCGCGCGCGTGGGGGTGCGGCGGCCGTCGATCTCTTGGCATGCCTGCGCCAGGTCGGTGTGGTCCCCACCGTAGGAGTTGTGGCCCCGGGCCGTCAATGGTCTGAACCATTCGCCGTCATGAACGCCCCTTCCCCAGAGGGACGTTCGTCATTCCTGCGCGGCGACAGGGTGGCCGGCCGGTATGTTCGGGAGCGGTCCGGCGGGAGCGCAGTGTGGTCCTCAGCCGTCGCCGGCGGTCTCCGCCAGGGCCCGGCGGAGGGCGGTGGGGGTCCACTGCGCGTCGGCCCCCGGGCGGGTGCCGAGGTACTCGGCGATCCGTCCGAGGTCCCAGCCGTGGGCCTGGACCAGTCCGGCGGCGATGGTGCGCAGATAGGCGGCGCGGGGTGCCCGCAGGTCGGCGTCGGCCAGGCCGCCGGAGGCGGTGAGGGTCAGCACGGGGGTGTGGTCGAGGGAGCCGGGGCACACCAGCGTCCCGTAGCGGCCCGGCCAGAGCCGGTCCCGCCCGGTGCGCAGGGCGGTGGCCGGCGAGAGGTCGGCCCCCGGCTGCCGGTGCCTCTCCTGGGCGGCGATGTCGCTGAACTGCCCGGTGGTCAGCAGATAGGCGCGCGCGGGCACCATACCGGTCCGGTCCGGGTCGTAGAAGGCCGTGCCACCGCCCCAGACCGTCGACTGCAGCGCGAAGTACAGCTGCCCGGGGAGCGTCACCGGCACGGCCCGCTCCGGCGGCCGCCCGTCGCGGCAGCCGGGGTACGTCCGGGCGGCACCCGTCGGCCGGCCGCCGCGAAGGTAGCAGGCCAGCCGCTCGGCGCACATGTTCGAGCCGTAGGCGGCGTACCAGACGCGGTCGGGTTCGCCGCCGTCCGCTGCGGCGCCCGCGGGGCGAAGCCGGCACCGTGCCACGATGTCGCGGATCCCGGCCGCGCGCCCGGCGGCGACCGGCCGGAAACCGGGGTGGGGCAGGCCCGGGGTGGCGCTGTCGGGTCGGCCTACTCGGTCCGCCACTTGAGCTCGACCTCAAGCTCGATCTGCCCGTCCTCGACCTCGACCTCGATCTCGATCTGGAGTTCGTCGGGGACGCGCACGGTCAGTGTGCCGGGGCCGAGGTCCAGCTCGGCGCTGGCGCCGTGCCGCAGCGCGTCGGCGAGCGCGGTGAGCCGGTCGGCCGCTTCGAGCCGGGTCAGCGAGGCCTTCTGCTCGAACTTGAGTTCACTCACGGAGGCCTCCAAACCCGGGGACGGCGGATACGTCCAGTGTGACCCCGCCGCCCGGCCGCCGCCCGGGCAGTCCGGTCACGGCCGGTCGCCACCGGTCGCTCTCCGCGGTCCCGTGCCTCCCGGCCGTGACCCCGGATCGCCCGCGATCGGCCCGCCCGGACCGGCCACCCGGGCCGCTCACACCCCGGCGGGTCCGGGTTGCGGCGGGGGCGCCGGATCCGGGTCGGGGAACGGTGGGACGGGCGGCGGCACGGGGACGGGTTCCTCGCCGGGGTGGCGCGGCCCGGGGGCCGGGTGCGGGAACGGCTCGGTGTCCGGGTTCGGGGGTGTCGGTCTGGTCATCACGGCCACCTCTCGCTTCGGGGGTGCGGCGGGGTGCGGCGGGTCTCGTTCCGGGTGTGCGGCGGGTGGCGTCAGCGGTCGAGCGCGTGCTCCAGCTCCCGCTTGTTCATCTTCGAACGGCCCTTGATGTTGCGGTGCTTGGCCTCGTTGTACAGCTGGTCGTAGGTGCGGCCCCCGGCGCCCTCGTGGGACCGCAGTCCGCCCCGCCGGCCGGAGGAGATGTCGTGGGTGGAACTCCGGCTGGCGGTCCGCGCCTCGCCGTGTCTGGCCCGCTCCTTGTTGACCGTCCGGGCGGCGATCTCCTCCGCCAGGTCCTCGCTCTCACCGCGCTCCAGCACGCTCTCCTTGATGTGCTCGTACTGGCGCTCCCGCTTGGGGCTCGATCCTCGGGGCATCGCAGTTCTCCTCTCCTCTCGGCGCGCGCCTACCCGGTCGCCGCTCGGCGAATCGGCGGAAGCCGCGGGAGTTCCCGCCGGCCCGTACCGCGCGTCGGGCGGGGCTACTCCTGCGGGTCGGCCAGCAGGCCCTCCGGCAGGTAGCCGGAGCGGGTCTCCAGCTGCCAGCCGTGCGCCCGGACGGCGAGGGCGGCCAGGGCGACGGTCTCGACCGGCAGCAGGGTCCTCGGCTCCGGGTCCGGTCCCACGCCGTCCCGGTGGAGGCGGAGACGCTCGGTCAGGGCGTGCTCGAAGGCGGCCCGGTCGTCGTCCAGGAGCACGCGGAGCAGCCGCTGGTCCGGGGTGAGGGCACCGGCCGCGTCCAGCCGCCGGGCGGCCTCGGCGCGGGCCTGCGCGTCGGGCTTGGTGATCGGCTCCGGGGCGACCCGCGTCGCGGGCCAGGTGCCGACCATGTCGGCGAGGTACCCGCACAGCGCGTCCATCGCGGCGAGGTCGCCGGGGTCCGACACCGACTCCAGCGGCGAGTACGGCACCCCGTCGCGGATCGCGGCCGCGTAGTCCTTGAGCAGGGGGCCGACCACCCGCTCCGGCCGGTGGAGCAGGTCCGTGGTCACGCAGAGCGCGAAGGTGTCGAGCCAGGTGCGCGCCGTGGACACGTCGTCCACCGCGTCGCCGAAGGCGAAGTCCCCGCTGTCGAGGGTCTGGTCGTTGAGCGGGAAGTGGACCTCGAAGTCGCCGTTCGGGAAGCTGCCCAGCGCCAGTACCCCGAGTGCGCACTCGGCGGCCGCCCGCAGGACGTCGCGGCCGGACGGACCGGTCAGCGCGAGGTCGCTCAGGGTGCGGGCGCCGACGTGGTCGAGGAGTTCGCCCTGCAGCCGCACCAGGCCCCCGATGGACAGCGAGCCGTAGCGGAGCGAGTGCCAGCGGTTGAACGACTGTCCACCGATGTCGTCGAGGGCCCGGGCGATGCGGTCCTCGTCGACCTTGTGGCACGTCACTTCCTGCACGGCTACTGCCTTTCCTGTGATCATTTTGGCTGGCCGCCCGACGCTACCAGGGCGGTTGCCGCCCGGCCGACCCGCCCCGGACGGCCCGGACCCACCGGGGCGGGGAGCGTCACCGCCCCCGCCGCGGGGCCGGTTCACCGCCGGATCCGCCCGCGCCGCACCCCGTCGCGGGACGGTCGCGCGGGGCCGACCCGGCCGTCGGTGGGCGGGCGGGCACCGGGCGGGCCCCGGGACTGGCAGACTGGTGATCGTGACCGCCGACTTGCGCCCCTTGTGGCAGCCCTTCTCCGAGCCTTCCGCGACCGTTCCCGTCCAGACGGACCGCCACCACCTGCAGCCCGTGGAGCGCGCGCCGTTCCTGGAACCCGCCGGGGTGGCCGACCACGAGGAGCAGTTCCCCGAGGCCTGAGGCCGCCCGCACGACTCCCGGCGGCCGAACCCCGCTCCCACCCTCACCGCGACCGCGATTCCTGCCGTCGCTCCATCCGTCGTCGCTCCGCCCCGTGGCGCTTCGCCCCGGTGCGGGTCGACTCATACGGCGGGCCACCGTCGCGCGCCACCGCCCTGCGGATCCTGCCGGGCGGCCGCCGCCGGTGCGCGGCCACCCGCCGTCGCACCGGCGCCCTGTGCGGGCGTCGCGGGGACGCCCGCCCTGAGATGGACGATGCCGCCGTCCTCCAGCGCGCGCAGCGCGGCGGTCAGCCGCGCGGCCAGGTGCCGGGGCAGCTGCCGCACCGCCTCCCCCGGATCGAGCCAGGAGGCGGCGCGGACCTCCCCGTCGGCGAACCGCAGCGCGCCCGCCTGCGCGGCCGTGAGCGGCGCCGCGTCGTACAGGAAGCAGGTGACGGCCCGGCCGTGCCCGGTGGCCGTCGCGGGCGCGGTGTCCACCACCAGGAGCCGCCCGACCGGGAGGTCCAGCGCCAGCTCCTCCCGCAGTTCGCGGGCGGCGGCCTGCTCGGGGGACTCGCAGGCCTCGACCATGCCGCCCGGCAGCTCGGCCTCCGGCTTGTAGGACGGATCGAGCACCAGCACCCGGCCGGCGGTGTCGCGCACCAGCACGGTGGCTGCCGCCATCGGCGCCGGCAGCTGGGCGAAGTGGTCGCGCGGCGGCATCGGCGGGCGGTGCCCGTCGCGCAGCACCGCCGTGTGCGCGCCGCGTTCGGCGGCCGCCGCGGCGGCGAACCGCCGGGCCACCGTCGGCGCGAGCAGCGTCAGCGCCTCCCGCTCCGGTACGAACTTCGCGGCGCGGATCTCGCCGGGCTGCAGCACCAGCGCGGCCGCTTCCACCGCCGCCCTCGGGCGGGCGGCGTAGACGAGGGAGATGATCGCCCGGCCCCACAGTTCGGCCGGGGCGGTGTCGACGGCGAGCAGGCGGCCGATCTCGGCGTCGAGGCCGAGCTCCTCCTGGAGCTCGCGCACCAGGGCGGGTTCGGGCTCCTCGTCCTCCAGCATGCCGCCGGGCAGGTCCCAGCCCGGCTTGTAGTCGGGGTCCACGATGAGCACCCGGCCGAGGTGGTCGCGGATCAGGGCGTCGGCGCAGGCGGCCGGTGCGGGGTGCGCGACGAGGTAGCGGGCCAGCTCGGGGTCGGGCAGGGGGGTGGGGTTCACGGCTCTCCTGACGGGGCCCTGCCGGCGAACGGTCCGGACGCGGCGGTGCGCCGACAGGGCGGACGGGGGTGGACGCGGGCCGCGCCGGTGGTGGGCGGCTCCGGGACCGGTCGGACCGGCGGTCGTCACCGGAGCGGTGGGCCGGGGACCGGCGGGGCAGCGGGCCGTCAGGGCTGCCCGGGGATCGCGGCGACGCGCCCGGCGCCGTCCCGGGCGCGGACCCCGGGGCGGCGAAGTCGGCCGACCGGCAGCCCGGTTCGGGCCGTGCTCGGGCGGGACGCGCCGGAGCACGACGGCGGCGGGGCGGCAGGGGGACTGGCGGTGGTGCGGACGCGCACGGTGCTCTCCCGGTCACATCGGAGTTCGTCGGTCCACCGATGATGGCCGCGCGGCCCGCCGGGCCGGTGGCGTTTCCGGACCGCGCCACTCGAAGGTGTGGTCCCGGCCCGGCCGCCGCCCGGCCGGACCTCCCGACGGGCGCGACGGGCCGAGCGCGCCGGGCCCGCACCGCCTCCTCGACAGGGTGCGGGCCGGCCCGGAGGCCGGACCACACCCGAGCGGGGCGGAGAGGAGCTAGTCGGCCTGCCAGTCGGAGGACCAGCAGCTGATGATCGGGCAGATCCAGTCCGGCGAGACCCTGGCAGGGCCGGTGACGCCGGGTCGACCCGGTCGTCGGTGGCAACGGCGTCCCGCAGCTGCGGCGACGGCCGGCCGGGAGGCGGGTGGTGGCCGGAGGGTCGACGTCCACCATCCCGACGGCGAGGTTAGCCTTCCCTAACGCTTGCCGGAGCTGGAGGCTGTCGCGGGCCACGGCCACGGCTGGTAGGGCGTCGTCCTCAAGCCGAGGCGGGGCAGGGACTTCGCGTTGACGGCTACCGGCGTCGAGGACGTCACCGAGAACTGCCGCCGGGTGTGCTTCGCGGACGGCGGGCTGCTCGCGGCCACCGGTGTCCGTCCGACCATGGGGGTGCGGGTCTGGTTGCCCGGCGCCGGCCAGTTCACCCGCCGGGAACTCGCCGTCGCAAAGGGGCGGTTGCCCGCGCTCGGCTACTGGCGCCCGTGACCGCGCCGCCGCGGTGGAGCGTCCGGGCGGACCGTGCTCCGGGCGCCCCGGTTTCGCACGGGCGGGCGACGTTCGTACGGGATGGTGACGGGAAGGGTGAAGAAATGTAAGGTTACCCTTGCCTAAGTGGTTCTGGAGCGACCGAACCGCACTCCCCCCGGCACTCGCGAAGCCGGGTGGCGGGGTGGAGGGGAGCGAATGCCGCACATCCCGGTGCGGCATCCTGAGCGCAGGGGGATCGGTGGAGAACGGCCTGGCCGGGCGCGCACGTCGCGCCGGGGTTGCTGGAACTTCGCGCACGGGTGGCCCCCTCGCGGCGCTGCCGTGGCTGGAGCGGTTCCGCGGCAAGATCGTCGTGATCAAGTTCGGCGGGAACGCGATGGTGGACGAGGGCCTCAAGGCGGCCTTCGCCCAGGACGTCGTGCTGCTCCGCTACGCGGGTGTCCGGCCGGTGGTGGTGCACGGCGGCGGTCCGCAGATCAGCGCCCAGCTGGGGCGCCTCGGGATCAAGTCGCACTTCACCAACGGCCTGCGGGTCACCACGCCGGAGGCGATGGACGTCGTCCGGATGGTGCTGGCCGGTCAGGTGCAGCGCGAGCTGGTCGGCCTGGTGAACCGCCACGGCCCCTTCGCGGTCGGCATGACCGGCGAGGACGCCCACACCATGACGGCCGTCCGGCGGCACGCCGTCGTGGACGGCGAGCGGGTGGACATCGGGCAGGTGGGTGACATCGCGTCCGTCGACCCCTCGATGGTGCGCACGCTGCTGGCGGACGGCAGGGTCCCGGTCATCTCCCCGGTCGCGCGCGGCGTGGGCGGTGACGTCTACAACGTCAACGCGGACACCGCCGCCGCCGCGGTGGCCGCCGCGCTGGGCGCGGAGCTGCTGGTGATGCTCACCGACGTGGCGGGGCTCTATCGCGACTGGCCGCGCTCGCAGGAGGTGGTCCCCTCGCTGACCGCCACCCAACTCGCCGAACTGCTGCCGAACTTGGCGAGTGGCATGGTCCCGAAGATGGAGGGCTGCCTGCGGGCCGTCCGGGCCGGCGTGGGCAGTGCGCGGGTGCTGGACGGGCGGGTCCGCCACGGGGTGCTGGCGGCCTTCGGCGGGCCGCCGGTGGGTACCGAGGTGGTGCCCGACGCGCCGCTGGTGCGCCGGGACGAGGCGGCCGGCGCGGAAGGTCGGCAGGTCGCGATGGTCGGTTCGGGCGCGATCTGAATTTGACTCACCCGATCAAGTGATAGAACTTAGGTAAGCCTTACCTATGGCGAGTGGGCGAGCGGCGGACGGCCGCCGCGGCGGTCGACCGGACACCGGCGGGGCCGAGAAGCAAGAAGCAACGGAAGGATCGATCATGTCGAGCGAGAACGGCGCAATCGACCGAGGCGAGGGCGCCGACGACCTGGTCGGCATAGGCTTCGGTCCTGCCAACCTGGCCCTGGCCATCGCCGTCGACGAGCACAACCGCCGGGACCCTCAGCAGGCACTCAAGGTCGGCTTCCTGGAGAAGCAGGCGACGTTCGGCTGGCACCGCGGGATGCTGCTGGAGGGGGCGACCATGCAGGTCTCCTTCCTCAAGGACCTCGTGACGATGCGGGACCCCCGCAGCCGCTTCACCTTCCTGACCTACCTCCAGGAGCGCGGCCGGCTCGCGGACTTCATCAACCAGAAGTCCTTCTACCCGACCCGCCTGGAGTTCCACGACTACTTCGAGTGGTGCGCCGCCGAGTTCGCCGGTCGGACGGCCTACGGCCGCGAGGTCACCGCGGTCCGCCCGGTGACCACCCCGGACGGCCGGGTCGAGGTCGTCGAGGTGGAGTCCCGGTCGGTCACCGACCCGGCCGACCGCGAGGTCCGGCTGGCCCGCAACATCGCGGTGGGCACCGGCCTGAAGCCGCGGATGCCCCAGGGCGTCACCGCCGGGGACCGCGTCATCCACACCCGCGACCTGCTGTTCCGCGCCCCCGACCTGATCGAGCGGCGCGCGGAGCTGCGCCACCGCCGCTTCACGGTGGTCGGCGCCGGCCAGTCGGCCGCCGAGGCCGTCGAGTTCCTGCACCGGACCTTCCCCGAGGCGGAGATCTGCGCCGTCCTCACCCGCTACGGCTACAGCCCGGCCGACGACAGCCCGTTCGCCAACCGGATCTTCGACCCGTCCGCCGTGGACGAGTTCTACGCCGCGCCGGACGAGGCCAAGCGGACCCTGCTCGACTACCACGCGAACACCAACTACTCGGTGGTCGACGGTGACCTGATCGAGCAGCTCTACCGGACGGTCTACCAGGAGAAGGTGGCCGGCCGGGAGCGGCTGCGGATCCTCAACGCCACCCGGCTCACCGGCGTCGGGCAGCTGGCCGACGGCGCCGTCGCCGAGGTCCGCTCGCTGACCACCGGCGAGACGACGGCCCTGGAGTCGGACGCGGTGGTGCTCGCCACCGGCTACGAGCACGTCGACCCCCGGGACCTCCTCGGCGACCTCGGCGCGACCTGCCGCACCGACCAGCTCGGCCGCCTCCGGGTCGACCGCGACCACCGGGTGCTGACCGACGACCACGTCGAGGTGGGGATCTACCTCCAGGGCGGCACCGAGCACACCCACGGCATCACCTCGTCGCTGCTCTCCACCCTGGCGGTGCGCTCCGGCGAGATCTGCGACTCGCTGCTGCTGCGCCACACCGGCCGCCAGCTGCGGGCCGAGGACGGCCGCCTCGGCGTCACCGGCTGACGGTCCGCCGGCCTGCCGGGCCGCACCGGCGAACTCCCCCTCGACCTGGAAGCGAAGAACCACGCCATGACCGACACCAGCCCGTCCGGGTCCGCCCCCGTCCTGGACATCGAGAGCGTCCGCGCCGACATCGCCGAACTCCTCGGCGAGGAGCCGGCGGCGGTCGGTGACGACGACGACCTCCGGGACCTCGGGCTCGACTCGATGCGCCTGATGCACCTGGTCGAGAAGTGGCGCGCCCGGGGCGCCCGGGTGGACTTCGCCGACCTGGCCGACCTCGGCGCCCCGACCGTCCGGGTGTGGTCCGCCCACCTCTCGGCAACCTGACCCCGCGGGCGGCCGCGCAGCTCACCCTCCCCGCCCGCCCGCCGCACGCCCAGCGCCCCCGCGCACGCCACGCAGTACCCCCAAGGAGAACGATGAACACCCGTGCCCTGCCGTCCCGTGGTCTGAGAATCGCCGCCGCCGCCGGTGCCGCCGCCCTCGGCCTCACCGCCTGCGGCTCGAACGGCGACAGCAGGAGCGAGGCCGCCTCCGGTGCGTCCGGCGGCGCCAAGGCCGCCCAGGTGATCGAGGCGACCAACGGCAAGGTCACCGTCCCGGCCGGGGTCAAGCGGATCGTCTCCGTCTCCTACGCCACCGGCGCGCTGCTCGACCTCGGCGTCCAGCCGGTCGGCACCAGCACCATCGACGACAACAACCCGATGGAGCTGCTGCCCTCGCAGACCGAGGCCGCCAAGAAGATCGAGGCCATCGGCTCGGGCATCGAGATCAACGTCGAGAAGGTCGCCTCCCTCAAGCCCGACCTGATCGTGGTCGAGGGCGCCACCGCCTTCGACTGGGGCGTCAGCAAGCTCGAAGGCATCGCGCCGACCCTCTACTTCGGCATCGACAAGCCGGTCGACCTGTTCACCGCCCAGGAGAAGATCGCCACGGCCGTGGGCAAGGAGGCCGAGTTCAAGAAGCTGAAGTCGGACTACGACACCAAGGCCGCCAAGATCAAGGCCGACTACGCCGGCAAGCTCAACACCGTCAAGTGGACCATCGCGTCCTCCTACGGCGGCGGCGAGTTCCTCGTCGACACCAGCAGCTCCTGGGTCGGCCGGGTGCTGAGCGACGTGGGCGCCACCTTCTCCCAGGCGTCCGGCGACACCAAGGAGCACGAGGTCACCTACTCGACCGAGAAGCTCGACGTGCTCGCCGACGCCGACATCATCCTGGTCCCTCGGACGGCCGCCACCGGCGAGGTCCCGCAGGACACCAAGGACCTCGACAAGCAGCCGTCCTGGAAGAACCTCAAGGCCGTCCAGGCGAACAAGGTCATCCCGGTCACCTACGCGACCAGCGACCGGTACGGCACCTCGATCGACGTGCTCGGCCAGATCGAGACCGTCCTCAAGGGCCTCTAGGCCCCGGCCGGCCGGCCCGCCGGGCACCTCCCCGGCGGGCCGCCCCGCGCCCCAGCACCGCGCACACCAGAGCGCACCAGCACGCACCACCACGCACCACAGCTCACCAGCGAGCGCCCCGGGCTTGCATCGTCGGCGGGGCCGCACCGAACCGGGAAGGGCCGACCATGCCTCAGGCGGGCACCAACACCACGCAGGTCGAGCCGGCCGCAGTCCTCCAGGAGCTGACGGCGGCACAGGCAGGGGTACTCGCCGCACAGCGGATCGACCCGGACAACCCGGCCTACAACGTCGGCCAGTACGTCGAGATCACCGGACCGTTCGACCCCGCGCTGCTGGAGCGGGCGCTGCGCCTGACCCTCACCGAGGCCGACGGCCTGCACGTCCGGCTCGCCGAGCACGAGGGCCGCACCGTCCAGCTGCCCACCGCCTTCGACGCCGAGGCCTGGCAGCTGCCCCGGCTCGACACCAGCGCCGCCGCCGACCCGGTGGCCGCCGCCACCGCGCTCGTCCGGGCCCAACTCGCCGTCCCGACCCCGCTGGAGGGCCCCGAGGCCGGCCCGCTGCACGGCGCCCTGCTGGTCCGGGTCGGCGAGCAGCGCCACCTCTGGTTCCAGTGGTTCCACCACCTGGTCGTCGACGGCTACAGCGTCGCGCTCCTCACCCGCCGGGTCGCCGAGGTGTACACCGCCCTCGCCGCCGGCACCGACGTGCCCGACAGCCCGCTGCGCCCGCTCGCCGTCCTGCTGGAGGCCGAGCGCGAGTACTTCGCCGGCCCCGCCGCCGCCGAGGGCCGGGAGTACTGGAACACCCGCTTCGCGGACCGCCCCGCCGTCGTCGGCCTCACCGAGGCGACCGCCCAGGCCGCGCCCGCCGCCCGGTACCACCGCGCCGAACTGACCGCCGAGGACTCGGCCGCCGTGCTCGCCTCGGCCCGGGCGGCCCGCGCGACCTGGGCCGAGGCGGCCGCCGCCGCCCTCGCCGGCTACCTGCACCTGATGACCGGGACGCCGGACGTCGTGCTCGGCATGCACTTCATGGCCCGCACCGCCCCCGGCACCCTGCGGGTGCCCGGCATGGCCGTCAACATCCTGCCCGTACGGATCGCCGTCGCCGGGACGGACAGCCACACCGGGCTGATGCGCCGCGCCGCCGCCGAGCTCACCGCGACCCGCCGCCACCAGCGCCACCGGGGCGAGGAGATCCGCCGCGACCTCGGCCTGGTCGGCACCGACCACCGGCTCCACGGGCCGCTGCTCAACATCAAGCCCTTCGACCTCGCGCTGGACTTCGCGGGCAGCCCCGGACAGACCGTCACCCTGGCCTCCGGCCCGGTCGACGACCTCTCGCTGTCCGTCACCAAGACCCCGGACGACCGGCTGGTGCTGGAGTTCGGGGCCAACCCGGAGCTCTACACCCAGGCCGCGCTGGAACTGCACGCCGACCGCTGCGCCGGCCTGCTCGCCCGGCTCGCCGCCGACCCGGAGCGGCCGATCGGCGACCAGCCGCTGCTCGCCGACGCCGAGCGGGCCGCCGTGCTGCACGACTGGAACGCCACCGCCCGGGAGGTCCGCGAGGGCACCCTGGTCAGCCGGATCGCCGAGCGCGCCGCCGCCACGCCGCAGGCCCCCGCCGTCGTCTTCGAGGGCGAGACGCTCAGCTACGCCACGCTCGCCGAGCGCTCCGACGCGCTGGCCCGCTCGCTGGCCGCCGCCGGCGCCGGCCCGGAGACCGTCGTCGCCGTGGCCGTGCCGCGCTCCGCCGACCTGATGGTCGCCCTGCTCGCCGTCCTCAGGTCCGGCGCCGCCTACCTGCCGCTGGACGCCGACTACCCGGCCGACCGGCTCGCCCACATGATCGAGGACGCCCGCCCGGTCCGCGTCGTCACCGTCCCCGAGGTGCTCGACCGGCTGCCGGAGAGCGCCCGCGCCGCCGCCGTCCTGATCGGCCCCGGCCACACCCCCGCCGGCGCCACCACGACCGCCCTGCCCGCCGTCGACCCCGACTCCGCGGCCTACGTCATCTACACCTCCGGCTCCACCGGCCGCCCCAAGGGCGTCGTGGTCCCGCACCGCGCCATCGTCAACCGGCTGGCCTGGATGCAGCACGCCTACCGCCTCACCCCCGAGGACCGCGTCCTGCAGAAGACCCCCGCCAGCTTCGACGTCTCGGTCTGGGAGTTCTTCTGGGCGCTCTGCGAGGGCGCCGCCGTCGTCCTGGCCCGCCCCGAGGGCCACAAGGACCCGGCCTACCTCGCCGCCCTGATCGCCGACACGGGCGTCACCACCCTGCACTTCGTGCCGTCCATGCTCCGCGCCTTCCTGGAGGAGCCGACCGCCGCCGCCGGCTGCGGCGGATTGCGGCGCGCCTTCTGCTCCGGTGAGGCCCTGCCCGGCGACGTCGTCGAGCGCTGGTACGCCGCGCTTCCCGACGTCCCGCTGCACAACCTCTACGGGCCCACCGAAGCGGCCGTCGACGTCACCCACCACCCCACCGAGCCCGGCGCCGGCGTCGTCCCGATCGGACGCCCCGTCTGGAACACCCGCCTGTACGTGCTGGACGCCCGGCTGCGCCCCGCCCCGGTCGGCGCGCCCGGAGAGCTGTACCTGGCCGGCGTCCAGCTGGCCCGCGGCTACCTGGGCCGCCCCGGCCTGACGGCCGAGCGGTTCGTCGCCTCCCCGTTCGCCGACGGCGAGCGGCTCTACCGCACCGGCGACCTCGTCCGCTGGGCCCCCGACGGCACCGTCGAGTACCTCGGCCGCACCGACGACCAGGTCAAGGTCCGCGGCTTCCGGATCGAACTCGGCGAGATCGAGGCCGCCCTGGAGGCGCTGCCCGGGGTCGCCCAGGCCGCCGTCACCGCCCGCGAGCTCACCCCCGGCGGCGCCCGCCAACTGGTCGGCTACGTCGCCCCGGCCCCCGCCGACCCGGACGACCTGCTGGCCGCCCTGGCCGCCACCCTGCCCGAGCACATGGTCCCGGCCGTCCTGCTCGGCCTCGACGCCCTCCCGCTGAGCCTCAACGGCAAGCTCGACCGCAAGGCGCTGCCGGCCCCCCGGCAGGCCGGCGACGGCGCCGCCCGCGCCCCGCGCACCGAGACCGAGCGGATCCTCACCGACCTCGTCGCCGAGGTCCTCGGCCTGGACACGGTCGGCGTCGACGACAACTTCTTCTCCCTCGGCGGCGACAGCATCTCCGCCATCCAGCTCGGCAGCCGGGCCCGCCGGGCCGGCCTCGCCCTCACCCCCCGGGTGGTCTTCGAACGGCGCACCGTCGCCCGGATCGCCGCCGTCGCCGAGCAGACCGCCCCGGCGGTCCGCCGGGCCGGCGTCGAGGGCACCGGCCCGCTGCCCGCCACCGCGATCAGCTCCTGGCTGCGCGAGCGCGGCGGCCCGGTCACCCGGTTCAGCCAGCACACCGTGGTCACCGTCCCGGCCGGCCTCGACCGCGCCCGGCTCACCGCCGCCCTGGACACCCTGACCGACCACCACGACGCCCTGCGGCTGCGCCTGGACATCGCCGCCGACGGCACCTGGACCCAGCAGATCCGGCCCGCCGGCAGCGCCCCCGCCGCCGAGCGGCTGCGCCACCTCACCGTCGCCCCGGCCGAGCTGTCCGCCGCCGCCGCGATCGAGCGCGAGGCGGCCGTCGACCGGCTCGACCCCGAACAGGGCGTCGTGCTGCAGGCCGTCCACCTGGACGCCGGCCCGGACACCGACGGCCTGCTCGTCCTCGCCGCCCACCACCTGGCCGTGGACGGCGTCTCCTGGCGCATCCTGCTCCCCGACCTGCGCGCCGCCTACGAGGGCCGCCCGCTCGACCCGGTCGCCACCTCGCCGCGCGGCTGGGCCCTCGGCCTCGCCGAGGCGGCCACCGGTGACCGGATCCGCGCCGAACTGCCCGGCTGGCAGGCCGTGCTGGCCGACGGCGCCGGCCCGCTCCTCGGCGACCGCCCGCTCGACCCGGCCCGCGACACCGCCGCCACCACCCGCCGGCTGCGCCTCACGCTGCCCGCCGCCCGCACCGCCCCGCTGCTCACCGCGGTGCCCGCCACCCACCGGGCCGGCGTGGACCACACCCTGCTCGCCGGTCTCGCGCTCGCCCTGCTCGGCCGCCGCCGCGACCGGCACGGCGCCGGCGCCCGCGCCGACCTGCTGCTGCGGCTGGAGGGCCACGGCCGCGAGGACCAGCTCGTCCCCGGCGCCGACACCACCCGCACCGTGGGCTGGCTGACCAGCGAGTTCCCGGCCCGCCTCGACCTGGCCGGCCTGGACCTCGACGAGGCGCTGACCGGTGGCGCCGCCGCCGGCCGCGCCCTGGCCCTGGTCAAGGAGCAGCTGCGGGCCCTGCCCAACGCCGGCGCCGGCTACGGCCTGCTCCGCCACCTGGACCCGGTCTCCGGCCCCGCCCTGGCCGACGCCGACCAGCCGCAGCTGCTCTTCAACTACCTCGGCCGCTTCACCGCGGACGGCGCGCACTGGACCGTCGCCCGCGAGGCCGGCGACGCCGTCGCGGCCGGCGCCGACCCCGCGCTGCCCACCGCCCACGCCCTGGAGGTCGGCGCCTTCGTCCACGACGGCCCCGACGGCGCCGAACTCGCCGTCACCCTCTCCTGGCCGCACGGCGTCCTGACCGAGGAGGCCGTCCGCGACATCGCCGAGCGCTGGTTCGCCGCGCTGGACGCCCTCGCCGCGTACGCCGCCCGGCCGGACGCCGGCGGGCTCACCCCCAGCGACGTCCCGCTGGCCGCCGTCAGCCAGCCGCTGCTGGACCGGATCGCGGCCGAACACCCCGGCACCGTCGACGTCCTGCCGCTCTCCCCGCTCCAGGAGGGCCTGCTCTTCCACGCCCTCTACCAGCGCGAGGAGGGCACCGACGACCTCTACACCTCGCTCACCTCGCTGGACCTGCGCGGCCCGCTGGAGCGGCCGGCCCTGCGCCGCGCCGTGGACGCCGTGGTCAACCGGCACTCCGCGCTGCGCTCCGGCTTCACCGCGATCGGCGAGCACCCGCTCCAGCTGGTGGCGGACACCGTCACGGTGCCCTGGACCGAGCACGACCTCACCGCCCTGCCCGCCGACCGGCGCGACGCCGCGGTCGCCGGGATCGAGGACGAGGAGGCCTCCCGCCGGTTCGACCTCGCCCGGCCGCCGCTGGTGCGCTGCGCGCTCGTCACCCTCGGCGCGGACCACCACCGCCTGGTGCTGACCCGCCACCACATCGTGATGGACGGCTGGTCCACCCCGGTCCTGCTGCGCGAGCTGGTCACCGCCTACGGCGACGGCGGCGCGAGCGCCGCGCTGCCCGCCACCACCCCGTACGCCGACCACCTCGGCTGGCTGGCCGCCCGGGACGCCGGCGCCGACACGCTCGCCTGGCGCGAGGCGCTGGCCGGCCTGGAGGCGCCGACCCTGCTCGCCGACACCCTGGGCCGCCCGGCCGACGGCCCGGCCGCCGCCGGCGCCGAGATCCACCTGCCGCTGTCCGCCGAGCTCGCGGCGGCGCTCACCGGCACCGCCCGGGCGCACGGACTCACCCTCAACACCCTGGTCCAGGGCGCCTGGGCGATCCTGCTCGGCCGTCTCACCGGCCGCGCGGACGTGGTCTTCGGCGCCACCGTCTCCGGCCGTCCCGGCGACCTGCCCGGCGTGGAGTCCATGGTCGGCCTGTTCAGCAACACCGTGCCGGTCCGCTTCCGTCCCGAGGAGGACGAGCCCGCCGTCGAGGCGCTCACCCGGCTGCAGGCCCAGCAGTCCGCGCTGCTCGACCACCAGTACCTCGGCCTGGCCGACATCCAGGCGCTCGCCGGGCACGGCACCCTCTTCGACACCCTGCTGGTCTTCGAGAACTACCCGGTCGACCCCGACCGGCTGACCGCCCGCGGCCTGCGGGTCGCCGGCATCGGCAACCGGGGCGCCACCCACTACCCGCTGACCGTGCTCACCCTCCCCGGCGAGGCGCCGCGGCTCACCGTCGAGTACCGCGCCGACGTGTTCACCGCCGAGCAGGCCGCCGCCGTGGGCGCCCGCCTGCTGCGGGTGCTGGAGACCGTCGCCACCCGGCCCGGGACGCCCGTCGGCGAGCTGGAGGTCCTGGACGGGCGGGAGCGCGACACGCTGCTGCGCGGCTGGAACGCCACCGGCCGCGAGGTCCCCGCCGGGACGGTCGTCGACGCCTTCGAGGCCCGCGCCGCCGCCACCCCCGACGACACCGCCGTGGTCTTCGGCGACCGGCGCCTCAGCTACGCCGAGCTGGCCGGGCGGGTCGAGCTGACCGCCCGCCACCTCGCCGCGCTCGGCGCCCGCCCCGGCCGGGTGGTCGCGCTGGCGCTGCCCCGCTCGGCCGAGCTGGTGGCCGCCCTGCTCGGGGTGCTGAAGTCGGGCGCCGCGTACCTGCCGGTCGACCTCGACCACCCGGACGAGCGGATCGCGCTGATGCTCGCCGACGCCGAACCGCTGGTCACCCTGACCACCGACGAGGTCGCCCGCACCCGCCCGGTCCTCGCCGGGCACGGCCTGGGCACCCTGACCACCGGCCGGCTCGGCGCGCTGGACGCCGACCCCGTCCGCCCCGACCCCGACGACCTCGCCTACGTCATCCACACCTCCGGCTCCACCGGCCGCCCCAAGGGCGTCCAGGTGCCGCACCGCGGCCTGGCCAACATGCTGGAGCACCACGGCGGGACGGTCTTCGCCCGGGCCGAGCGGGCCGCCGGCGGCCGCCGGCTGCGGGCCGCGCACACCGCGTCGTTCTCCTTCGACTCCTCCTGGGAGCAGCTGCTCTGGCTGATCCGCGGCCACGAGCTGCACGTCTACGGCGAGGACCTGCGCCGCGACCCGCAGGCCCTGGTCGCCCGGCTGCTCGCCGACCGGATCGACACCCTGGACGTCACCCCGTCGTTCGGCCGGCAGCTGGTCGAATGGGGCCTGCTCGACTCGGCGGAGCACCGCCCGCTGCTCTTCCTGGTCGGCGGCGAGGCCGTCGGCGACGCCCTGTGGAGCCGGATCCGCGACACCGAGGGCGTGCTCGGCCACAACTTCTACGGCCCGACCGAGTACACCGTCGACACCCTGGGCGCGGCCCTGGACGAGAGCCCCACCCCGTGCGTCGGCCGGCCGATCGGCAACACCCGGGTCTACGTGCTGGACGCCCGGCTGCGGCCCGTCCCGGCCGGGGTCCCCGGCGAGCTGTACATCGCCGGCGAGGGCCTGGCCCGCGGCTACGGCAACCGCCCCGGCCTGACCGCCGGCCGCTTCGTCGCCTGCCCGTTCGGCGACGGCGAGCGGATGTACCGCACCGGCGACGTGGTCCGCTGGCGCGGCGACGGCACGCTGGACTACCTGGGCCGCGACGACGACCAGGTGAAGATCCGCGGGTTCCGGATCGAGCCCGGCGAGGTCGAGGCCGCGCTGGCCGCCCTGCCCGGCGTGGCCCAGGCCGCCGTGCTCGCCCGCGCCACCGCCACCGGCGTCAAGCGGCTGATCGGCTACGTCGTGCCCGCCCCCGGCGGCGAGGCCGACCCGGCCGCCCTGCGCCGGACGCTGGCCGGGTCGCTGCCCGAGTACATGGTCCCGGCCGCGATCGTGCCGCTGCCGGCGCTGCCGCTGAACGTCAACGGCAAGCTGGACCGGCACGCCCTGCCCGAGCCGGAGGCGAGCGCCTTCGCGGCGCCCGCCGGCCGCGCCCCGCGCGACGAGCGCGAGGCCGTGGTCTGCGGCGTCTTCGCCGAGGTGCTCGGCCTGCCGCAGGCCGGGGTCGAGGACGACTTCTTCGACCTCGGCGGCCACTCCCTGCTCGCCACCCGCGTGGTCGGCCGGCTCCGCGCCGCGCTGCGGGTCGAGGTCGCCGTGCGGGACCTCTTCGAGAGCCGCACCGCCGCGGCCCTGGCCGCCCGGCTGGCCACCGCCGCCACCGGCCGCCCCGCCCCGGCCGCGCGGCCCCGTCCCGAGCCGCTGCCGCTCTCCGCCGCGCAGGCCCGGCTCTGGTTCCTGTACCGGCTGGAGGGCCCCAGCACCGCGTACACCATCCCGTGCGCGCTGCGGATCGACGGCGCCGTCGACACCGACGCGCTGCGCGCCGCCTTCGCGGACGTCCTGGCCCGGCACGAGGCGCTGCGGACGGTCTTCCCCGACCGGGACGGCCGGCCCCACCAGCGGATCCTGACCCCCGAGCAGGCCGGCGTGCCCTTCACCGTGGAGGAGGTCGCGGCGGGCCGGCTCGACCGGGCGGTCGCCGCCGCCGGCGCCTACGCCTTCGAGCTCGCCGAGGAGATCCCGGTCCGCGCCACCCTGCTCCGCGCCGGGCCGCAGCGGTCGGTGCTGAGCGTCGCGCTGCACCACATCGCGGGCGACGAGTGGTCCGAGGGGGTGCTGCTGCGCGACCTCGACCACGCCTACGCCGCCCGCCTGGCCGGCACGGCGCCGGCCTTCGAGCCGCTGCCGCTCCAGTACGCGGACCACGCGCTCTGGCAGGCCGACCTGCTCGCCGACCAGGACGGCAGCGCCGCCACCCAGGCCCGCTACTGGACGCGGCGGCTGGCCGACCTGCCGGCCGAACTCGCCCTGCCGACCGACCGGCCGAGGCCCACGGAGGCCACCGGCCGGGGCGGCGCGGTACGGCTGCGGCTGCCCGACGCCCTCCACCGGGCGTTGCGCGGCTACGCCCAGCGCAGCGGCGCGACCCCGTTCATGGTCACCCAGGCGGCCGCCGCGCTGCTGCTCGGCGGGCTCGCCGGCACCACCGACGTGGCGCTCGGCACCCCGGTCGCCGGGCGCGCCGACGAGGTGCTGGAGCCGGTCGTCGGCTTCTTCGTCAACACCCTGGTGCTGCGTCACGACCTCTCCGGCGAGCCGACCTTCGACGACCTGGTGGCCCGCGCCCGGGAGACCGTGCTGGGCGCGCTCGCCCACCAGGACCTGCCGTTCGACCGGCTGGTCGAGATCGTCAACCCGGAGCGCTCGCTCGGCCGCCACCCGCTGTTCCAGGTGATGGTCCAGCACCGCAAGGAGGCCGGCGGCCTGGACCGCCTGCTGGGCGCCCGCACCACGCTGCTGCCCGACCCGGTGCACGCGGCCCGCTTCGACCTGGCCTTCACCTTCGTGGAGTCCGCCGACGGCGACCACACCGACCTGACCGTCATCTACGCCGACGACCTCTTCCACCGCTCCACCGGCCGGCTCTTCGGCGCCCGCCTGCTGCGGGTGCTGGAGCAGGCGCTGGCCGCGCCGGACCGCCCGGCCGCCCGGGTCGAGCTGACCGGCGCCCAGGAGCGGCGAGGCCTCGCGGGGGAGTGGAACGCCACCGACCGCGAGGTGGCGCCGGGCACCCTGGTGACCCGGATCGCCGAGCGGGTCGCCGCCACGCCCGACGCGGTCGCGGTGTCCTTCGAGGGCGCGGAGGTGACCTACCGCGGCCTGGACGAGCGGGCCGGCCGGCTGGCCCGCGTCCTCGCCGCGCACGGCGCCGGACCGGACCGGATCGTCGCGGTCGCCGTGCCGCGCTCGGTCGAGCTGATGGTCGCCCTGCTCGCGGTGCTCAAGTCCGGCGCCGCCTACCTGCCGCTGGACACCGAGTACCCGGTGGACCGGCTGGCCGCGATGGTCGAGGACGCCGCCCCGGTCTGCGTGCTCACCCTGCCCGGCACGGCCGGCGCGCTGCCGGTCGTCCCCGGCGTGCCGGTGCTCGGCGTCGACGCCGACGGGCCGCAGGCCGAGCCGGTCGCCCCGGAGCCGGAACACCCCGCCTACGTGATCTTCACCTCCGGCTCGACCGGCCGCCCCAAGGGCGTCGTCGTCCCGCACCGGGCGATCGTCAACCGGCTCGACTGGATGCGCGAGGTCTACAGCGTCACCCCGCAGGACCGGATCCTGCAGAAGACCCCGGCCGGCTTCGACGTCTCGGTCTGGGAGTTCTTCCTGCCGCTGGTCAGCGGCGCCCGGGTGGTCCTGGCCAGGCCCGGCGGCCACCGGGAGCCGGAGTACCTGGCCGCGCTCGCCGCCGGCGCGGGCATCTCCACCGCGCACTTCGTGCCCTCGATGCTCACCGCCTTCACCGCGGTGGCCGAGGCCGACCGCACCGTCCGGGACCGCTTCGCCGGGGTGCGCCGGGTGTTCTGCTCCGGCGAGGCGCTGCCGCCCGCGGCGGTCGAGCGCTTCGCGGCCCTCTGGCCGCAGATCGAGCTGCACAACCTCTACGGGCCCACCGAGGCCGCCGTGGACGTCACCTACCACCGCGCCTGGGCCGGCGCCGGCGTCGTCCCGATCGGACGCCCCGTCTGGAACACCCGCCTGTACGTGCTGGACGCCCGGCTGCGGCCGGTCCCGGTCGGCGTGCCCGGAGAGCTGTACCTGGGCGGTGTCCAGCTGGCCCGCGGCTACCTGGGCCGCCCCGGCCTGAGCGCCGGCCGGTTCGTCGCCGACCCGTTCGCCCGGGGCGAGCGCATGTACCGCACCGGCGACCTGGTCCGGCGGCTGGTCGACGGCGAGGTCGAGTACCTCGGCCGCACCGACGACCAGGTGAAGATCCGCGGCTTCCGGATCGAACTCGGCGAGGTGGAGGCCGCGCTGGCCGCCGCACCGGGCGTGGCCCAGGCGGCCGTCGCCGCCCGCGCCGTCACCGAGGGCGGCGCCCGCCAGCTGTTCGGCTACGTCGTCCCGCAGCCGGGCGCCTCGGTCGGCGGCGACGCCGTCCGCGCCGCGGTGGCCGCGGTGCTGCCCGAGCACATGGTCCCGGCCGCCGTCACCGTGCTGGACACGCTGCCGCTGAGCGTCAACGGCAAGCTCGACCGCAAGGCGCTGCCCGACCCGGCCCGCCGCCCGGCCGCCGCCCCCGCGGCGGCCGGGCAGACCCCGGGCCGGTCGCTGGCCAGGGTCTTCGCGGAGGTGCTGGGCCTGCCCGAGGTCGGCGAGGAGGAGAACTTCTTCGCCCTCGGCGGCGACAGCATCGTCTCCATCCAACTGGTCAGCCGGGCCCGCGCGGCCGGCTTCCCGATCGCCGCCAAGGACGTCTTCCAGTACCCGACCCCGGCCGCGCTCGCCGCCGCCAAGGGCCTGGGCACGCCCGCCGCACCCGCCCCCGCCGGCCCGTCGGCCGTCGCGCCGCCCGCCGACGGCGAGCTGCCCGCCCTGCCGGTGGTGCACTGGCTGCGCGAACGCGGCGGCCCGATCGACCGGTTCAACCAGTCCGTCCTGCTGACCGTCCCGGCCGGGCTGCGGGAGCAGCCCCTGCGGGACGCGCTGGCGGCCCTCGCGACCCGCCACCCGGCGCTGCGGCTGCGATTGGACCGCACCGACGGCCTCTGGACCCAGGAGGTCCTGGCCGCCGACGCGGCCCCCGCCCTGACCGACCCGCGCACCCTGCGCCGGGTCGACGCCCGGGGCGCGCGGGAGGCGGGACCCGCCGGGTGGACCGCCCTGCTGACCCGCGAGGCGGACGCGGCCGCGGCGGCGCTCGACCCCGGCACCGGCCGGGTCCTTGGCGCCGTCTGGTTCGACGCCGGCCCGGACACCGACGGCCGGCTGCTGCTGACCGTCCACCACCTCGCCGTGGACGGGGTCTCCTGGCGCACCCTGCTGCCCGGCCTGCGCACCGCCTACGAGGCGCTGGCGGCCGGCGGCCGCCCGGCCCTCGAACCGGAGGCCCACAGCCTGCGGGCCTGGTCCGAGCAGCTGCTCGCGCACGCCCACGAGCGCGGCCGGATCGCCGAGGCCCGGCAGTGGCGGGAGGTCCTCGACGGTCCGGCCGGGCCGCTCGGCGGCCTCACCGCCGACCCGGCCCGGGACACCGTCGCCACCCTGCGCACGCTGCGCCGCACCCTGCCCGCCGACCGCACCGAGCCGCTGCTGACCGCCCTGCCGCAGTCCTTCGGCGCCGGCGTGGACGACGTGCTGCTGGCCGGCCTCGCCCTCGGCGTGGCCGCCGCCCGCCCCGGCGCCGCACCGGCCGTCCGGGTCGACCTGGAGGGCCACGGCCGGGGCGGCAGCGAGTCGGCCGGACTCACCCCGGACCTCGCCCGCACCGTCGGCTGGTTCACCACCGTGCACCCCGTCCGGCTCGACCTGACCGGCCTGGACCCGGCCGAGGCGATGACCGGCGGCGCGCTCACCGGCCAGGCGCTCAAGCAGGTCAAGGAGCAGCTGCGGGCCGCCCCCGACCGGGGCCTGGGCTTCGGCCTGCTGCGCCACCTCAACGCGCAGACCGCGCCGCTGCTGGCCGCGGTGCCCCGCTCCGAGGTGCTGTTCAACTACCGCGGCCGGACGGACACCGGCGCCGGACCGCAGGGCGGCTGGGCGTTCGCCCCGCAGGACGAGCGCACCGCCGTCGCCGCCGCGGCCGGCCCCGACCGGCTGATGCCGGCCGGCTACCCGCTGGAGATCGACGCGGTCGTCGCCGCCGGCCCCGACGGCCGCCCGGAGCTGACGGTCGAGTGGAGCTGGCCGGGCGCGCTGTTCGGCGAGGACGAGGTGGCGGCGCTGGCCGACTCCTGGTTCGCCGCGCTCGACGCGCTCGCCCGGCACGCCGCCGGCGGCGACGCGGGCGGGGTGACGCCGTCCGACCTCGACCTCGTCCGGCTCAAGCAGACCCAGATCGACCGGCTGGAGTCGCGGCTGCGCAGGCGCCGCCGATGAGCCGCGAACCGGGCGGCGCCGCCGCCCCCGACCCCACCGACCGCCACCCCACCCCCAGGACCGAGAACCCCGTGACGAACGACTCCACCGCACCGATCGACGACTCGCAGGCCCAGGCCCCGGCCGCGTCGGCCCTGGAGGACGTCTACCCGCTCTCCTCCCTGCAGGAGGGGCTGCTCTTCCACGCGCTCTACGACGACGAGGCGCGCGACGTCTACGTCGTGCAGTCGCACCTCGACCTGGCCGGCCCGGTCGACGGCGCCCGGCTGGCCGCCGCCGTCGACGCGCTGCTGGTGCGGCACGCCAACCTGCGCGCCGGGTTCTGGTACGAGGACCCGGAGGCGGTCGTCCAGTTCGTCCAGCGCGAGGTGGAGACCCCGCTGCGGGTGGCCGACCTGACCGCCCCGGCCGGGGCGGAGCAGGACGCCGCGGTACTGGCCGCGATGGACGAGGACTGGCACCACCGGTTCGAGCTGGACGCCCCGCCGCTGCTGCGGCTGGCCCTGCTCCGGCTGGGGCCGGACCGCTCCCGGCTCGTCATCACCTGCCACCACCTGCTGCTCGACGGCTGGTCGATGCCGATCCTGGTGCGCGAGCTGCTGGCGCTCTACGGGTCGGCCGGCGACCTCGCCGCGCTGCCCGCCGTCCGCCCCTACAAGGACCACCTGGCGCTGCTCGCCACCCGCGACACCGCCGCCGCCGAGGCCGCCTGGGGCGCCGCGCTGGCCGGCTTCGCCCAGACCCACCCGGTCGCGCCGGGCGCCGGCGTCGCCACCGCCGTCGAACCGGCCGTGGTCACCCTGCACGCCGAGCGCGAGCTCTCCGCCGCCGTCGCCGAGGCCGCCCGAGGCCGGGGCCTGACCCTCGGCAACCTCGCCCACACCCTCTGGGGCGTCCTGCTCGGCTCGCTCACCGGCACCGCCGACGTGGTCTTCGGCACCACCGTCTCCGGCCGCCCCGACGACCTGCCCGGCGCCGACACCATGGTCGGCCTCTTCATCAACACCGTGCCGGTGCGCGTGCGGCTCGCCCCCGGCGCCACCCTGGCCGGCGCCGCCGCCGCCGTCCAGCGCGAGCAGGCCGAGTTGATCGCCCACCAGCACCTCGGCCTCGGCACCATCCAGCGGCTCGCCGACGTCGAGGGCGCGCTGTTCGACACCCTGCTCGTGGTCGAGAACTACCAGGGCGGCGGCGACGCGCTCCGCACGAGCCTGGGCACCGTCGAGGGCCTGGCCGTCACCGCGCTCGGCGCCCGCGACGCCACCCACTACCCGCTGGGCCTGACCGTGCTGCCCGGCGAGCGGCTGCGCCTGGAGCTGGAGTACCGGCCCGAGCTGTTCACCGAGGCCGAGGCCGGCCGGATCGCCGACCGCTTCCTGCGCCTGCTCGCCGCGTTCGCCGCCGACCCGGACACCCCGCTCGCCCGGCTGGACCTGCTCGACGCCGCCGAGCGCGCCGCGCTGCCCGCCACCGTCTCCGGCGGCGAGCACCGCGTCCCGGACGCCACCGCCGCCGACCTGTTCGCCGACCGGGCCGCCCGCACCCCGGACGTCCGGGCCCTGGTCGGCCCCGGCCTGACCGGCGGCCCGGCCCCCGTCCAGCTCTCCTTCGCCGAACTGGACGCCGCCGCCGACCGGCTGGCCCGACTGCTGCGCGCCCACGGCCTGGGCGCCGACGACATCGCCGCCCTCGCGCTGCCGCGCTCCGCCGAGTCGGTCACCGCGCTGCTCGCCGTCCTGCGGGCCGGCGCCGCCTACCTGCCGATCGACCTCGACCACCCGGACGAGCGGCTCGCCCTGCTCCTGGCGGACGCCCGCCCCGCCGTCGTCCTGACCACCGCCCAGGTCGCCGCCCGGCTGCCCGAGGTGCCCGGCGCCGCCGTCCTGCTGCTGGACGACCCGCGGACCGCCGCCGACCTCGCCGCGCTGCCCGCCGGCCCGCTCACCGACGCCGAGCGCGGCGGTCCCGTCCACCCCGACGCCGCCGCGTACGTCATCCACACCTCCGGCTCCACCGGCCGGCCCAAGGGCGTGGTGATCCCGCACCGCGGCCTCGGCAACCTGATCCACGACCACCTGGCCACCACCTTCGCCGACGCGCTGCGCGCCACCGGCCGGGCCCGGCTGCGCGCCCTGCACACCGCGTCGTTCTCCTTCGACTCCTCGTGGGAGCAGCTGATCTGGCTGATCGGCGGCCACGAGCTGCACGTCCTCGGCGAGGACGACCGCCGGGACGCCGAGGCGGTGGTCGGCTACACCCGCGCCCACCGCGTCGACGCCCTCGACGTCACCCCCTCGTACGCCCAGCAGCTTCTCGACAGCGGCCTGCTGGCCGGCGAGCACCGCCCGGCGGTGCTGCTGCTCGGCGGCGAGGCGCTGCCCGAGCCGCTCTGGACCAGGCTGCGCGGCGAGGCGGGCGTCACCGCCGTCAACTACTACGGCCCGACCGAGTTCACCGTCGACGCCCTGGTCGCCGACCTCGCGGACAGCGCCGCCCCGGTCATCGGCCGCCCGCTGCGCGGGACCCGCGCCCACGTGCTGGACGGCCTGCTGCGGCCGGTCCCGGCCGGAGTGCCCGGTGAGCTGTACCTGGCCGGTCCGCAGCTGGCCCGCGGCTACCTGGACCGGCCCGGCCTGACCGCCGGCCGGTTCGTCGCCGACCCGTTCGCCCCGGGCGAGCGCATGTACCGCACCGGAGACCTGGTCCGCCGCCGGGCCGACGGCGAGGTCGAGTACCTCGGCCGCACCGACGACCAGGTGAAGATCCGCGGCTACCGGATCGAACTCGGCGAGATCGAGGCCGCGCTGGCCGGGCAGCCGGGCGTGGCCCAGGCCGCCGTGCTGGTCCGGCCCGGCGCCGTGCGGCGCATCGTCGCCTACGTCGTCCCCGCCCGGGACGCCCTGCTCGACACCGAGGAACTCCACCGGGCGCTCGCCGCCCGGCTGCCGGAGTACATGGTGCCGTCCGCCTTCGCCGTGCTGGACGCGCTGCCGCTGACCGTCAACGGCAAGCTCGACCGGGCCGCACTGCCCGACGAGGCGCTCGCCTACACCGGCCTGGCGGCCGGCCGGGACGCCGGCTCCGAGACCGAGCAGCTGCTCTGCGACCTGTACGCGGAGGTCCTCGGCCTGCCGCGGGCCGGCGTCGAGGACGACTTCTTCCGCCTCGGCGGCGACAGCATCTCCTCGATCCGGCTGATCGGCGCCGCCCGCGCCGAGGGGCTCTCGCTCAGCCCGCGCGACGTGTTCGAGCGCCGCACCCCGGCCGCCCTCGCCGAGCTGGCCGACCGCCGCGAGGCGGCCGGCGCCGCCCCGGAGCTGCCCGAGCTGCCCCCGGCGACCGAGGCCGAACTGGCCCTCGTCCGCGCCGCCGTGCCCAAGCTGGAGATCGAGGACGTCTGGCCGGTCTCCCCGCTCCAGGAGGGCCTGCTCTTCGAGGCCGGGTACGACGAGCAGGCGCTGGACGTCCACACCTCGCGCGACGTGCTCTCGCTGACCGCCCGGATCCCGCTGGAGGTGCTGCGCGCCGCCGTGGCCGCCGTGCTGGACGGCCATCCCAACCTGCGGGCCGGCTTCCTCCAGGACGGCCTGGAGCGGCCGGTTCAGTTCCTGCCGCGCGCCGTCGACGTCCCGCTCACCGAGGTCGACCTGTCGGCGCTCGGCACGGACGACTTCGAGGCCGAACTGCGCCTCCTCAAGGAGCGCGAGGCGTTCACCCGCTTCGACCTCGCCGCGCCGCCGCTGCTGCGGCTGGTCTCGGTGCTCGCCCCGGACGGCGGCCAGCGCGTCCTGATCACCAACCACGCGCTGCTCTGGGACGGCTGGTCCTCCGGGCTCTTCCTCCAGGAGGTGCTGACCCGCTGCGCCGGCGAGCGCCCGCCGGCCGCCGGTCTGCCCTACCGGGACTTCCTGCGGTGGCTGGCCGGCCAGGACCAGGAGGCCGGCCGGGCCGCCTGGCGCTCCGCGCTGGAGGGCCTGGCCGAGCCGACGCTGCTCGCCCCGCAGGCCCGCGAGCGGGCCGCGCTGCTGCCGGAGGAGGTCGTCGTCGAGGCCCCCGCCGGGCTCGGCGAGCGGCTGGCCGCCTTCGGCCGGGAGCACGGCCTGACCCTCAACACCGTGCTCTCCGGCGCCTGGGGCCTGCTGCTGGCCGGTCTGACGGCCCGCGAGGACGTGGTGTTCGGCGCCACCGTCTCCGGCCGCCCGGCCGAGCTGCCCGGCATCGACGCCACCATCGGCATGTTCCTCAACACGGTGCCGGTCCGGGCCCGGCTGGACGGCGAGGAGGGCGTCGCCGCCTTCCTCACCCGCTTCCAGGACGAGCAGAGTGCCCTGCTGGCGCACCACCAGACCGGGCTGGGCGAGATCCAGCGCGGCACCGGCTTCGGCCGGCTGTTCGACACCCTCCAGGTGCTCCGCAACACCCCGGCCGACGAAGGCCTGCGGGACCGCCTGCGCGAGCGCCTCGGCCTGCGCCAGGTGACGGACGTCGACGCGACGCACTTCCCGCTGATCTTCATCACCAACCCCGGCGAGCACCTCACCTTCGAGTGGAAGTACCGCCCGGACGTCTTCGAGCGGGCCGCCGTCGAGGAGCACGCCGAGCGGCTGCTGGCCCTGCTGGAGCAGATCCTGGAGCGCCCCGACCGCCCGGTCCGCGCCCTGGATGTGTTGACGGTGCGTGAGCGGGGTCTGGTGTTGGGGGAGTGGGTGGCGACGGGTCGTGGGTTGCCGGGGGCGACGGTGGCGGATCTGTTGGCGGAGCGTGCGGTGGCGGTGCCGGGTGAGACGGCGCTGGTGTTCGGTGGGGTGTCGTGGTCGTATGCGGAGTTGGATGCCCGGGTGAACCGGTTGGCGCGGTTGTTCGTGGCGCGGGGGGCGGGGCCGGAGAGGGTGGTGGCGCTGGGGTTGCCGCGTTCGTTGGAGATGGTGGCGGCGTTGTTCGCGGTGCTGCGGACGGGTGCGGCGTATCTGCCGTTGGAGCTGGACTACCCGGTGGACCGGTTGGCGTTCATGGTGGAGGACACCGCTCCGGTCTGTCTGGTGACGGACTCGGCGGCCGCGGATCGGATGCCGGCTTTCGAGGGTGTGCTGCTGCTGGACTCGCCGGAGGTGGTGGCCGAGTTGGCGGCGTT
>NZ_JBVHHE010000059.1:0-33728 GCF_055561235.1 Kitasatospora sp. NPDC022856 | reverse complement strand
CGGTCAGGCCCCCACCCTCCGGATACCTCACACCAACGGCATACCGCAGGGATCATGAACCGTCACTACCCGACGACAACCCGAAATCCTCAGTAATGTTCCTTCAGCTCGATGGTCCGTGCAGCACTCGTGAGGACGATCTCCTTCGCGGTCCTCAGGGAGCCGGGGCCTGCGCCGGCAACTCGTGGGTGACGACGATGGAGTCGATGATGCTGGCCTCCTGATCGCGCAGAAAGCGTTGGACGGCCTCCATTCCTCCCTCCTGGTCGAGCATGGGGAAGCTCTGTTCGACCAGAGAGGTAAGGCGGGCAGATCGTTCAGGGGTGAGGCCGTGAATGTCGTTGAACATGATCTCTCCAAGACGCTGCGGTGCGCGTCAGCTCGCTCCGGCGTCCTGTTCCCTGGCTTCGAGTAGGTGGTTGAGGCGTCGGATCTCGGCGATCAGCCGGGGGATGTCCCGTCGGGCGCTGGCGATGAACCGGGCGTTCTCGTCCCAGCGTTCGTCTGCGACGTCGACGTAGCGTGGCTGCTGGACGAGGGTGGCGGCCACGATCTGGTGCTGGTCGAAGGCTGGCCAGCGTTCGCCGAGCCCGGTGTCGGGAACGGTGCTGATCGCGACGAGGCTCATGGCGAAGTCGTCGTCGAGCTGGCGGACGTGCCAGGGGCCGGGGGTCGCGGCCTCGGCGAGTTCCTCGATCTCGGCGAGTTCTTCGTCGGTCAGCGGTTCGGGTGTGTTCATCAGGCTGTCAGTTCCTCGCGTTCGCCGTCCCCGACCATTCGGACGATCATCGCATCCGCTGCTGTCGGTGCTGGGGGTCGGGATGGTTGCCTAACTGCAGGATCCGATCGTTGTGGTTCGGCCCGTCGGGAGGTGAGTCACGCGACTGGCCGTCGCCGCTGACCCGCGGAGGTGCAGGATCTCTTCGTGCTGGGCGGCGAGCCTTGCAAGGGCCTGGGTGCGGAAGTCGCTCAGCTCTTCATTCACGTTTTCGGCGCGGGCCAGCCGTTCCTTCAGGGTGGTGATCTCGGCTTTGAGCCGCTCGATCTGGGCTTCGCGCGGGTCGGGGACGTGCCCTGCTTGCTGCAGAATCTGGAGGCGTCGCTCGAACTCGGTGCGGAGGTGGGCATAGGGGCGGGTTCCGTAGAAGGCGGTGCGGTCGACGGTGGCTTCGCGGGCGAGGGTCTTGACGTCGCACTTGCCGTCGGGCGGGATCTCTCCGCGTAAGAGCCGGTCGATGGCAGCGCGGATGCGGTTCTCGTTCTCGTTCCGTTGTGCTGCGGTGATCCTCATACGGAGTCCTCGTCGGGTTGGTCGAGGGTGGCCGCGTCGATCTCGGCGACGACTCGAAGGGCCCGGTCGTAGTCGTGCTGCAGGCGGGAGCGTTCTGTCTTGCGGGTCTTACCCAGGTCCCCGAGGAACGTCTTCGTCCGTTCGGCATGTTCGGCCCAGACCGGCCGGTGGCAGGGGTGGTGGGTGGCCTGCGGGCACCGGGCGGAGTCACACATACCGACCAGCGGCCGGTCGGCGGTGGGGGTGCCGGCGAGCTTGAGGCAGAGGGCGCGGGAGGGGTCGGTGAACCAGCAGAAGTTCGCCGGGCCGACGTGGAGGGTGTTCGCGCGTTTGGTCAGCAGGTTCAGCACGTCCCGGTCACTGCGCTGGGTCCTGGGCGCTGGTGCTGCGGCCGGTTCGAGCTTCTCGTCGATGCTCGCGAAGAACTCGGTGAGGCTGCGGGCGCCCGGGCCGGCGGGCAGGATGCCCTGCTGGTAGTTGCGGAACTCGGTCAGGACCAGGTCCAGGTTGCGGTCACTCTCGTACTTGTTGACTTCGGCCAGCAGTTCGGCCTGGGCTCCGCCGGGGCGCGAGCTGTAGCCCTCGGTCGTGGCGACCGCGATGTGCTTGAGATGGATCTTGGTCGCGAGGACACCACCGGGCCGGTAGGCCATCTCCAAGGCCAGAGTTCGCCTGAGCATCCTCAGATTCACGGGCCCTTCGGGGATCGGCGCGAGTCCGATCCGTTGTCCAACCTGCGAGTTGACCCAGTTCCGGAACCAGCGGTAGCGGACGGTGAAGGAGAACCGGCCGAAGAGCAGGGCTCCGTTCTCGGGGGCCTCGTGAAGCTGTTCGGCGAGTTCGATGGCGCGATGGACCGGCTCGATGACGACCCATTCGTCGTCGGTCCCGCCGAGGGGCTGGCCTTTGACGATCTTGCTGGCGATCCGGTAGCGGGTTAATCCGGGGACAGGCTCTTCGATTGGAAGGCGGCAGCCGATCCGCAGTTCCATCAGCTCGCTCGCCCGCATTCCCGAGGCGGTGGCCAGCACGATCATCGCGGCGGTGCGGACGATGCCGACCATGGCGACGGCCTGGAGGCGGTGCAGGGGCGGGCTCCAGGGCAGGACGGACGAGGAGTCCGCCGTGGTGATCTCGGCGGCGTCCCGGGCGAAGACCGCCGCGACTCCGACCGCGGCGACGGCGTGCTCCAAAGGGTCGCGCAAGGCGGGCATCCACCGGGCCCAGAACTGGGTCACTCCGGCCTGACGGGCCAGAACTCCCGTGGCCACCGGCAGGAGCGGGTCCTGGGGAGACCAGCCGTCGGCGAGGCGGTCGGCGATGTGGTGGTCGGCCAGCATCGGCAACGGCGTGCATGTTCGCTCGTACTGGGCGAGCAGGGCGGCGAACTCGCTCACTGGAGCGCGGCCGGCTTTGCGCAGTCCTGGCGCCTTCACGGAGGAGAGACGGTCGGCCTGTCGGATCTGCTGGGCGAGTTCGACGGCGTGAGGGCCGATGTAGGAGACAAGGAAGAGGGCAGCGGCGAGCATCGGCTGCAGGACGGCGGCCTCGACGGGCTGGGTCTTGTTCTCCGTCCGGCCGCAGGGCATCTCTGCGATGGCGGAGGCGGTGGCCCCGCCCCAGGGCCGCAGGTCGGCGGAAACCCGGTCGGCGGTGAACAGCTCGCGGTAGTTGACCAGGTCGACGACGACCTGCGCGGCCGAGCGCCGGGTTCCCGGACTCTGTTCACCGACCACCGCGCCGTGCTCGTCGAGCACGTAGCGCCGGTGGGCCATGTAGGCGTCGCAGACCCGGGTGTCGATCTGCGCGAGGCTCTACACCCCGTTCCCGGACAGCCACTGGCAGAACCGGGTGAGCTCGTCCAGCCGGCCCGCGCAGCTGGTCAGGTGCAGGGTGGTGCGATGGGCCCGGGGCAGCGGAGCGACGGCCTGGTGGCGCGGGGCGAGCATGGCCAGGATGAGTTCCTTGGCGACCAGCCGCCACTGCGGGTCGGTGATGGCGGTGAAGACGAAGCGACGGATGGAGAGTGACATCTGAACGGGCAGGCCGACGACGTCGGTGAAGTCCCAGACATCGTCCTCGAACAGCGGGCGGCGGGTTCCCTCGGGGAGCGTGAGGCCGGCTTCGCGGCAGATGTCGGCACCGGCGAAGACCGCGGACCGACCGTCGAATGGTGAGGTGGCGAGGGCGGTGGTCATGCGGTCATCTCCTCGGGCCGCAGGGGCAGTTCGTGGTCCTGGTCCTCGACGTGGCGGGCTGCCGAGGCCAGGACGGCGGGCTCGAAGCGGTCCAGGACCTGCTGGATTCGGGCGGCGTAGGGGCCGAAGACGGCCATGAACTGGGCGGCGGGCATCTGCTGCCACTGCCGGGAGAAGAACGCCTTGAGCCGCAGCAGGTTGACCGCGTGCCGCGGGGCGAACACGGCCAGCGGACAGAGCAGGCAGACCCAGGGGCGGGCCGGGCAGGGCTTGCCCTTGGGCCCGTGCAGCCCGGAGAGCTGGTCTCCGCAAGCCGCAGTGAACACGTCCCGCTGCCCGCCGACCAGCTCGGCGATCGCCGAGTCGTCCAGGCCCATGGCCGCGACCAGCAGCGGATAGCCGGCGGCCAGCAGGGCGGCGTCTTCTTCGGTGATCACGGTGGGCGGGTGCGCGCGTCGGAGCATGTCGTGCTGGGCGTCCTCGATGACTGCCTCGACGGCGTGCTGCTGGGCCGGGGTGGTGGCGGTGAGGTAGCGGTCGCCCTCAACGGCCGGGGTGTGGTTCGGATCGATGGTGGCCCGGCCGCTGCCGGTCCAACCCGCCTTGTCGCGCATGGCGAGATGGGTGGTGCGGATCCGCGAGCGGTGGATCTTCAGCGGGCCACCGTCCTGTGCGAGCACCCCGTGGCGCACGGTCCAGCGCTGGACGGCCGCGCGGGCACCGGATCCGGTGACGACGGTGAATCGCCCCGGGTTGCTCTGGGCCAGCCACAGGTTCCGCCGCTCTTCGGGCCCGGTGAAGCTCCGCAGCAGGGCGGAGTGCGCGAGCCATTGCTCCAGCAGCCGCACGGCCCGGCGGGGCAGGGCCGTGCTCTCGGCCGCGGTGCGGCCCTTGATGTAGGAGAGCAGGACCGTGGAGTCCCCGGCCCAGTCGATGTCATCGGTGACCAGGTCGTCGATGCCGTCGGGCACGATGCCGGAGTAGATGCCGAACAGCAGCCGGTAGGCGATCAGCATGTTGTGGGTGGGGAACAGGTCGGCGCTGGCCTGCAGGAACCCGCCCCGCTGCCAGAGCGCGGCTTCCGTGATGCCGAGCTCTGCGGCGAATCGCGGTGCGGAGACCGGGCCGATTCGGGCCAGCAGCCACCGCTGGTTCTCCACGTTCCAGTCCCCTTTGCGGGGGCGCCGTCCTCGGGGCAGCGCGGCGAGGGCCTGCCGGTGGGCGGCGTACGACTCGTCGGCCAGCGCCCGGCAGACCTCGGTGAGCCGGGCCCATTCCTCCTCCGCGTAGGGCGGCAGCTGATGGTGGTTCGGCTGGAGGTTGTAGGGCCGTCCCGTCGCCAGGTCCAGCACTCCGTCCGCGAGGGTGCCACCGACCTGGGCGAATGCCCGCACCATCGCGCGGCTGGTCGCCTCCCGCGGGCCGGTGCTGCCCATCCAGTACTCGGCCAGCTGGCCCCGCCGCAGCTGGCCGGCTCCGCCGGTGAAACCCCGCTCGGCGAGAGTGAGCACCATCTGCCTCAGGGACTGGATGTAGTGGTTGACCGTGCCCCTTGAGTCCGCGGTGCCGTGCGGATGGATCAGGTCGACCAGCCCCGTGGCCAGGTCCCGGGCCAGTTGTGGGTTCGGCAGGCCGTCCAGAGAGAACTCTGCGTGGCTGCCGTCGCTGAAGACGCAGGTGATGCCGAGCGGTTCGTCGATGAGCATCGTCGGCATCAGGCTTGCCCGTCCTCAATGCCGTCGTCGAACTCCTCCGCGGCCTCGCGGTCAGCCTCCGCGTCGCAGGTCAGCCCGGCCGCCGCCCCGGAGCCGTCGTATGCCTCGCGGTAGATGCGGGTCGTGTCCAGGCGCCGGAGGTACTTTTCCGTCGTCAGGACAGTGGAGTGGCCCAACAGATCGCGAAGCACCAGCAACGGGTCGGCCTTGGTGCATGACACTCCTTCACTTCATCGAGATCTGATTGACGGACGAGCACGGCTGCCTCGGGTGGGGGCTGTGGTTGCGGGCCCCGCGCCGTCGCTTCCGTGGCTGGTGGTGGATGCGGCCGATCGGGAGGTCGCCCCTGTCAGCAGCTACCTGCGAGACCGGATGCTGGGCGATGTCAGCCCGCTGACCTGCCGCAGCTACGGCTTCGACCTGCTGCGGTGGTACCGGGTGCTGTGGGCCCTGGACGTGGGCTGGGAACAGGCGACAGAAGCGGAGGCCGCCGCGTTGGTGGGTTGGCTCCGCTCGGCCCGCAACCCGCAGCGGCAACGCAAGCAGGGCGGCTTCCGACCTGGTTCGGTGAATCCGACGACCGGCAAGCCGCTGCTTCGGGCTGGGTACGCGCCGGCGACCATCGCCCACAACCTCTCGGCCGTGCACGGCTTCTACGCCTTCCACATGCACTTCGGCTGCGGCCCGCTGCTCAACCCGGTCCCGGAGAACCGGGCCCGCCGCGCAGCTCTGGCCCACCGCTCCCCGATCGAGGCCCGCGTCCAGCACAGGCGGGGCCGGCTCCGGCCGAAGGTGTCGGTACGGCAGCCGCGGGCGATGCCGGACCAGCAGTGGGACGCGCTCATCGCGCAGATGGGCTGCGCAAGGGATCAGGCCCTGCTGTCCTGCTACGTCTCCTCCGGGGCCCGTGCCTCGGAACTGCTGGGCATTGGCCTGGGCGACGTCGACTGGACCAAGGGCCAGTTGTGGGTGATCTCCAAGGGCACCCGGGCCCGGCAGCCGGTTCCGGCCTCCCCGCAGGCTCTGGCCTACCTCGCGGCCTACCTGGAAGAAGCCGGACTGCCGCCGGACGGGATGCCGGTCTGGCGCACTCGCCGGGGCGAGAGCCGGCCGCTCACCTACTGGGCGGCTCGCCGCATCATCCAGCGCGCGGACGAGGCGATCGGCGCGAACTGGACCCTGCACGACCTGCGGCACACTGCCGCGACCCGCCTGGCCCGGGACCCGGAGCTGACGCTGGTGGAGGTGCAGACCATCTTGCGGCACGCACATATCACCACCACCGCAAGCGCGGCGAGGACCAGGTGGTACTGGCTGACGTGGGCCAGGCACGCGGCCCATCCCCGGCGAGGGTTCACCCCGGCGGCCACGTCCTCGGCCGTCGGCGCCCCCTTGTTTGCGGCCTGGTGGTCACTCTGGCCGAAGACGTGGTCGGCCACGTTGTGACCGACTGCCAGCACGGCCCAGGTCGAGCCGAACGTCGCCAGTGTGGTCAGCTCTTCGATGCTGGTCACCGCGCACCCCCGACCGCCGCCGCGGGCGCGAGGCTGCGGTGTCCGATCCGGCGCATACGCTGTCGCGACGGAACGGAGATCTTGGAGCTGGAGGCGGCATGTCCTTGACGTGGTTGGAGACGGAGGGCGGCCCGTTCATCGTGGTTCCTCGCGATGCTCTGTCGCATTGGTCGGGAACGGAGGGCGACTACGACCGGGCCTGCGAGGTGGTGGAACTGGTGGGTGTCCTCGCTCTCCCTGGCGACGCCGAGGCGCTTGTCCTCGGGGATGAACCGCTCTCCACCGCCTACCTTCCCGAGCACCGCGTCCTCGTCCGCTGGTGCTACGCAGAAAGCGAGGAAGGCGTCGCTGACATCGTCCTGGCCGGACTTCCCACCGCCGAGTGGGAAGAAGGACCCGTACTGAAAACCACGGGCGAGCTCGTCATGTTCGACGCCGCCTACTTCGGCACCGAGGTCGGGACACTCACTGACAGCACTGTTCTTGAACTCGGCGCCGGCAGCTACCGAGTGGACTCGGCAAGCATCGAGTCCGACCGCCTCACGTCCTTTCGCGTCCACCGATTCGTTGAGCTGACCTGACGCGGCGTTGGTGCAGAGAAGATCAGCCAAATAGAGCCCATTGAGACCGGCTGACCGGAGATCGGCGAACGCCGGCGAGCCGGTGTGCTGCAGCAGCCAGCGCACCGGCCACCGTCGGTCCAGCAGGGCATGGGTGCCAGCCGACCACACGAACCCGGCCACCGTCGGTCCAGCAGGGCATGGGTGCCAGCCGACCACACGAACCCGGCCGCCAGCCCGGTCACGGTCAGCGGCAGCGGGACGAACAGCCACACCAAGGCCAGCAACGCGGCCATGACCAGGTGGTACTGACCGACGTGGGCCAAGCACGCGGCCCAGCCCCGCCGCGGGCTTGCCCCGGCGGCAACGTCCTCCGTCGTCGGCGCCCCCTTGTTCGCCGCCTGATGGTCACTCTGGCCGAAGACGTGGTCCGCCAGGTTGTGGCCGACCGCCAGCACGGCCCAGACCGAGCCGAACGTCGCCAACGTCGCGAGCTGCTCGACCGTCATCATCGGGCACCGCCAGCCATGGCAGTGATGGGCGAGATCACGGGCCGCTTATTCGGCAATGCGTTCAGCCGTTGACTGCGATCATGAGCCACATGCTGTCGCTGACAATGAACGATGCTGCGGCCGAGATACTCGTGCTTGCTGGTGGGGCCATCCTGACGCCGCCCGGTGACCTTGCCCCTGGCCTGCGTGGCCTGCTCGCGGAAGGGATCACCCGCCGAGGAGGTGTACTCACCTGGGCCAACTCGACGGGCAACGCCAACGGCGCTCCCTCGTTCTTCGGAGACCTCACGGGTTGGGAGTGCGCTGACAGCTCCTTCCACCTGGAGGACCACGTCCCCGTCGATGTTCAGATCATCGACGACGCCCCGCAGATCTCGGAGGACGATCAGCGAATCCTTCTCCTTCACGGGATCGCATTCGCCATGGAGTTCCGCCAGCTCATCACCAAACTGGACCGCCCAGGCCCGGTGCGCTGCATCGTCGGAGTCAACGAAACCAACGCGACGTTCAGGTTCCACCAGATCCGTGCAGGCGAGTCGTGGCACAACCCAGATCTCGACAGCTACCGGATGGACAAGATGGTCGTGCTCGACCTCAAGCCAGCTGGCGGCTGATCCCCCCAGCATCGGAACCCACATCCTCTTGGTGCAGAGAAGGTCCAGCGAGCACCTCACCCCCGGAGGTGTCGTCGTCCGGACCACCTGGCATGAGCCGGCCTGCCCGGCCTGGGCCCGGCGATGACCACCAGCCTGGGGAGCGGACCGGTGCGGGTGCGGGTGTGCGCGGTCCTGGTCCACGACGGCGAGGTGTGTCTGATCCGTCGCCAGCGGGAGGCAGGCCTCCAGCACTCGCTGCCCGGCGGCCTGCTTGAGGACGACGAAGAACCGGCCGACGCGCTGCGCCGGGAGCTCCTCGAGGAGCTCGGCTTCGACCTGGCGGTGCTGCCCGAGCCGCCGGTGCTGTGCTTCGTCCAGGACCAGGACACCGAGCGGCCAGGCGAAGCGGAGCCGTTCCGGCGCCGGCACCTGGTCTACGTTGCCCACTTGCCCGACCACCTGGTGGCGGCCGTCGCCCCGGTCGAGCAGGACGACCCGGACCGCGCGCCGGTGGTCTGGCTGCCCGTGGCCGACGCAGCCGCCGTCCACCTGTACCCGGACGTCGCCGCCGTCCTCGTCCAGGCCGTCCGGCCCGACACCGCCCGGGCCGGCGGCCCGCTGCTGCTCCCGGCGATGACCGGCGCGTCCTACCAGTGGCGCTGACCTGCCGCTCGGTGTTCGGGAACGGACGTCGCGGGCGGGTGCGGCGCGGCATAGTGCGGGGGTGACCGCGATTCCCGCCCGCCTGTACCTGCCCGCACGCCGACGCCGCCAGCCCGGCTGATCGCCGCCCTGACCGCCACGGTCGGGGCCTGCGCTACGGCGGCGGCCGCGCTGTACCAGCCCGTCGCCGACGCCCCGCCCGGGCAGGAGACGGTCGTGGTCGACCCGCTGCCGGTCGTCTACCTCAGCCGCACCGCCGCCCCGCTGCTGGAGGCGGCCCGGGCCGAGGACGACGCGCGGTGGCCGGCCGCCGTCGCGCGGGAGCGGGAGCAGACCCAGCGCACCAGCGCCGCGAGGGTGGCGCTGGCGCGGGCCGAGGAGATCGTGGAGGAGCCCGGAGCGTCCTGGCCCGTGCCGCTTCCGACCGCAGAACAGAGCGCGGTCATCGACCTGGCGGGCGCCGGTGACCAGGTCGCCGAACTCTGGCGAGCCGACCCGGAACAGGTCGTCGCTCTGGTGCGTGAACTGGTGGCCGGCGGGGAGTTCACCGCGGCCGAGGTCCTGGACGCGGCGCTCGACGCCGCCATCGGCGCCGGGCTGCTGGCGCTGGCCGACGCGGGCACGGCGTCCGACCCCAGCATGATGGCCGAGCAGTGCCTGGAAGCCGTCCCGTACCTGGTGCTCGCGGTGGCCCTGGCATCCGCCGACCTCGACTGAGTGACTGGCCAGGTAGTGCGAAAGTGGCAGCGGCACTGCGGTCCTTGATACCGCCGTGCGTCCTGCGGATCGTTCCGCGCTGGCGGAACGAAGCGATCAACCCTGTGCTGACATCGCGCACCCTGACGGCCCGGCGGCCGGCCCGGCCGGGACACCTTGATGGCCGCCCCGGGTGTACCGGGGCGGCCATCAAGGCGAGGCGGACCGGTCAGCCGGCGTTGCCGGGCAGGGTGAGTTCGTGGAAGCCGAGCGGTTCGGCCTGGCGGTCGGCCAGCGGGTACCAGACCTTGCCGGTCGGTCCGTACTCCTGGAGGGCCTCCAGGCCGGCGGCAGCGGCCGGGACGGCCTTGAGCATCTTGGCGACGTGCCGGTCCTTGGCGTGCATCTGGAGCTCGTCGACCCGGTTGTCGAAGCCAACCTGGCCGGTGCCGGTGAGGACGAACAGCAGCCGCGGGAAGCGTACGTACCGGCGCTCCCACAGCGGCACCCGGCCGCCCTGCTCGGCCTCGATGGTGCCCGCGCGCGTCCCGGCTGGGAGCGTCTTCGTCGACCAGTAGCGGGCGTAGGTGTGCAGCTTCGATGCCAGCCGCTCGGCGCCCATCGTGCCGCGGTCGACCTCCACGAACGCCCGCAGCCGCGCGATTCCGTCGTCCGGCTCGCTGACGCCGTAGTACAGCAGGCCATCCGGGCGCACTGAGCCGTCCCGGCCCTCGGCGAAGCGGTGGGTGACCTCCGGGATGAAGTCGAACGGCCCGTACCCGTCCCCGCGAGCCCGGGCGTCGTCCAGGAACGCCAGGTGCGTGTACACCACCGCCAGCTGGTGCCACAGCGTGTACTTGAACGCCATCGCGTCCCCTGGCAGCCGCGGCGCCGGCACCTCGGCCAGCTCCGGGAAGGCAGCGGCGATCCGGGCCCCGTGCTCGGTCAGGAACCAGCCTTTCGCCCGCCCGGACTGCGGCAGTACCAGCTCCGTCACCAGCCCCTCGTCCCGCAGCCGCCGCAGCCGGCCGCGCATCTTCTCGACACTCACATCCGGGGCGTGCAACTGCCGCAGCTGCTCGGCGGTGGCGATCCGGAACTGGAACAAGGAGGCGAGCACGGCCCAGGCGAGCTCGACCTCCCGCGCCTCGCTGTCCGGCTCCGCACCGGTCCGCGCCCTGCGCCCCGTCTTGGTCGGCCTGGTTGTGCTCGTGGTGTCGGTCATCACGGTGCCCTTCGGCGGGCGCGGGGCCGAGTGCCCCGCGCGGTCGCCGAAGGGAACCCCGCACACCTTGGCGGATCCCTTGGCGATCCACCCCGTTTGCGGCAACGATCACGTAACGGCCCAGACCAAGGTGACCGTCAAGGTGTTCTCCAACCTTGGTGAACTCCTTGATGCCGGGCCCCGAACCTTGGAGAACCCCTTGACGGCCGGCCTCCAACCTTGGAGACGGCCCCGACACCTTGACGGATCTCTTGATGCCGGGGCCGGACACCTTGACGGCGACCTGGAGGGCCCGCGGGGCGCGGGCCGGGCCGCCGTGCAGGACTACAGCTCCCAGGCCCCGCACTGGGCCTTCGTGTGGTCGCCGATGGAGTGCCACACCTGGGCGTTGACGCCGTGCTGCTCCAGGTCGGCCAGGCGGGCCGCGCCGGCCTTCACGCGCACCAGCGTCAGCATCCGGGTGACCATCGGGTGGGCGTCGGCGATGGCCTGCAGGTCGCGCAATCGCCGTCGGGCTGCCTGCTCGCCGGTGTCGGCCAGGACGAACAGCAGGCGGGGGAAGGCCGGGTAGCGCTGCTGCCAGGCCGGCAGGACGCTCTGCGAGTGCGAGGTGCGGCGCAGGTGGGCCGGGACCGGCTGGTGCTCGTGGAAGCGGGCGTAGGCGATCAGCTTGGAGGCGAGCTTCTCGCTGGCCATGGTGCCGCGGTCGACCTCGACGAACGCCCGGTAGAGCTTCCGGTCCGGCCCCTTCTTCGAGTAGTGCAGCAGGCCGTCGGGGATCACCGTGCCGCCGGGGCCCTCGCCGAAGCGGTGGTAGACCTCGGGCGGGAAGTCCAGCGGCGCGCACTCGTCCCCCGCCGCCCGGGCGCCGGCCACGAAGGCGACGTGGGTGCGCACGACGGCCAGGACGTGGCCCAGCCGCAGCCGCGCCGCGGTCTTGTCCTCGGGCAGCGGCGGGGAGGCCACGCCCTCCAGCTCGGGGAAGGTCGCGGCGATCCGTACGGCGCGCTCGGTCAGGAACCACGCCTGCAGCTTCCCGGCCTGCGGGAGGACGACGCTGTCCACCAGGCCCTCCTTGTGCAGGCGGCGAAGGCGCCGACGCATCTGCTCGACGCCGGCGTCCGGGGTGTGCAGTACACGCAACTGCTCGGCGGTGGCCATCCGGAACTGGAACAGCGCGGCGACCACGGCGTGGTCGATCTCAGGCGGCACAGCCATCGAGGGGCTCCTTCAAGGTCGGTGCCCGCCGCCCTGGTGGCAGCGAGCACCGCATGGAAGCCCGCAGTTCTCACCGGATTTCTCACCAGCAGAGGCCCCTGCGATCACGATCCGACAACAGGCGCACTAACCGGCCCGACAACCGGGGTTACGAACCCATCCGCCAACCAGCGGCCGACCCTCCCAACCGCTGCGCCCGAGATCCGGGCAAAGTCGCAGGTCAAGGTAGGCGGTGAGTGGCTGGAAAGGTCGAACTCACCACCCCGACAACCCTTCCTTCCTTCTTCTTTGGTCCTTGTAGTTGTAGTTGTCGTTGGTCGGCAGGGTTCGGCGCCTGCGGCGGGCCTTTCTTCTTCGGCGTCCGGCTGGGGCCGGCCGCGCGTGGTGGTGAGGGCGCGGCGCGCGGCGGCCCAGAAGGGCCGCCAGAAGCCCCGGGTACGACTCTGCCCGCCGCGTTCCCCGAACACGGCGGGCAGAGCGGCCAGAGAAGGCCTGGAGCGCTTCTCGGCGGGGCTCGGATCCGCGCGGGTGAGCACCAGTCGAGTCCGAGCACGGGAAGTCGCTCCAGCTGTCTTCCGGTTAGCTTCGTCGCACGGCGGCTCTTCTCCAGAGCCGGTACCTCACCTGGTCCCACCGGCGGATCTGCATTTGGGAAGCCCAAAGCTGATCGGTCCGACGGATTTCAGCTGTCAGTTGGTGTTCGAAATGCGGCCCGAGCAAGCCATCTGGAACTCGAACTAGCCGGTGATTGTCAAAGATCTTGACCCAGTTCTGACCGTCCGCGTCCTGGAACCGGGCGGCCAGAGCGCTCGAGTCTGGCCTGCCGCGGTGCACGTACTGCCGAGACTGGCCAGGTAGGAGCGGCCCCTCTGGACCATCATCCCCATGACAGTCCGCATCCCACTGATCGGCGTTGAACATGCTGACGGACAGGAAGGGGCGGTCCGACACGTTGGTCACCAAGACCACATGCTGATGGCCCGACACGCGGACGCTGAAGACGAGTTTCCGGGCCTCCGCCTTCTCCTCCTTTCGACGGTCGCGCAACAGGATGTAGAAGCCCAGAAGTAGCGATCCACTGGTCAGAATCGCGCTCGCCCAAGCGGGGACAGTGCCCCAATCCAACGATGTCATGGACGTTCTCTGCGTCGAACTGCCAGTATCAAAACCGAACTTGAGATAGATCTGAGGAGCAAGTAAGCAAGCTCGGCGCCGGGTCCGGGCCGGGTTAGCGCCAGTGAAGACCGAGGGCGGCGAGCTGGTCGAGCTGCGCTTCGGTCAGCTTGGCGCGGCGGGTCTTGGTGTTGGAGATCCACACCCCGAGCTTCACCTCCACCGTGCCGCCGTCGCCGTCGGGGATCTCCTCGACATGGGCGCGGGGCACGGTCATCGACCCGGTCCGCTCCCGGTACAGGGCGAGCGCGGCCACGCCCCGGTCGAAAGCGCTCACCTTCCCGGCGCCGGCCTTCTTCTTCGGCGCCACCTCCTCGGCCGGGGCCGCCAGCGGCTCGCCGCGGCCGACGTGCTGGTCGCCTACGGGTTCCCCCGCCTGATCATCGCGCTCGCCCACGCGAAGTCCGAGCGGGCCGCGGCGGCCGCGTAGGCCGGCCCCGGCCCTGTCCCGCACTGGGTGTCTGTCAGTCTGGGTGCTGGCTGGGGGTTTTGTGACGCGCGGGTTGTGACGGAACTCGGCCCGTCCGGCCCGCCCGCCGTCACATCTCTACGCGGCCTGTCCGGCCCCGCACGGGGTGTCTGTCCTCGGGGTGCCGGCCGTGGGTTTCGTGACGGGCGGCTTGTCACGGAACCGGGCCGGGCTCCCAGCCCTCGGTTCGGTTCCGGTCCGGTGTGTGACCTCACTGCGTTTCTCGCGCCCGTATCGCTTTCCGATAGACCAATCCGGGCGGGTGGTCGGCCCCCGTCCGGCGGTCTGGCGGCACTCCGGGGCCTGCCGGTTTCGGTGACGGCGTGTGACCATCTTCCTGGCCGGCCGGGATCCACGGGCCGTTCGGGGGTTGGGGCCGTTTCGGGGTGGTCCGGTGAATTGACGGCCTGTCGGAATGACGCCGAAAATGCCGCTGGTTTCTGTCCTGGCTTTGCCTTGTCGATTCGGCCTGAATTACCGCCGGTCGGGGCTGTTTCGGCGGGTCGCAGATTTCGCGGGTGGGTTCACCGGGGAACCGGGCGGGGGAGCGGTGCGCGCCCCGGGTGCTCCGGGGTCGGCGTGGGGGCCGCGCCCGTGGAGGGGGCTGGGTCGCCTGGCGGGTACGGGGCGACGACGTGTACGGCCAGTGCCGGATCGCTCCCGGCTGGCACGCGCTGGAGTTGCTGGTGGCTCTGGTCCGCGCTGCGGGTGGTGAGCTGGTGTTCGGCGGTGAGCACATGCTGACCACCTCGATGCGGGCGGTCGACGGGGCGATCAGGGACGTCCTGTACGAGCCGCTGCCGGACGGGACGGTGCGGCTCTCGCTGGCCTGACCGCGCCCGGCGCCGGCCGCCGTGCCGGGGCTGTTGACGCCCTGTCGTGTGCCTTGTCGTGTGGGGGGTGGTGTCGCGCCGGTGACGTGCGCGCCAGGCCCGTTCGCCCGCGTGTGGGCGGGCCGCGACGGCCCCCTGCGACAGGGGGCCGCGGTGCTCCCTGGGGCGGACCGGGCTGAGCCCCGCTCGGGAGTGGCCGGCCCCGGCTCCCGGGTCCGGCCTGCTCGGCTCCGCCCCGGGGCGCTGTGGCCGTTCCCGGCGGCCCGGTCCCGCTGCGCCGGTGCCTGGTGCTGCTGCGCCGGCGGTCGCCGTCCGGTGCGCCCTGGCCTGGCCTGGCCTGGGACGGCGCCGGTGAGGGCGGTCTGTCCTACCGGTGTCTCAGCACGCCGGGTATGTCCGTTTCACTAGGACTGTCTCGGGCCGTATCCCCAGGTGGGAGCGTTTCGGGCCGGGCCTGAGACAGGGCTGGGACACGCCCTCGCGGGCGGTCCGCTGTCCCGTCTCACTGAAGTTTGACCAGTCTCAACGAAGTGTGGCGGGCCGGGGCCGTCTCATCGGAGTTCGACCGTCGGTGGGCACTGAGTGCTGTCGGTGACGGGGCCTAGGATGCGGGGCCGTGGACGCTGCTGATCTTGAACGCCAAGCCCGGTCTTCGTCGGGCTGTATTCCTTCCTCGGTGGTCGCCAGGCTGCTCGAACTCGGCCATGAGCGGGAGGTGGAGATGCAGGCCGGGCGCGGGGAGTGGTCCTGCGCGCTGGCGTGGGCGTGGCTGCTGGGTGAGCGGCGGCAGTACGAGAGGGCGTCGGAGGTCCTCGCCCCGTACGTCGCGACGGGCTGGTGGCCGACGGCCCGGGCCCGGGCCGAACTGCTGGAGCACTGGGGACGGGCCGAGGAGGCGATCGCGCTGTGCCGCCCCCACGCGGAGAGCGGCGACCGGCTGGTCCTGCAGTTCTTCGCCCGCCTGCTGGCCCGCCACGGCGGGGGTGCGGAGGCGTTCGCGCTGCTGCGGCCCGGGATCGAGGACTGGTTCCTCGCCGAGGCCCTGGTCGACGTCGCCGCGGCGGCGGGCTTGGACGAGCAGGCCGCAGTCCTGCTGGAGGACCGGATCGGGGCGGCGGTTCCGGCCTGCGACGACCCCGACTGCGACAGGATGCGTCTGGAGCCGTTCAACGCCGTCGAACTGCTCGCCGCCGTTCGGGAACGGCAGGGCCGGATCGAGGAGGCGATCGCCCTGATGGGCCGCCGGGACGGCACGTCGGTCAACGGCCGCGACGCGCTGGCAGATCTGCTGGCCCGGCATGACCGGATCGGGGAACTGCGCCTATACGCGGCCTCCGAGCACCACGGGCACGCCGCGCAGCGCCTGGCCGAAGTGCTGGAGGAGCGTGGCGACGTGGAGGGCGCGATCGCCGCCTACCGGACGTTCGCCGACGAGTCCGACGGCCTGTGGCACGTAGCTGTCCCGCTCTCCGAACTCCTGGTCCGGCACGGGCAACCCGACAAGGCGATCGAGGTGATGCGAGCCCTCGCCGACCGGCCGGGCGGAGCGGAGGACTGGATCGTCCACACCCTGTGCGACCTGTACGCCGACCACGACCGGGCCGACGACGCCCTGGCCTACCTCGACGACCTCAAGGCCCGCCACGACGGCAGGGAGGACTGGGACTTCTTTCGGATGCGGCTGCCGCTCATGGCTCGGTGCGGCAAGACCGACGAAGCCCTCGAACTGGCCCGGGCCCACCCCGAGAGCGACACCTGGCACGGGGCCTGGTCCCTGGCCGAATTCCTCAGAGCGGTCGGCCGCACCGAGGAAGCCCTCACCGCTTTGGACCGGCACCCATCCCACAACGCCTGGCTCCGGCCCCAGCTCCTCATCGACCTCGGCCGCATCGACGAAGCACTGAGACTCCTCCAGCAGCCCCCGCAGCCAGGCCCGGCAGACAACCCCTGGTACGCCAGCGGCCCGGCCTCCGCCGAACCACCGTTCTGACACCGGACTCGGCCCTGGCGCTGTGGGGTGGCCAGTGCACTCAAACTTCAGTGAGACTGGTCAAACTTCGATGAGATAGGTCATCCACCGCCCGCCTGCGGCCCCTTGCCGGTCGGTCGGGCCGCCGTGCCGGTGCCGGGTGGCCGGTCACCGGGTCGCCGGGTTCGGCGGGGGCCGGTGGGGCTGGTCGGTCGGGTGGTGCCGGTCCCGGGGGGCCGTAGGCCACCACCACCGCCCTGCCGCGGCCCTGCCAGGGTCCTGCCGCCACCGTCCCGGTGCCGCAGGCACCCGGGCGCCACCAGCCCCTTGCCGGGCCGTCAGGCCCCGGCCCCTTGCCGCCCCCGGTCCGGCCGCCAGGCCGGCACCCCACCGCGGCCGCAGGCCGCCCGTGCGAGGACCAGGAGCAGCCGGAGGGCCAGGCGGTGGTGGTGCCCCGGCCCCGCCCCGCCCCGCCCCGCCCCGCCGCCCCGCCCCGCGCCGCTGCCCACCCGGCCCCGCCCCGCCTGGCGTCGTACGGATTCCGGGAACCGGCCCTGAATTTCACCGCCCGTGCCGCTCGTGAATTCCGCTCACGTGCTGCCGGACCGGACGGTGCTGCGCCCGCCTGCGGTGTTCCCTCGGTGGTCCCGGATTTCGCGATGCAGGGCAGCGGCCGGTGTCACCCGTCCCGATACTGGTCATTCCGCCTGCCGGACGCGCTCCGGTGGTCTCCGGAACGCGCCAGGATTCCGCCGCTCCGACTTCCAGGATTCTCGTCTCTGGTTATTCGAGGAGGATGTTGAAGGCGGTTGGTGATTTGCCGATGTCATTGCTGTGGCTGGCGGCTGCTCGTTCCAGGATTTTCAAAAGTATGGGGTGTTCGTCCGGTTCGTCGGTGAGGAGTTGCGCGGATTTGGCGATGACGATCAGGTAGTGCTGTGCGGGGATCCAGTGCAGGTCTCGGAGGCATTCCGAGAGGGCGTTCCAGTTCCATCCGAAGTAGGCGGGCAGGGCGAGTGCCCGGGAGAATTCTTCGAAGACGCCCTGACCGGTGCGCATCCGGGCGGCGTCCAGGTACGCGACGTGGGTGGTTCCTTGCGGAGGCAGGGGCCATGAGGCACCGGGGCGGGTGGCGGTGTTGATCCACGGTAGTGCGGGGGTCCAGATGTCCAAGGTGTGCTCCATCGGGGTCGAGGTGCCGTTGTCCGGATGCCCGGCGGTGGTGACCGCCGCCGGGCCCCACGGTAGTCAGCGCCCCGTCGGTGTCCGCCCGCCGCCCCGCTGCTCCCGCCCGCCCCGGTGTGCGGCTGCTCCTGGCATCGGGCCGTCCGACTGCCGTGCTTCCGCCCCTGGTAGCTCCCGTCCTAGACACTGCTTCCCGCGCCCGCGGGGATGGTCCCTCGCCGCTGTCGAGCTCGTCGCGCGGGGAGCAGCGCTTCATCCGCATCCCCATCTGCGGGGTGCCGGGACCATCCCCGCAGGCGCGGGGACCAGGCCGGCAGCGATGGGCCGGGTAGTGAGGGGGCGGGACCATCCTCGCGGGCGCGGGGAGCAGCGCCTGCTGCGGCTGCTGACCCTGCTGCTGACGGGGGACCATCCCCGCGGGCGCGGGGAGCAGAAGTGCGCCCCGCCGTTGGGCTGACTCTCTAGGGGACCATCCCCGCGGGCGCGGGGAGCAGATCGCGTGCGACATCTCGTGAGGGCTCGGCTGGGGACCATCCCCGCGGGCGCGGGGAGCAGGGTCCGCCAGGTCGAGCAGGACGTACGCGAGAGGGACCATCCCCGCGGGCGCGGGGAGCAGTTCACGAGGTCGGTCATCCGGTGCTTGCGGCGGGGACCATCCCCGCGGGCGCGGGGAGCAGGGGTCGCCACCGTCGGCGATCCCCTCCCACCGGGGACCATCCCCGCGGGCGCGGGGAGCAGCCGGTCACGTCCGGCCGCGGCTGCGGCACCGAGGGACCATCCCCGCGGGCGCGGGGAGCAGCACCAGCGGATGACCTGGTAGCCGAGCGTTTCGGGACCATCCCCGCGGGCGCGGGGAGCAGCGCTGGCGGATTCGGCGGCTTCTACGCTGGTGGGGACCATCCCCGCGGGCGCGGGGAGCAGAAACCCATCTCGACCAAGAGCTTGCGCAGGCCGGGACCATCCCCGCGGGTGCGGGGAGCAGGAGCAGGACCACGAGCAGGCGCCGAAGAGGGTGGGACCATCCCCGCAGGTGCGGGGAGCAGACTGCGTGGCCTGGGGTGTTATCCGCCAGCAAGGCAAAAAGTCATTCACTTCCACCGATTTGGACATACGTGACACAGCCGCCCCAAATCCGTTGACTACGCCGCTTTGAGGTAGCGATACCCGCGTCATCATCGACCACCTCGCTCCCGCCGACAACGACCCGATCTTCTCACCCACAGTCAACCGCCCATGGCCGACCCGATCCGGGAGCAGGCCTCGGGGTCGGCATCCAAGGCGCCGCTTTCAGGAGCATCCCTCCGGGCGCAGGAAGCTGATCCCGCCGCTGCTGGCGGTCCAGGAAGCGGGGGACCATCCCCGCGGGCGCGAGCGCGGGGGAGATCATCGGCGCGGTAGCGGGGGCCAGCGGGGACCATCCCCGCGGGCGCGGGCGCGGGGAGCAGCTGCGTGACCTGGGCCGTTATCCGGCCGCAGTGCGAAACTCATTCACTTTCGCTGATTCGGACATACGTAACATAGCCGCCGCCTATCCTTGAGCACGCCGAACCTTGAGGCACCTTCGCCTTCACGTCATGCTCCAGGCCCGCGCACGGAGCGCAGGAACCAAGATCCGGAATTCAGAAGGCACCCCTGTGGAGGTGGGCCGTGTTCAGCACCGTTCGTACCGTGATGACCTTCGCCGAGGACCCCGAAGCGTCGGCCCGGTGGTGGGGCGTCTTCCTGGACGTCCCCGTGAAGATGGACGTCAGCGACACCGGGGCCGTCTACGCCTGGGTGGAGATCGGCGGCATCGAGGTCGGCTTCCACCCGGCGGACGACGAGCGCAACCCCCGGGGCGGCAGCCCGGTCGTGTACTGGGGTGTGGACGACGTCGACCAGGTCCGGGAGCGGCTGCTGGCGGCCGGCTGCGAGCACCACCGCGGCCCGTTGACGATCGAGCCCGGCCGCCGAATCGCCCAGCTGCGTGACCCGTTCGGCACGATCGTCGGCATCGAAGGCCCGTAGCGGCACGCGAACGCCCGGTGCCCGCTGAACCTGTAGGTTCAGCGGGCACCGGGCGTTCTGCGTTCACCGGTCCAGGCCGTGCAGGCTCTCCAGTCCGGTGGCCGCCGCGTACGCACGCAAGGCGGTCTTCAACGAGCGGGCCGTCCACGTGGCGCCCCGGGCCGCGGTGGCGTCCAGGTACAGGCTCAGCACCTGGCTCGGGCTGGTCTCGTGCCCGGCTTGGCGCAGGACGGCGGGCAGGGTGACCAGGTCGATCAGCCCGGTGACGTCGGGGCGCACGCTCTCGACGTCGAGGATCACCACTTCCCCGTCCGGGCGCTGGCGCAGGTGTTCGGGCTTGAGGTCGAGGTGGCCCAGCGGCACCAGGTCGGGGCCGTAGGCATCCAGGTGCGCGGCCAGCACCTCGCGGTAGGCCACCGGGTCGGTGATCCAGGCCGGGGCCGGGGCGCTTCGCAGGGCAGCGAGGGTGAAGCCGGTCATTGCCTCGGCGGCCTCGTGGGGCAGCCGCAGCGAGGCCGTGTGGACTGCGGCGACGCGCTCGGCCAGCACGGCGGGCATCCGCGGCCCGGTCCAGTCGGCGGCCTCGGGCAGGTACTCCAGCAGCAGCGACAGCGAGCTGTCGCCCTCCGCGTACAGCCGGGCGACCGGAGCGGTGTCGGCCAGCAGCGCGTACGCCAGGGTCTCCCCGGTGTAGGCCGCCGGGTCGGCGTGGAGCTTGAGCACCAGCGAGCCCTCCGGCGGCGGCCGGTGCACCGCGAACACCGCGGCGGTGTAGCGGGCGCTGAGCACGCTGACCCTGCCGTTGACGCCGGGGTGGTCGTCGGCGAGCGCCTGGCGGGCGCGCACGAGGAGGGTGACCGGGCCGGTGGGCATCGGGGTGGCCAGCCACCCGGTGGGGCGGGTGCGGGCCAGCCCGGTCAGCGCCTGGGCGGCGGTGGCCGGCGCGGGGGTCACCGGTCTCCCGTCCGGGCGGTGATCCCGGCGGCCAGGTTCACGTAGGACTGGGCGGCGAGGTCGGGGCGCTGGTGCTCGCCGTAGATGCCGAAGAAGGCGTAGACGAGGCTGTCCAGGGGGCGGCCGATGTGCCAGCACTCCATCGCGCCGCCGGCCACGTCCCACACCTGCAGGCGCCCCTGGAGCAGGGCGGCGTAGTCCTGGAAGAACATCTCCGCGCCGAACGGGTAGGCGGCCATGGCCTCCTCGCGGCCACTCGCCTCGACCTGCATGAAGTCGGCGGTGGTGACGTCCCAGGCGAACTGCAGGAGCTCGCCGCCGGGGCCGTCCTTGAGCCGCAGCACCGCGCGGTGGGGGCCGAGCGGGCCGGAGAGGTACTCGTGGATGCTGCACGCCAGCATCCCGGTGTCGGTGGCCAGCAGCTCGCGGCCCAGCCGCGGCAGCGCGGCCCGGACTTCGGCGAGGGCCTGGTCCTGGTCGGTGGGCGGCTCGGCGAGCGGGGAGAGCTCGACGTCGCCGGGGTCGGCGAGGAACGCGGCGTGCGCGACCAGGGCCTCGTACTCGAAGTCGTCGTCGATCCGCACCCACCCGACCCGGTCCGACGTCACCTTTTGGGCCGGTGAGGCGGGGACGGTCAGCCGCTCGCCCGGGCGGGGGCCGTGGACGTGGAAGAAGTGCTGCAGGCCGCCTGCGGCCTCGGCCATCTTCGGGTGGTCGGAATAGAGGAACGGGCCGTGCGGCGAGCCGGGGGGCAGGAAGCCGTTGCCGCACAGCGCCACGTCCGCGATGCCGTCGAGCGGGGCGAGGACTTCCAGCAGCAGCTGGTTGAGCACGCTCAGGCCGCTCTTGTGCCGGGTGCCGTCCATGCCGGGCAGCAGGTTGACCGAGGAGGCGGGCATCCCGGGCGGGGTGATCTGGGAGTTGTTGGAGACCACCGCCAGCCGCGGCACGGGCTGGGCGCCCTCGGCGACCTGCTGCAGGTACAGGTCCGAGGGGTCGGCATCCACCGCGATGAACACGCTCGGGCCGTCGCCCACTTGCAGGCAGGGCTGGACGACGCGGTCCTCCCAGAAAAGGGTCTGGGCGCCGGCCGGGAAGAGGGTGACGCGCAGGTCGCCCAGCTCGATCGGGGTGGTGTGGTCGACGCGGCGAACCTCGAAGCCGAGCCGGACGATCGCCTTCTCGACCGGGGCGGGCAGCAGCGGCCCGGTGACGATGGGCACGCTGCGGTCGAGCAGGTCGAGGGAGGGCAGGTGGAAGTGGTCGAGGTGCTCGTGGGTGAGCACGACGGCGTCCGGGCGGGGCATCAGGCCGGCGTCGATTCGGCGCGGCGGCCAGACGCGGCACTCGGCCCGGCCGGGCAGGCCGAACGTCTCCGTGAGGACGGGGTCGATCAGGACGCGGTGGCCGCCGCCCTGGACCAGCCAGGTCTGGTGGCCCAGGAACGTCAGCTCCAGGCGGGTGTCCACGGGTTGTCTCCAAGGTGATGTGCGGGACCGGGGGGTGGAGAGCCCGGGAGGGCGGGACGGCCCCAGCCGTCCCGCCCTCCCGGGGTACCTCAGTGGTGGTAGGTGTGCGGGGCGGCGGCCAGCGCGCCGGTGCCGATGAGCCGGGCGACCTTCGCCTGGAGCGCGGCGACCTTCTTCGGGTCGAGCGTGACCGGGGTCTTCGCCGGGGTGGTGGTCTTCATGGCGCAGTCCTCCTTGTGTAGAGGGGTGGGGACTCGGCCGGGCGGCCGGTCCGGTGCTCACAGTTCACCGCCGGGCGGCTCTTGGGTCGAGGCCGGATCAGCGGACGCTTCACCGGACACCGTGACGGGTAGGTACCGCCCTCTCGCTGACGGTGGCCACGGTGACTACCGTGGTGGTCCTGGAATCCGGGGGTGCCCATGCCCGAACACGCCGTCGCCAACTGGCGCTTCGTCGCCGCCCGCGTCCAACGCGGCTGGCACACCCAGGAGGACTTCACCGCCGCGTACGACGACAAGGCCCGCGAGCTGCGCGAGCAGGCCAGAATCTCGGTGCGGCAGGTGAGGCGGTGGGAGTCGGGCGAGTCGACCTGGCCCAACCGCGACGCCCGGCGCGTCCTGGGGGCGATGTTCGACTGCCCGCTTGAGAACCTCGGCTTCCGCCGGACCGCCCGACCCACCGGGCGGCGCCCGGACGGGAGCGGGGAGAAGCTGGAGGAGTGCGACGTGCGCCGACGGACGTTCCTGGGCCTGGCGGGCGCCGCCCCGGTGCTCGACCTTTATGCCCTGGACCACCTCGCCGCCGCCGCCCACGGCGCCCGGCGCTACGGCAAGCGCGAACTCCTCAGCCACCTGCGGACCGCGCTGGACGACGCCGCGCGCGCCGACGGCCTGGCCGGCCCGCACGACGCGCTGCCCACCGCGCTGGGCATCCTCGCCGCGATCAACTCAGCCGCCCGCCCCGCCGGAGAAGACATGCGCCGCGAGCTGCTGGTGCTCGGTGCCCGGGCCGCCGAGCTCGCCGCCTGGCTCCACCGCGACGCCGGTGCCCCCGCCCCGGCCGTCACGTACTGGCACAACCAGGCGAAGGAGTGGGCGACGCTGACCGGCGACGGCGCGATGCACGCCTACGTCCTGCTCCGCCAGGCCCAGGCCACCGACCGCACCGACGCGGCCCGGATGCTCGACCTCGCGCGCGCCGCCACCGATGGCCCCTGGACGCTTCCGTCCAGGCCCCGCGCGGAAGCGTTCCAGCAGCAGGCCCGGGCACTGGCCCTCACCGGCGCCGGTGCCGGACAGGTGGAGCGCGTACTCGACCAGGCGCACGCCGCCCTCGGCCAGGCCGACCCGCCGAGCGGGCCAGCCACCTGCACCGGCCCGCTCGGCGACGGCTACACCAGCGAGCGCCTGATGGTGCAGAGCGCGATCTGCTACCGCGAAGCCGGGCAGAGCCACCGTGCGGTCGGCCTGTTCCGGCAGCACCTGGTCACCGGGGAGTTCGCGCCGCGCGACCGCGCGTTCTTCACCGCCCATTACTCCGGCGCCCTGGCGGCAGCCGGTGAACCGGACGAGGCCGCCACGGCCGCGCTCCAGGCTCTGGCACTCGCCGCCGACGCCCGCTTCGGGCAGGCCCTCACCGAGCTGCACCGCACCGCCGACCACCTCGCGCCGTACGCCGAGCGCCCGGCCGTAGCCGAGTTCCGCCAACGGCTCGACGAGCCGGCGGTGGCCTAACCGGCCAAGAAGGTGCTCACCTTCTCGATGACCTCGCGCTGCCACGCCTGCGACTTCGGGTGGAGGTACTGCGGATCGTCGTGGACGGCGAAGCCGTGCTGGGCGCCGTCCAGCTCTACCAGCTCCACCCGCCCGCCGAACATCGGCCGGTGCCAGCGGGACGACTCGATGGGCACGAAGGTGTCCGCGGTGCCGTGCACCATCAGCACCGGCGACCGGACCGCAGCCAGGATCGCCGGGGTGTCCAGGTAGAAGACCTCGTTCAGCAGGGCCCGGTTCAGCTCGAACGGCGACTTCTCGGTGAAACCCTGCTCCTCCAACCGGACCGCCATGTCCCCGGCCAGGTAGTCGTGCGACCAGCCCGGCCGGGAGGTGACGTACCGCTCCTTGTAGTCCAGCCGCGGGTTCAGCAGTACCAGCTTGTCGACGTCGCCCGGCCGGTGGGCGGCGTGCAGTGCGGCGGCACCACCCGAGAACGAGGCGGCGATCACGTGCACCGGACCCTGCTGGCCGGTCCGCTCGCGCAGGTGGTCGCCGGCCGCGCGGATGTCGTTGGTCACCGAGGCGATCGTCAGCTCGGCCTCCCGCCCGCCACTGGCCCCGTGAGCCCGCAGGTCGAACCGCAGACTGGTCACCCCGGAGGCGGCCAGCCCGGCGGCCAGGCGCGTGAAGAAGCCGCCCTCCTCCCGGGTCACCCCCGACCCGTGGACCAGCACCGCCATCCCGCCCGGCGCCTCCGCCGCGCAGACGGTGCCGAACAACGCGGTACCGTCCAGGGACTGAAACGCCGTCTCGTGATCGACCATAAGCAGATGGTAGCCACCCCACGGGGGCGTCGGGGCAGGGACGCTACAGGCCCACCGACACTTCCAAGATCACGTCATGGCCCCTTTTGCACGTACCTTGGGTGAGCCCCGCTGAGCGTCCGGAGTGGAGCGACCATCCCCGCGGGCGCGGGGAGCAGTGACAGCGGAGGCACCGGGGACGGGCGCTCCGGGGTCGGGACCATCCCTGGGCGCGGCGGGTGGGGGCCTTCCGGGAGTCGACTCCCCGGGTGGTGTGGCCGGGGGCACGTCTGGGACGAATCGTTCCCGATGGGGTCTGGTGTCAGCGGTACCAGGTGCGGATGGCGGTGGCGGTTTCACGGACGTCGGCCTGTCCGTCGCGGATGCGGCCGGCGAGTTCGACGGCGTGTTTGGGTTCGGCGGTGACGATGACGCCGGAGCCGGCGAGGTAGGAGGCGGCGACGACCGCGGCGAACTGCTCGTTCGCGAACTCGAGGGCGGGTACGCGGATGAGCTGGTGCATGAGTGCCGCGGCCCGCTGGTGGATGGCACCGTAGACGGGTACGTCCATGACCTCGTCGAGGTGGCGGGCGACCGCCGCGGCGAGCGTGCCGTAGTCGGTGATGTCCGGATCGGCGGGGAGGAACTGGTGGGCGATGTCGAGCAGCCAGGCCCGGTCGACGCGCAGGATCACGCGGCGTCCGCCGCATCGGCCCGCCCGGTGCGGGGGTATGGGCCGAACTCGGCCTCGAACGCCGGCGCCCATGCCCGGGAGAAGTGCGCGGCCGCCGTCAGGAACCGCTCCCGCCGCTCATCCGCCTCCTCCGCGAGAACCTTCCGCGCGTAGTCGGGCAGCGACATCCCGGCGGCCTCCGCGCGCTGCTCGAGCGCCTCATGCGCCTCGTCGTCCAACCGCACGTTCAATTGCTTCATGACCAAAGCGTAGCGACACCTACAAGCCGCTACAAGCGCCCGGCGGTCATCATCCCGCAGCTCTTCAGGCCTGTGACGAGGGGCTGGCCCAAGTTGTCCGCGGACAACCCCCAAATCTCCCCTCCCTCTCAACCCGCATCCGGGAGCGCCGAGCCCCCACCAGAACATCGCGGCGCCTCCAGTGGCCGCATGGACCATCCCTGCTGGCGCGGGGAGCAGCCGAACCCGGTTCGGCGAACCGCCGCGCGGTGGGGACCATCCCCGCGGGCGCGGGGAGCAGAGGGGTGCTGTCTGGGCCGGAGTCTTGCCGTAGGGACCATCCCCGCGGGCGCGGAGAGCAGCCGGAGGAGTCCGCATACAGCGCCACCTGGAAGGGACCATCCCCGCGGGCGCGGGGAGCAGCGGAACTTCTCCCGGCGCTCCTTCAGCGGGTCGGGACCATCCCCGCAGGCGCGGGGGGAGCAGAAGGTGCACCGTGCCGTTCGCGACGCAGAGCAGGGTCCATCCCCGCGGGCGCGGGGAGCAGGTGAGGGCGGTGCCGTTCAGGTCGAGATCCTCGGGACCATCCCCGCGGGCGAGGAGCAGATCTCCAGCAACTCTGCCGTGATGGGCTGCTGGGGACCATCCCCGCGGGCGCAGGGAGCAGTAGTCGATGTCGTGGACGGTCGACGCGGCGTAGGGACCATCCCCGCGGGTGCGGGGAGCAGCGCTCCGCCTGCCCGACGGCCTCCGACGACCAGGGACCATCCCCGCGGGTGCGGGGAGCAGGGCGCTCTCCTCGCTCATGACGCGACCCTAGCGGGACCATCCCCGCGGGTGCGGGGATGGTCCCCAGGGGAGCACCCCAGGGCACCGGGCCTCGACAGCAACTCCCCGGACTGCAACTGCGGCCACTCCGCCCTGCGACACTCGGGACCGAACGTCAGAAACGACCCGCCGTACCTTTGCGCGGCGACCGTCGAACACGGATTCGACTGTATTTGCATGGGATACGACCCGGAGTCAATGACCGTGGAAAAGTGGCGCGAAACCGGGATTCGGGCAGACTACGCGGTCTACCACCCGGTCCTCCGCCCCAAGGAAATCCGGATCGCCTCACCACTGCGTCCGGCGCTGGCCCGCCTCATGCTGGGCGATCCGAGTGCCCACCCAGAGGGCCGCACACTCGCCCTGCGGGACGTGGGCCTCTACCTCACCGCCCTCAACCTGATCGAGGCCAACGGATCGACGAGCGCAACCGAAGTCGCTGAGGCGATCGGCGGGCGTCTGCCTCTCGAGGCCGTCCAAGCCGAGATGGACGCTCTCCTTAAACAGGACCTGCTGTGCCCGGCCCCCAACCCGGGTTGACGCGCGGCCGCCGACGGTTTGCTCGTCGCGCTCAGTCTGCGCGAGCGGTACGACGACAACCCCACCCCGACCCAGGCCCCGGAGCCGCCCTCGCTGCGCTGCTCCCTTGCGGGCCGAACGTGGTGTGGGTCGAACGTCTGACCTTCACTCCGAGCGAAGCGATTGGGCTCGTGGCCCGCCCCGGAGAGGATGGGCCGCCAGCCCGGTGCTCGCTGCATAGATCAGAGGGAGATCTGTGCTGACCGTTCCGGGTCGTGAACCACGTTTGCTATGAAGAGGCCGAGGTCGAAGTCCTCGGCCTCGGCGAACGGTGTCAGGTCGTCCTGCACGCCGTACCACTCCTGCGGAGCCGAGTAGCGTATGTCGATGTACTGGCCGACGTTCAGGACACAGTCGGCCCCGTCGACACGGTGTTGGACGTCAACGGATCCATCGAGCGGGATGACTTCTCCGCCCACCCGAAGTCGGAGTTCGCCAGCGTGACGGTAAAGCACAAGGGTTGTGCCGGCGAGCTTGCCGTAGTGACCGTGGGGCGCGTCCGAGGGACCAGCGGTCCACTCGGTACCTGTCTCGCCAGTCGCGGGGTCGAACTGGGCGACCCAGCCGAAGGTGTCGAAGGATGCGATGAGCATGGCTACCTCTTCCCCAGGCCCAAGTCCTGGCACCAGTCCGCGTTGCGCTCTCGATGATCTTTCCCATGTCTTGCCGCGCGTTCGCAATCCTCCCCGCGCTTGCGGGGAGGACGCCAGCCGCTGCCGTGCTCCAGCGCGAGATCCGGCTGACCCCCGCGCCTGCGGGGAGGACTGCTTCCCACTCTCCTGAGCCTCTGAGGGATCCTTGCCCACGTGCTTACAGTGCAGATGAACGATGCGGCAGCGGCCCTCTTCGGCCCATGGACAGGACTCGCACCCACACAGCCACCACGGGAACTGACAGCTGGCCTCCGTGATCTCGTAGCCAACGGCATCACTCTCCATGGGGACGCGGTGGTGCTGACCAATACCGCCCGTCACCTGCGTGACACCGGACCCGGAGGCTTCATCGACCTCACCGCGTGGGAGTGCAGCGTCAACAGCTTCCACCTTGAGGACTACGTGCCCGTGACCGTCGACGTCCTGGATGATGGCGAGCCTGTCATCGCCGAGGCCGATCAACGGCTCCTACTGGCCCAGGGCCTTACGCTGGCCTTGCACATCTGCCATCTCGGCCGTTCAGTTGAACCTCCGCTCCAGATCCGATGCATCGTCAGTGCGGGTACCACCAATGGGACCTTCCGATTCCACCGCATCCGAGCTGGTCAGCAAGGGCACCATCCGGACCTGGACAGGTACACGCTGGAGAAGATGATCGTCATCGACACGGACTCTCCGAGTTCCTGACTCGACCCAGCAGAGCCGCCCGATCCTCCAGCCGCATCCGCCCAGCACTACGAACAGTCACCAGCGGGCTTCCTACGGCAGTGAATACGCGACAGTTGATTACGCGAGCCCACCAGTATCAGGACCGGGTATGGAACCGTGGTCGTCGCTGAGATTGATCACCGAAGTGCGGGCCGCACACGCTCAGCCACCTGCACAGCATGTCGCGTGACGCGCCGCCCGGAATCGATCCGGGCGGCGCGTCACAACAGGGCGAACGTTGCTTGATACGGCGCTAGGCCCGGAGGCGCCCCCAGGTGGTCGCGCCGACGATGCCGTCGGCAGTGATCTTTTCCGCGCTCTGGAAGCGCTTCACGGCGGACTCCGTGGCGGCTCCGAAGTAACCGTCCACGCCGGTGGAGCCCACCGAGTAGCCTCGGTAGATCAGCAGCGCCTGGAGCTCCTTCACCTTCGCACCGGAGTCACCGCGGCTCGTGTAGGCGTTGCTGAGGTCGTAGCCGCAGTAGAGCCCCGTGTCAACGGAGGATCGGCAGTTCACCGTCGCCGCAGTCGGTGCTTGAGCGGTGGCGGGTGTGGCCAGAGCAGCGCTGGCGGAGCCGACCGGGACCAGGGCCGCGGCCAGTACGGCGGACGCGAGCAGGGAGAGTCTCATGCGCTGGGGCAACTGAGAGTCCTTCGAACGGGGCGGGGCAGTTCGCCCTCTGGATTGGTTGAGCGCGAACATATCCCTGTATCAGCCGTCAGGACAGAGCGCACTGCGGCGTGCGGGGAGCGTGGGAAGTCCAGTCAGGAGCACCCGACGCGAGGGCTGAGCGTAAAGGCCGTGCCACCCGCATCATGCAGGTATTCGCCGGCTGTCGGTCAGTGTGGAGTATGGCAGTTCGGGTCGGTGCAGGCGCCGACCAGCGCGAGCGCGCGGTCCTCGGCTGGGGAGTCCAGCCACTCCGCGCGCATCGCCTGCAGCCGGTCGACGTCCGAGGCCAGCTCGGGCACCTGCTCCCGCAGCTGCTCGGCCCACTGGCGGGTCGCGGCCGGCCGTTGACGTACAGCTCGCCGTCGATGCCGCCGACCGCGAACAGCACGCCTCCGCGCTGGGCGGGGATCACCATCGCGCCGACCGCCTCGGAGACCTTGCCCGCGCGCACCAGCCTCGCCCGGCGCCTGCGGATCAACGCGGACTCGCCCGCCTGGGCGGCCCAGCTCCGCCTCCAGCACCGCCGCGTCCTCACCGCCCTCGACCAGCTCCGCCCCGGCACCGTGACCGCGATCGACGTCCGCGTCGGACCCGCCCCCGCCCGTCATGACCACGACCTGGACGAGCGGCCCGCACCCCGTCCCGCCCCGCACTCCCCGACGACGCCGACGCCCAACCCGCTCGCGGGCCACCACGCCTACCAGGAACTGCGCCGCCGCATGCGCGAGAACGCGCTCTCCCGTCAGGCCGCGCTCGACGAAGCCGCCACCCGGCGCGAGGAGATCCTGCGCCGGCACTACAGCCGGCTGCGTGAGCCCGAGCACACCCACCGCCCGCCGCCTCTACCTCGGCCACCTCGAGCGTGGCACCTACGTCGACCGCCTCGTCCAAGTCGGCGAGACCACCCAACTCACCAACCCGTTCCCCCTCGACCTCGACCCGGCGCGGCTGCGCCGGTAGTCCCGCCCGGAACCGCGATGGCCGGACACCAACGGCGGCTGATCGGCCGGATGGCCGGGGAGAACGGCTACCGGCAGGTGCGCTCGGTGGTGAGCGGCGGGCGGACGGAATCGAACCGACGAGGTTCTGAGGCTCCCAAATGGCATGTTCGCGGCCGAAGAAATGCAGGTCAAGACCTGGCCGCCGCCCGGTGTGGGGGTCTAGCATTCCCGGCACGGCGGCCCCACCACACGCAGCACCGGGCCGCCGGGCAGAGCAGCCGCGCCGTGTCTGCGGTGTGGTTGGCCTCCCACCGGCCGGGGTCCCGCGGAACACCCCCCCTTTCCCGGGGTCCCGGCCGCCTGCCGCCGCCCCCTGTTCGTGGACTGCCCGGCGCCGGGCGGCTACCAGCGCAGGCCCCGCAACGTGGACCCCCGCCGCCCGCAGGCGGCGTTCGCCCGGCTGGGCACCTCGCCCGCCACGGTTCGGCTCCACCGGCTCGCGGCGCGGCCGAGACGGGACCGGCGACTCAAAACCCCTGGTCCGGTCCGTGCTGCGCGATCACCGGCCAGCGAAGAGATCGCGAATTCCCTCACCTCGCTCACGGTAATGACCTTGACTCGGGCATTTACCTGGCCGAAAGAGGCGGGCTACTCGGCCGGGAGCGGCTCGCGCCGAGCATCCAGGCGATCCACCTCAATGACGCCCCGGCACCCGTTGACCTCGTCCCGCTCTCCGCCACGCCGCACCTGCGCCGACTGCACCTCAACCGCTGCGCCACCACCGACCTATCCCCCCTGGTAGCACTCCCCGTCGAAGACCTGGCCGTAGACCTCGCCCCCGAGGCCGACCTCGCCCCCCTCACCGGCCATCCGCACCTCACCTCACTCGCCGTCGGCTCCCAGACCCCGATCGACCTCGCCCCGCTGCGCACCCTCCCCGCGCTGCGCTCCCTCGACCTGTCCCGTTGCCACACCCCGGACCTGGCGTTGCTGGCCGACTTCCCCGGCCTGCGTTACCTCGCCCTCTCCGCCCCCCAGTGGATAGCCCTGATCGCCGCCGGCCGCCTCCCCGCCCACCTTGCCGCCGCCCGCCTGGCCGGAGCCCCGCCCCTCACCGCCGCCCTCGACCTGCTTGCTGCACTCGGCGTCGACACCTCTACCGCCTACCGCCTCTCCGGCACTGCCGAGGACGCCTCCTAATGCTGTGACCATCCTGGTCGGCTTCGTGGTGCGGCTCAACCAGGTCCTCGAGGCCGCTCCCTCAACGATTGACCGGCGGATCACCGGGGTGACGGTGGAGGCCCGGCGTCGAAAGTGTGCCGAAGGAAGCGACCCTGGCGGCCCGGTAGGCACTCAAGCCGATCCGCCTCGACCCGGACCGCATACGCGCTGGCCGCGGCCGGGCGGTCGCGTCCACCCTCGCGCAGCCGCGAGCGATTACCACCGCCGACCCGGTGGTGCCCCGGCCGGCCAGTTCCCGCCGGCGGCGCCAGGAGTACGAGCTGCCTGAGCTGGCGCGGCTGCGCGACCGGGCCCTGAGCCCGATCTCCTTCGCCGTCGCGGGGCGGGCCTCTGAGGTGAGCGGCCTCGACGAGGAGGGGATCGTGCCGGAGGCCGAACGCCTGCGGGGCTCCGTGCCCTCGGTGAAGGGCCGTCCCGGCCGGGCCGTGGTCATCGCCTACGCCGACAGAAGGAGACTTGCCCGGTACGGGCCTGGCGCGCCGCGGCTGGCCTCAACGGCGGCCCGGCGTTTCGCCCGGTCGACCAGCCAAAGTACGGATGAATGGGCTCAGTTCGGACCTGTCGGCCGACCGTATTGCCGGGCCTGATGCGAGGGTGGGCGCCGTTCTGTCGGTCCGTGGCGGCAGGATGCTTCCAGCACCAATGGGACACGGCAGATGGGGGCGGTCATGCCAGCGACGGCGCTGGACAAGTTGAGAGATCGGCTTGGCAAGCCGGAGTGGTGGGGCCAGGCGCGGCCGGAGTTGTGGCAAGCGTCGGAGGCCTACCTGGGCCTGGCCCTGCCGACCGATTACAAGGCGTTTCTGGACCTCTTCGGGCCCGGCGCCGTAGATGGATACGTGTGGTTGGACCGGCCGATGGACGGAAGCCACGAGGAGGCGGAGCGGCTCTGGCACCAGGGGTTGCAGGGAATGAATGACCCCGACCGGTACCCATGGCCGTTCCATCCCGAGGAGGGCGGTCTGATCAACTGGGGGCACGACGAGCAGGGCAACACGTACTACTTCCTCGCCGTGGAACCGGACCCGGACGACTGGCGCATCATCGTCTGGAGCGAGATCGGAGAGTGGTTCGAGACGGCCGGCACCTTCACCGAGTTCCTGCTGCGGTGCTTCGAGCGGGTGGATCGCCCGCCGTTCATCGACCGCGGCTGGCCCGGGAAGGACGCCCGGTATCACCGGAGTACGGCGGGCAACCAGCCCAGCGGAGCAGAGGCGCGCTGACGAGCGGCGCCAGCGCGCGCCAGAGAGCCCACCAGCGGCGGCTGCGTCGTCCCCGGGTAGGCCCCCAGAACCGAGCACGTTCACTCGTACCTGGCTGGGCACATTCATGTGCACGCCGATGTGGGATCGCTCGCGTCTGCCCGGGGCGGGCTGGTGCGAGTTGTCGCGGCGCGTTGTTCGCCGAGCGCGCGGGCGAGTTGCTCGCGAAGTTGCTGGTTCTCCTCGGTGAGGCGCCGGATGCGGGCGTTGGCGGCTTCGAGGCGTCGCCGCAAGGAAGCGTCGGAGGTGCGCTGACGTGCAGGAACCGGGGAACTGGGGTCGCGGCGGTGTACTGCCCGCAGCCGCTCGATCTCCTCTCGCAGGTCCGGCTGGGCATAGAGCCAGGACCGCGACACTGCGGCCCGCTTCGCGACGGTCTCGAAGGTCACCGGCTCGCTCGCCAGGTCAAGGGAGCGGAGGGCCTGGACGGCCTTGGCGCGGGTGTACTCGCTGCGGCGACGGGCGGCGTCGACGATGTGCTGGCTGTTGTCAGCTCGCAGGCGTCTTCCAAGCTGGTGATGATCTTCTCCAGGTTGCCGAGGACCTGGCGGTTCATTCGACCACGCGGGCTTGGCCGCGGGCCTCGGCGGCGGAGACGATCTGCAGCAGCTGCTGCTTCTGCTCGCGGTGCTGCGGCAGGAAGTCGGGGGTCGTGACGAACATCGGGCACGTCAGGCACGCGTTGGCATGTGGACAGGTCCGTTGCACCGGCAGGCCGCAGTAGCCGTTGGGCAGGGCCTGGGTCACGCGCCCGAGCCGCTGTTTGGCCCAGGTGGCCCCAGCCAGAGGGCCGTCGGGATCGATGGTGACGCTCTCGCCCTTGATGTTGACCTTGCGGGCCTTCTCCCAGTGTCGGCGGACGGTGGAGTCGTGCAGCCGGGCATAGTGGGCGGTCATCTCGCCGGAAGAGTGATCGAGAAGGACGCGTACGACTTCCTGCGGTCTCGGGCGTCGGCGGGAGGTGCCCACCGTGCCGTTCCGGGGGCAGAGGCGGCATCCTGCGGGCCGGCCTGTCGGGCGGGCCGGGTCGGGTGACCGGCGTTGCTGGGTGTCAACGGACACGCTGAAATGGCTCTGGCGCGAGTTCCGTGAAAGCCGCCCGTGGATCTTGATGATTGTCGATCATGATGAGTGTCTGTCGCTGATCTCCTGGCCGTCTTGTTCC
>NZ_JBVHHE010000058.1:0-33775 GCF_055561235.1 Kitasatospora sp. NPDC022856 | reverse complement strand
AGGCCCCCACACCGTTCACCTGGACCAAGACCGCGGACGAGATCCTCGATTCCCTCGCCCGATTCTGCCGACGGATCTCGGGCGCAGGACACTAGAGCGCCTCCCGTGCCTGGCCGAGGTACTGGTGGTAGGTGCCCAGGTGCCCAGGTGCCAGGCCGCCCACGAGGCCCAGCCCCGGCCGGTGCCGCCGTTGTCGATCTTGAAGGCCTTTCGTGCCGACCAGCCCATGTCCTGCCAGCTCTCGGCGGTGACGATCCCGGCGTCGTGGCTGTGGACCTCCGGGTACCAGTGCTCATTGATCTGCCGGGCACCGAGCTCCTTGGGGCCCGGGTCGGGGTCGGTGGGGGAGGTCGGTGTGGTCGGCCAGCCGGTCGCAGCCGGACTCGGCCATGGCGATCGCCACCGCGTAGATCGCGTCGTCGTTGCGGCCCTCGCCGGACTTGTCCTTCGCGAAGCCCGCCCACGGGGCCTCGCGGGCGCAGGCGTCGATGCCGCTCTGGTCACCGGCGGCGTCGGCGGTGAAGGTGGTCAAGGTGAGGCTGAGGGCCAGGAGGGCGACCGAACCGGTCAGCAGAGCGCGGGTCTCGCGCAGCACGGGGGTTCTCCCTTTCGTGCCGGCCCGGAATCGGGCCGGCACAGGGAAGGACGCTGGGCAGCGCGCGTAGACAGGCCGTCAACAAGTGATGGACGGCCGGGTCGTCCAGGGCGATGCCACCGGCCGCGAGCCCAGCGATCCACCCCTCCGGCACGCTGGCGACCGGCACGGCGACCACAGGGCCGACGGGTTGGCGACCGGCGGCCGCGCTGCTCCCTCGCGGCCGCTGGGCGAGCGGGCCGGGAGCCTCATCGATGACAAGCCGCTCAGGGTGAACGGAACGATCACCTCCGCGATGCCCCGAAAGCCCGGCAGGGACTACCAGGTCACCTACCGGGTGGGCGATCGCGGCTACTCGACGGCAGGAAGCCGGCCACACCCGCCTGAGCTCGTTGTTCAACCCCACTGGTCAGTCGACCTGCTGATCTGCGGTTCTTCCCGGGACAGCGAAGGTGGCCGTTCTCCACGCTTCGAGATGTCGAGTCACGAAGAAGCCGGAGAACGGCCGCTGCCCATGCGGCGGACTCCGCGTACGGAAGGAGCCCCGACGGCTCGGGGTCCCAAAATCGATTGCCTCGGGCCCCGGCACGGTGTGATATGTGGGTATGAGCAGAATGGCGCAGGTCATCGTGTTGGCGCGGTTCGAGGACGAGGTGATGGAGCCGCTGACGCGGCCGGACGAGGCCCGCACCTGGCACGGCTGCTTCGTGCAGATTCCCTGGTTTGTTGGGGGTTGGCACATCGAGTTCGAGCGGTGGAACCGGCGCCGCGGGGTACTCAAGGACCTGGAGTCCCTGCCGTGGAACGAGCCCGCCTGCGTGCAGGTCATGCTCCACGACGAGGACGACGACCTGTTCGGTCTGTGGATGTTCCGCGACGGGGTCCTCGTCGAGGTGGGCATCCCCGGCACCCAGCGGGTGCACATTGCTGCCCCGCCGTGGGAAGTGGACCCCGGCTTCCTGGTCCAGACCGGCCTGGGCAGGGGCGAGGACCGGCACTCACCAGAGCACGTACAAGACCCGCGGTCGTCCTGGTGACCCGGTCCCGACCGGGGCCGGGCAGTCGCTGAAGTCGCCATTGCTGATCCTGCCCGGGGCTGGACGGGTTTCATCTGCCTCCGAACATGATCGACCGGACAGGCCCTGGCTAGAAGAACACGGCCCATGGCTCGACGGCGAAGGTGAAATCCCCATCACCCACGGCACGTTGGTCCGCCTCCCGGTCGAGCACCGGCCTGGCGAACGCGAAGCGAAGCCACTGTGGCTGTGCTCCTCGGCCACCGGCATCGACACCGCACACGTGGACCGGATACGGCGCACCTTCCTAAGCGGATTCGACTTTGAGCCCGCGTTTCGCCTGCTCAAGGGCGCCCTCGGCTGGATCGCGCCGCACTTCCGCTTGTCGCCCTTGCTGCGGTTGGAGGCGGCGGAGACGGCGATCAGCTGGGAGTGGGTAAGGTCGGTGGCGTAGGCGCGGGGGCTTGGCGGTGGTCGAGGTGTCGGCTCCGATTGGCGGGGAGCGTCATTTCGGGCGTGCGATGTTCCTTCGCTGAAGCCTCGGCGGAACCGTGTATCGGCTAGGTTCCACGTCGCCGGCCACCGGGTCGGTCACGGGGGCAGGGAGGACGACGTGACCACGGAGCGGGACGAGCCGGCCGGCGACGGTGCAACCGGCACCGCGCAGACCTTCGCGGCGCTGCCGGACCGGACCGACGACGACACCTCGACGTTCCACCGATGCCTGGCCGAGGTGTCCCGGATCCCCGGGCTGAAGCCGGCGCCCGAGCCTGCCGACGGCGACGGCCGGGCCTGGGGCCACGCCGTCCGACGGGCGTTGCGCGATGCCGGGGAGCGGGGGCTGGTGCTCTCCGAGGAGTCTTTCGAGGCCCTGCTGGAGGCTGCCGTCCAGGACCCGGACCCGAGCTACAACCGGTGGTTCGTCGAGCCCGCCCTGAACGCCTACGGCTACCGGCGGGTGCGCGCCGGACTGCTCGCCCGTCTGGTCGGGGGTACCGACGCGCAGCGCGCCGGGGCGGCCCGGGCCTGGTACTGGACGGCGTTCCCCCTCGATTCCGACGGCGCCACGGCGGAGCACCCCGGCGTCCTGGAACTGGACGGGGCCACCGACCGGGCCGTCCTGGTGCGCGAATGGAACGAGGCCGCCCTGCGTGAGTTCGTGACCAACGAGGACCTCGACGTACGGCGCTGCATCCTCCCCGGCCTCCCGCTGCGGACATCGGCCTACCGACCGGAGCTGCACCACCTGGTGGAGACCGCGACGGCGGTTGCCCGGGCGCACCCGGACGACTACATCAGGCACCGGGTGGAGAACCAGGTCCGTACCTGACGGCCGGTCAGGCGAACGGGTCCTTGCCCGTGCGGCCGTCGACCGACTCGCGGACCGGATCAGCGAACCCCGGGCGCCGGCGCGCCCGCCGGCGGAGGCGGTCGACCGGGGACGCGGTTGCCCTGGTCGGCCGTCTGGTGGGGGGACCGAGGGAGGAGCCAGGCGATGGTGCCGTCCGAGGTCGGTGCGGGGCGGGGGTGCCGCGGTAGTCCACGTACAGCTCGGCCAGTACGAGGCCCCCGTCCGCAGCGCGGCGCACCGGCGAGCACGACTGACACATCAGCCGGCCCCGACCGGTCCGCCGCCTGTCGCCCGGGCCGTCTCCGACGTCCGCGCCCGCCCCGACGTCCCGGTCGTCGAGCTGGAGAGGAGAGGCCGACCTCCCAGCAGTAGGAGTTCGCCCGCTGGTCGGGGGTCAGTGTGAGCCCGGAGCCGATGTCGCCGCCGAGGTCGCCCACCGCGATGCCGGACAGCCGGGTGGTGGCGCACCGCGGGTTGCAGACCCTGTTTCAGGCGAGGCTGTGAGGGCAGCCGCTGGGTGAGCGGGTGTCAGATGAGAGGAAACGCCCGCGGTGGCCAGACGAGGAGGACGGATGTTCATCATTGTGGCGTGCGCGGTGTTCGCGATCGGGCTTCTTCAGGTACTGCGGCCACAGCTCCTGTGGGGGATGAACCTGCGGCTCCAGCGGGGGTGGGTGAAGGACCCTGATGCCGGTGAGCCCACGCGCAGGGGTTATCTGATGCAGCGTGTGGTCGGGATCGCGTTCCTCGCCATTGCCGTATGGATGCTGGTCTCCCACCTGTGACGACGAAGCGCAACACCGTGGAGCGTGCGATCAACTGCTTGCCGCGGGCCCGCCGCGACCTGGTCGGCGCGGGCGTGGAGGAACTGCTGCGGGTGAACCTCTCCATCGGTGGCGCCCCTTCCCCGGCTCGGACTCTCGGACGTGCGGCTCGGGAGGTCGACGTCAAACGGGAGGAGTTGGTCCTGGTGCTTGCCGAGGACGCGAACTGACCACAGCAGCCTCCTGCTCCCCGCGCCCGGGGGGGGATGGCCCCGCGGCGGCGGCCGCACACCGGCACGCACGCCCCGGGTCTCAGCACCGCCGCGGAGTGGCGGGCGGGTCATCCCCGGCGGGCCGAGCGCTCGAGCTGGCGCCGGCGTAGCGGCCTTCCGCCGACCGTTCCCCATGGCGCGGGGGAGCCCCCGGGCCCGACCGGCGCTCGGTTCTGGTGATCGTCGGCCGTTCGTCGGGCGGGCAGGGCGCGGTCGACCGGCTGCACGGCGGGCTGCTCGTAGCGGCGGCCTGCCCATGGGGCAGGATGGCAGTCCGTTCGGAATGCGTACATCCGCTCCGACGTGGCTATGAACAGAACGATCTGACAGGCAACAGGGTGACGACACAACACATACAGCGGCCGGCGACGGCCCGTTCCCTCCCTCCCCACGCAGTGGAAGCGGCGCGGTGACCCGGGACCTGGTCCTGCACGACTGGGTGGTGGCCGGCATCGTGCTGGCCTCCGGCTGCACGGCCGGTCTCCTGCTGCGGGCCCTGATGAAATGGCTGGGCAAACACGCGACCAGGACCAAATGGAGCGGTGACGACGTCATCGTCGACGCGCTGCGCACCATCGTTCCCTGGGCGGCCGTGCTCGCCGGGGTCGCGGTGGCCGCTTCGGCGCTTCCGCTCACCGCGCGGACTGGGGGACTGGTCGATCAGTCGCTGATAGCCGTGTTCATCGTCATCGCGACGCTCAGCGCGGCCCGGGTGGTGGCCGGGCTGGTGCAGTCCGTGGCCGCCTCTCGAACGGGTGTCGCGGCATCCGCGTCCATCTTCGTCAACATCACCCGGATCGTGGTGCTGTCGATGGGCGTCCTCGTGGCCCTGGAGACCCTCGGGGTGTCCATCGCCCCGCTGGTCACCGCCCTCGGCGTGGGCGGTCTCGCGGTCGCGCTGGCGTTGCAGGACACCCTCGCCAACCTCTTCGCGGGTGTGCACATCCTCGCTTCCAAGACGGTCCAGCCGGGTGACTACATCCGGCTGACCAGCGGGGAGGAGGGGTACGTCGTCGACATCAACTGGCGCAACAGCGTGGTGCGCAACCTGTCGAACAACCTGGTGATCATCCCCAACGGCCGCCTGGCGCGGACGAACATGACGAACTACTCCCAGCCCGAGCAGAAGCTGTCGATCCTGGTCCAGGTCGGGGTCGGATACGACAGCGACCTGGAGCACGTGGAGAGAGTCACCCTCGACGTCGTCGACAGTGTGATGGCTGACATCAGCGGCGGCGTGCCCGACCACGAGGCCGCCGTCCGCTTCCACACCTTCGCGGACTCAAGGATCAACTTCACGGTGATCCTGGGTGTCGGCGAGTTCAGCGACCAGTACCGGATCAAGCACGAGTTCATCAAGCGCCTGCACCAGCGGTACCGGACGGAAGGCATCTCGATCCCCGCGCCTACGCGGACGGTCTCGCTCCGGCAGGACGGGACGGGCGCCCCGTCCTACCTCCCCCCGGTGCCGCACCAGCGGGACCCGTCACGTGGCGACGGCGGCCTCCTCCGGCTTGAGGGGGTGCGGGAGGACGTGGACTCGCTCGTCGCCGATCCGGTGGTGCGGCGCCCCGGCGAGCGGCCGTGAGGTGCTCGACCAGTAGGTCCTCCACCCCGGAGTCTGCGGCGAGGAGCGTACGGGCCGGCAGCCGCGCAAGGGCGATCCGTTCACCACCGGGGAACGACGCCAGGCACTCGCCGGCAGCCGTGACAGGCCCGTGGTGGACGGCTCTGTTCGCAGGACGGACACGCCTGTCGCACGGGCCCGCGTGGGGTGGCCGGCGGATCGGCGGACAGGAGGATCGGCGGCCGGGCGGATCGGCGGCCCGTCAGCCGAGTGCGGACCCGAGGCGCCGAGGATGTTGCGTAGCCACTGCTCGACGCCGGCCACGTGGATCGTGGCCCAGGCGTGCGCGACGTCGGGGCGACGGCCGGCGATGGCGTCGAAGATGGCGCGGTGCTGCTCGCGGGTCCGGGCGACGGCGCCCTCCTCGGTGAGGCCGCGCCAGGTCCGGGCCCGCGCGGTCGGGCCGGACAGCCCGTCGATGAGCGAGCAGAGCACGGAGTTGCCCGAGCCTGCCGCGATCCGGCGGTGGAACTCGACGTCGTTGTCGATCAGCTCCTCCAACGCCGAGTCGTCGCGCAGGCCTTCCAGCACCTGGCCCAGGGCGGTGATGTCCTGCTCGGACATCACCCGGGCGGCCATGGCCGCGGCGGCGGGCTCCAGGATGCGGCGGACCTCCAGGAAGTCCAGCACCGTGTCGTCCTGGTGGAAGTCGAGGACGAAGCCGAGCGCGTCCATCAGCAGGTGCGGCTCAAGGCTGGTCACGTATGTGCCGTCGCCCTGGCGCACGTCCAGCACCCTGATCAGCGAGAGCGCCTTGACCGCCTCGCGCAGGGAGTTGCGTGACAGGCCGAGCCGCTCGGCGAGGTCGGCCTCCTTGGGCAGCCGCGCGCCCGGCCGCAGCTCACCGCTGACGATCATGGCCTTGATCTTCTCGATCGCCTCGTCGGTGACGGGCACGGTGTCGCCTCCCTGGTCCTGATCGTCACAGCATAGTCACCCCGCCCCTCCCGGCCCGGGGCCCGTCGGCCGCGGCACGGCGGCACCTGCGGCCGGTGTCACGGGCGGCCGGTGTCACGGCCGGCGGCGCGGGCCCCGGTTCAGGTGGCGGTGACGCCCGGAACGGGTACGTCGAGGCCGTAGACCAGGACCGCGTTGCGCCGGAACACCGCGTCCCGCTCGCCCGGGCTCAGCCCGGCCACGAGCTGCTCGGCGGTCCGCACGACGTCGGAGTAGCCGGCCCGAAGGGTGCACACCGGCCAGTCGGAACCGAAGAGCAGCCGCCGCGGGCCGAAGGCGTCGAGGACGGTGTCGGCGTACGGCCCGAGGTGCTCGCTCCCCCAGCGGCCGGGTGCGGCCTCGGTGACCAGGCCGGACAGCTTGCACACGGTGTTGGGCAGGGCGGCCAGACGGCGCACGTGCCCCGCCCAGGGTTCGAGCGCCCCGGTGGCGATCGGCGGCTTGCCCAGGTGGTCGAGGACGAACGTCAGACCGGGCAGCCGGGCGGCCGCGGCGGTGGCGGCGGGCAGCTGGTGCGGCCTGACGACCAGGTCGTAGGCGAGGCCCGCCCCGGCGACCGCGCGTAGCCCGCGGTGCACGTCGGGCCGCAGCAGCCAGCCCGGGTCGGGCTCCTCCTGGACCTGGTGCCGGATGCCCACCAGCCGGTCGCCGCCGGGTCGTTCACGCAGGGCGGCGAGCGCGTCGGCGACGTCGGGGGCGGTGAGGTCGGTCCAGCCGACGACGCCGGCGACCAGGCCGCCGCCGGCGGCGAGGGCCAGCAGCTCGGAGGTCTCCCCGGGGACGCAGACGGTCTGGACGACGACGGTGGCGCTCACACCGGCGGCGCGGGCCCGCGGAGCCAGGTCCTCGACGTGGAAGGAGCGGGCGAGCGGGGCGAGGGCCGCACCGGTGATCCAGGGCTGGGGCCTCGCCGCGAGGTTCCAGAGGTGGTGGTGCGCGTCGACGGTCCCGGGGCCGGTCACAGCTCCCACACCGCCCGGAGCCCGGCCGCGGCACCGCCCTCGCCGTAGTCGTGCGCGACGTCGAGGAGTTCGCCCATCCGCGCCTGCCAGGCGACGTTGACCGGAAGGCGCTCCAGTTCGCCGAGCAGCCGGGCGGCGGCGGCCGCCCTCATGGCCGGCGCCTCCGCACCGCCCGTCCCGCTCTCGACGACCTCGGCCCGCAGGTGGACGAGCACCTCCGGGATGTCGATCTTCACGGGGCAGGCGTCGTAGCAGGCCCCGCAGAGGGTGGAGGCGAACGGCAGGCTCGCGGCGTTCTCGACGCCGACGAGCTGGGGGGTGAGGACGGCACCGATCGAGCCCGGGTAGACGGAGCCGTAGGCGTGGCCGCCGCTGCGCTCGAAGACCGGGCAGACGTTGAGGCAGGCGGAGCAGCGGATGCACGCCAGGGCCTGCCGTCCGACCCGGTCGGCGAGGGTGTCGGTGCGGCCGTTGTCGAGCAGGACCAGGTGGAAGGTCCGCGGGCCGCCTCCGCGAGGTCCGCCGGTTCGTCGGTCAGGCCCTCGGGAGCGGGCCGCCCCCAGTGGCGCATCTCGGCGGCGAACAGGTCGCGGATCTCGGTGCGGTTCCGGTGGATCGCGGGGACGAGGATGTGCGAGGGCCGGTCGTCGCCGAGTTGGACGATCAGCTCGGCCAGGTCGGTCTCGTAGGCGGTGATGCCGGCTTCGGCCAGGTGTTCGTTCAGCCCGATCTCCTGGGTGGCCATCGACTTCACCTTCACCACCTCGCGCTCGCCGGTCGCGAGCACCAGTTCGGTGACGATGCGGTTGGCCTCGGCCGCGTCGGCGGCCCAGTGCACGATTCCGCCCGCCGCGGTGACGGATGCCTCCAACTGCACCAGGTAGCGGTCCAGGTGCCGCGAGGTGCGCCTCTTGATCGCGGCGCCGGCGTCCCGCAGCTGCTCCCAGTCGTCGAGTTCGGAGGCGACCGCGAGCCGCTTGTCGCGGATGGTGGCGGTGGCGCGCCTGAGGTTGGCGCGCAGTTGGGTGTCCTTCAGTGCCCCGCGGGCGGCGTCGGGGAAGGAGGGGGCGCCCAGCCAGACGACGCCGCGGTCACGGTGGTCGCTCACGGCGCGGCTCCTTCGGTGGCGGCGAGGATCTCGGCCAGGTGCATGGTGCGCACGGCGGCGCGCCGGCGGGACAGTCCGCCCCCGATGTGCATCAGACAGGAGTTGTCGGCGGCGCACAGCACCTCGGCCCCGCTGTCGAGCACCGCGTCGCCCTTGTCGGCGAGCATCGCGGCCGAGGTGTCGGCGTTCTTGACGGCGAAGGTGCCGCCGAAGCCGCAGCACGAGTCGGCCGCGGGGAGGTCGACCAGGTCGAGGTCCTCGACCTCGCGCAGCAGGCGCGAGGGGCGGTCCCCGAGCCGGAGGCCGCGCAGCGAGTGACAGGTGGGGTGGTAGGCGACCCGGTGCGGGAGGCGGGCCCCGACGTCCGTGACGCCCAGGACGTCGGTGAGCAGCTCGGTGAACTCGTGCACCCGGGGCACCAGGTCCTCGACCTGCCGCTGGAGGCCGGGGTTCCCGTACTCCCGGGCCAGCAGGGGATGGTGGTCGCGGACCATCCCGGCGCAGGAGGCGGAGGGGGTGACCACGGCGTCGTAGTCGGCGAAGGCCCGGGCGAAGCGGGCCACCAGCGGTACGGCCTCGGGGCGGTAGCCGGTGTTGAAGTGCAGCTGCCCGCAGCAGGTCTGGTCCCGCGGGAACTCGACGGTGTGCCCGAGGCGTTCGAGGACGGTCAGCACGGCCCGGCCGGTGCCGGGGTACAGGGTGTCGTTGAAGCAGGTGATGAACAGGGCGATGCGCATCAGCTCTCCCGCGCCGGGGTGGGGACGTCCGCCGGCAGTAGACCACGCTCCTTGAGGTCCGCCCAGAGCGCCGCCGGAACAGGGTGGTCGAGCAGCGCGGCGGCGTCCCGGACCTCCTCGGCGCTGCGGGTGCCGACCAGCACGCTCGCGACGGCCGGGTGCCCGAACGGGAACCGCAGGGCGGCGGCGCGCAGCGGTACGCCGTGCTCCGTGCAGACGGCCTTGAGCGCGGTGGCGCGGGCGAGCAGCTCGGCGGGGGCCGCGGTGTAGTCGAAGGTCGCGCCGGGGCGCGGGTCGGCGAGCAGGCCCGAGTTGAAGACGCCACCGACGACGACGCCGACGCCGCGCCGGTGGGCCAGCGGCAGCAGTTCGGCCAGTCCGCGCTGGTCGAGCAGCCTGTAGCGGCCGGCCAGCAGGACGACGTCGAGGTCCGTCTCGCGGGTGAACCGGGCCAGCATCCCGGCCTGGTTCATACCGACCCCGATCGCCCCGAGGACGCCTTCGGCGCGCAGGCGTTCCAGCTCGGGGTAGGCCTCGGCGAGCGCCTGCTCGGCGTGGTCGTCGGGGTCGTGCAGGTAGGCGACGTCGATCCGGTCCAGGCCGAGGCGTCGGAGGCTGTCCTCGATGGAACGGCGCACCCCGCCGGCGCTGAAGTCCCAGACGCGGCGGTGGGTGGCGGGGACGGCGAAGCCGTCGGCCAGGTCGTCGCCCCCACCGGCGGGGGTCGGCTCCAGCAGCCGGCCGACCTTCGTGGACAGCGTGTACTCGCCCCGGGGCAGGGTGCGCAGCACGGCGCCGAGCCGGCGCTCGGACAGGCCCAGACCGTAGTGCGGGGCGGTGTCGAAGTACCGTACGCCGCACTCCCAGGCGGCGGTGACGGCCTGTTCCGCGCGGTCGTCGCCGACCGGGGTGAACAGGTTGCCGATTCCGGCGGCGCCGAAGCCGAGCTCGGTGACCTGGACCGGCGTGCGGCCGAGGGGGCGGCGGCGCGGCTTCACGGGCGGGGCTCCGGTCGCAGCCGCAGGCCCGCCATGCCGCCGTCGACCGCCAGGGCCGTGCCGGTGACGCTCGCGGCCGCCGGGGAGGCGAGGTAGGCGATGGCGGCGGCCACCTCCTCGGCGGCCACCAGACGTCCGGTCGGCTGACGGCCGTTCAGCGCGAGGCGTTCGGCGGCCGGGTCGTCGGCGGCGCCCAGCAGTCGCGCGACCCACGGGGTTTCGACGGTACCGGGGTTGACGCAGTTGACCCGGATGCCCTCGCGGACGTGGTCGGCGGCCATCGCGAGGGTGAGCGAGAGGACGGCGCTCTTGCTCGCCGAGTAGAGCGCGCGCCGCGGAAGGCCGGCGGTGGCGGCGATGGAGCAGGTGTTGACCACGGAGGCGTGCACCGAGCGGCGCAGGTGGGGCAGGGCGGCGCGGGTGGTGCGGACGATGCCGAGCACGTTGACGTCCAGGACGCGGTGCCACTGCTCGTCGGGGTTGTCCTCCAGCGTCCCGACCGCGCCGACGCCTGCGTTGTTGACCAGGATGTCGATCCCGCCGAGCGCCCGGGCCGCCGCCTGGACGGCCGAGCGCACCGAGCGGTCGTCGGCGACGTCGGCGGTGAAGCCGCGCAGCGGGGGGGCGGGCGTCGGTCGGGTCGAGGTCCAGGACGGCGACGTCCGCTCCGCGCGCGCCGAGCAGTCGGGCGGTGGCCAGGCCGATGCCGGAGGCTCCGCCGGTGACCAGGGCGGTGAGCCCGTCGAGGTCGGTGGTCATGCCCGGCCCCCCTGCGCTGCCGGCTCCGACGGTTCCGCGGCCCAGAACGCGCCGCCCGGGTAGGTGTAGGTGTCGATGGTGGCCCGGTGCATCGTCGCGGAGAACCCGGGCGTGGTGGGGGCCCGGTAGCGACCGTTCTCGATCACCACCGGATCGAGGAAGTGCTGGTGGAGGTGGTCGACGAACTCGATGACACGGTCCTCGTCCGTGCCGGACAGCGCGACGTAGTCGAACATCGACAGGTGCTGGACGAGTTCGCACAGTCCGACGCCGCCGGCGTGCGGGCAGACCGGGACCCCGAACTTGGCGGCGAGCAGCAGGATGGCGAGGTTCTCGTTGACGCCGGCCACCCGGGCGGAGTCCAGCTGGAGGACGTCGATGGCGCCGGACTGGAGCAGCTGCTTGAAGATGATCCGGTTCTGCACGTGCTCACCGGTGGCGACCTTGATCGGGCGCTTCCTCACCGCCGACCCGGTGCTCATGGCCGGCGACGCCAACCAGATGGGCGGCTACACCACCTTCTCCTCAGGCTTCTGCACCCACCCCTCCCGCCGGGCCCGCGTCGCCCGGCACCGGCGCCCGCACCCCGGCCTCCGCCGTGCCCAAGGGCGTCATCGGCACCGACACCTGCACTCAGTTCGTCGGCCACACGGTCGCCGAGTTCACCGTCGCGAAGCCGCCCCCGACCACCAGGCCGAGCACGATCCCCAGCAAGACCCCGGCCGTACCGGTCACCGCGACCAGTCCCGCGGCTCCCTCCACACGCCCCGCCACCCCCGGACCGACCGGCGCGACGAACGAACTGGCCGAGACCGGAGCGAACGGCACGACAACCCTCGCGGTCCTCGGCTCGGCCGCGCTCGCGGCGGGTGCTGCCGCGCTCCTGGTTCTCCGCCGACGTAAGGGCGCCCACACAGGTAGGCGCGCCGCCGACATGTGACGGAAGGGGGCCTGCCTCCGGCCCGAACAAGATCACCGACTCTCCGGCATGGACCCAGTGCCGGGCGGCCAGTTGGCGGATCCGGGCCGCAACGGACTGCCGCCGTAGTCGGGGTGTCGACGGGGTGCTGGCCGTGGCTCTGTGGACGAGTGACCGGAGGACGTCGACCGGGTCCAGGTCCGGTGCGCGTGCCGGCCCGGGAACGCGGACGCCGCCCCGACGCACGTGGCGGATGGCCGGCGCCACCCGGCCGTCGGGTCGCCCGAAGAGGTGCACCGGTTGTCCTTCGGGCCGACCAACGTCGGGGCTCACAACGTGGGCATCCTCGCGGACCAGGGCACGAACGCCGCTGCGATGGCGGCCGCTGCCGCCGTCGAGATCCCGGCCGGCCGGGTGGAATCGAGCCGCTCGGCCCACGCGGGGGAGGTCACCCGGCCCCGATGGCCACCCGGATGACCGGGCAGGCTTGCCGCAGCCTGCTGATGGCGCGGGGATTTCGCATCCCAGTACCAGGAGCAACGTGGAGCCCGATTACCGATTCACCTCCCGAGATGTGGGGCCGCCGACGTCTCGGGAGGTGCCGGTCAGGCGGAGGTCGGCACTCGCTGGCTGCCGCGCTTCCCGGGCGCGAACACGAGCTGCCAGCCGACTGTGGTCGCCAGCGCCCAGATCAGCCATCCGGCGCCGAGATGCCGAGCGAAGAAGCCGAGCGCCGACAGCAGGAGCAGGCATGGCAGCGCCCAACCGAGCACGCTTTGCCACCGTGCACCGGAGACCGCGGCGGCCAGCACGCTGACGCCGAAGTACACCAGGAGACCGGCGCAGAGCAACCACCGCACGCCGTTCGCAGCAGGGTCGTGGGGATGCGCGAGGGCCAGGCCAAGGCCGGCGGCGACGGAGGCGAGCGCGCAGGTCGTCAGGCAGTGCAGGGACAGGGCCAGCCGCACCGGGAGATCGCGTCGGCCGGTCTTCGGGATCCCACCGAAGCCGTTGAGCAGCGACATGCTCCACAGGCCGGACAGGAGGGCGAACGAGCCCAGCGCCGCGCCGGCGAGGTGCACGTCCCAGGCGGTGTCGGCGGCGACCGTGGTGATCTGGATGACCCCCTCGCCGAGCACGATGATGACGTAGAGGCTCAGGCGCTCCATCAGGTGCGGCACATCGGCGTAGGCCGCCTCGATCACCGGCCGCCGCCCGCGGTCGCCGTTCTTCCTGACGAGGCGCTCCGCCCACTCCTGCGCGCCCCGCAGCATGTGGCCGCCTGCGTCCGCGAGTATGGCCAGCAGGTCGAACCCGATTCCCAGGGCCCACAGCCAGTAGCGGGCCGGAGCATCCACCCACAGCGACACGATCCATGGCAGGACACCGAGGCCCATCTGGGCCACCGGCCAGTCCATCACGACCCGCCCGCGCCGCCAGAACCGGCTGGACAGCCAGCGCAGGAAGACGTACGCGGCGATGAACGCGAGGTAGTGCCTGGTGCCGCGGATCCCGGGGACGGCCGCGACCATGACGGCGAGGCCGAGCATCGCCACGAGGAGACCGGGTGTCCAGGCACGGTCCCCCTCGACGTTCCCGTAAACGGTGAAGCAGACCCAGGCGATCCAGAAGGCGAGGTACAGCAGGACGTACAGGGCGAGATCGGCGGCCGTCGGGCCCTCGTGCAGGAGGTGTGACAGCTGCAGCACGCCCGCGACGACGACGAGGTCGAAGAAGAGCTCCGTCCAGGAGGCATGCCGCTCCGCGCCACCCGCCGACTCGGCGGTGTTCATGAATGTCATGAGGTGATCATCGGTCATGTTCCAGGACCAGTCTGGAGGATGCCCGGGCGGCCCGGGGCACGGCCCGGTGCTCATCAGCCCGTACGACACCTGCTCCAGCTTGGCCAACAGCCGGCGCGCCACAAGAACCGCCCCGGGACTGCACTCCGAGCTTCCACAGCGACGGGTTGTCCGCCCCGCCGGCCGGCGCCGGGGCAGCCTCCACCGCCGCGGCAAACCGTCGCGTGAGGGCCGCTCGTGCGGCGCCCCAGGTTCGGCCCCGGTGTCCTATCCGTGACCCACGGTGCAAAGTAGCTGCAGCTGACGTCCGACCTCCCGTTGCTTCGGGCCCCGCCTGTTCGTTAGGCCGAACGAGTAGTCGGTGGAGGGTAGGGGTTCATGTGTCGGGAGTGGTCGCCCGAGGACGTGGTGGCGTGTTGGACGCCGGTGGGGAGTGACTGGGACCTGGTCGCGAACAAGTCGGGCCCGACCCGGCTCGGCTTCGTGCTGATGCTGAGGTATTTCGAGCTGGAGGGCCGGTTCCCCCGGTTCCTGGAGGAGTTCCCCCCGGCCGCGGTCGACTACGTCGCCGACGTGGTCAAGGTGCCGGGAGGGGACCTCGCGAAGTACGACCTGTCGTCCCGCTGCGCCCCGAGCTGAAGGCGTGCCACGCCTTCCTCGACCCCGGCGACACCCTCGTGGTCCCCTCGCTTGACCGCTATGGCCGCAGCCTCCAGGACCTCATCAACATGGTCGCCGAGCTGCGCGAGCGCGGGATCGGCTTCACCTCGCTGCACGAGAACCTGGACACCACCACCCCCGGCGGCCGGCTCGTCTTCCACGTCTTCGCCGCCCTCGCGGAGTTCATCCGCGAACTCATCGTCATCGGCACCGACGAGGGCCTGGCCGCAGCCCGCGCCCGGGGCCGCGTCGGCGGACGCCCCACAGTCGCCACCGAGGAAGTCATCCGGGCCGCACGCGACGTGCTGCCCGACCCCGGCCGCTCCATCACCTCGATCGCCGAGCTGCTCGGCGTCTCCCCGGGTACCCTGGACAACCACATCCCCGACCTGCGCGAACTGCGCGCGGGCGCCCGGCCCCCGCCAGCTCGAAGCCCCCGCGAAGTAGCCCAGCACGAGCAAGATCAATCTCAGCGGCACTTTCTGTACGGCAACTACTCACACCCGGATCAGCGGGGCAGGATGCGCAGTACTGCCTCGTGTTCGCCGCTGAGCCGCAGGCCTTGCTGTACTGCGGCGCTCAGATCGAGGTCGCCGAGCAGGGTCGCGGCCAGCAGGTGCGGCGGTCCGGTCAGGGACGCGGTGGGGTGGTCGACCCGGCCGGCGTGGGTGTGCACCGAGCCGTCCTTGACTTCGATGACCAGGTCTTCGTTGCCGTCGGTGTGCAGTTGCAGGGCGATTGCCGGCTGGTCGGGGCGGTGGTCGGTCAGTGCCCGGGCGGGCACGTCCAGCCAGTGGGTGCGGAAGGTGTCGCTGCCGGCCGGCTCACGCAACAGGGGAATTCCCCATCGGCTCAGTTCCTGCAGCACCGGCTCCAGCGCGCGGCCACGCTCGGTGAGGGAGAACAGGGTGGTGGCCACCGGCGGCGGGGCGGCCTCGCGGTGGATCAGGCCGGCTTCCTCGAGTTCGCGGAGCCGGTCGACCAGCAGGTTGCTGGCGATCCCGGGCAGCCCGTTGCGCAGGTCGGTGTGCCGGCACGGACCCAGGGCGAGCAGTTCACGGACGATCAGCAGGGTCCATCGGTCGCCGATGGTGTCCAGTGCTTTCGCGATGCCGCAGTACTGCCCGTAGGTGCGCATGCCACCACCCTACATCGTGGTGTTGAGATTCAAAACTTCCTTGTTGACTTTCTCAACAACGTGGGTCTAGCGTCGCTGCCCATGACCCCCACCCTTTCCGTGCGGCGGCTGGCCTGGGCCGGCGTCGAGATCCGTCTCGGCGACACCCGCCTGCTGATCGACCCGCTCGAGAACGTCGCTCCGCTGGCGCCGGTGATGGGGCCGCCGCACCGGCCGGTCGACCCGGTCGACACCCCGCCCGGCACCCACGCCCTCATCACCCACCTGCACCCCGACCACTACGACCACGACCTGATCGCCCGGATCGCGGCCACCGGTACGATCGGCTGCCACACCCCGAGCGCGGCCGGGCTGCGCGAGGCGGGCATCACCCCCGTTGCCCAGGACCTGGGCCAGTCACGCCGCATCGGAGCGCTGACCGTCACCCCGGTGACCTCGCTGGACTGGCGCGGCAACGACTGTGACCAGGTCGCCTGGGTCGTCGAAGGCGCCGGCCGGCGGGTCATCCACTGCGGCGACACCCAGTGGCACGGCAGCTGGTGGCAGATCGCCCGCGACCACGGCCCCTTCGACGTCGCGTTCGTCCCGGTCAACGGCGTCATCGCCCACTTCGAGGGCTACGCGGCCAACGTCCCGGCGACCATGACCCCCGAGCAGGGCGTCGAGGCCGCCGTCGCACTCGGCGCCGCCACCGTCTGCGCCATGCACTACGGCCTGTTCCACAACCCGCCGTTCTACACCGAACAACCCGACATCGAGCAGCGCTTCCAGCACGCCGCCGCCGAGCGCGGCGTCACCGCGGCCATCATCGCCGACGGCCAGCCCGTCCTGTGACCATCAGAAACAAGGAGCAACACATGAAGATCGTCCTGTTCGGTGCCAGCGGCAACATCGGCCGGCCCACCACCGAGGAACTACTGCGCCGCGGCCACACCGTCACCGCGGTCACCCGAGCCGGCCACGTCGACGGCCTCGAGCACAAGGCCCTGACCGTGACCACCGGTGACGTCACCGACGCCGCCGCGGTCGCCGGCCTCGCCGCCTCCCACGACGCCGTACTGTCGGCCGTCGGCCCCCGGATCGGCCAGGAGAACGACCGCGCCACGATCGTCGGTGCCGCCCGTGCGCTGATCGACGGACTCCGCCGAGCCGGCGTCACCCGCCTGGTCACCATCGGCGGTGCCGGCAGCCTGCGCACGCAGACCGGCGCCCGCGTCATGGACGACCCGGACTTCCCCGCGCTGTGGAAGGCCAACGCCGAGGCCCAGTCCGAAGCGCTCGACCTCTACCGCGGCGTGCACGACCTCGACTGGACGTACGTGTCGCCCGCCGCGGTCATCGCAGCGGGCGAGCGGACCGGGGCCTACCGCAGCGCCGGGGACACCCTGCTCACCGACGACGACGGCAACAGCCGCATCTCGTACGCCGACTACGCGATCGCCTTGGCCGACACGATCGAGAGCGGCACCGCGATCCGCCGCCGCATCACCGTGGCCTACTGAGCCATGAGCAACGACGCCGCCGGCCGGCACACCCGATTCATCGTCCTGCTCGCAGCGCTCGTGGCCCTGGGACCACTGTCCATCGACGGCTACCTGCCCGGACTGCCGGACCTCGCCGGCGACCTGCGCGCCAGCGCCGCGGCCACCCAGCTCACCATCACCGCCTGTCTGGCCGGGCTGGCCATCGGGCAGCTGATCGCCGGGCCGCTGAGCGACACCTACGGCCGGCGGCGTCCGTTGCTGGCGGGCCTAGCCCTCTACACGGTCGCCAGCGCGCTCTGCGCGGTGGCACCCGACGTCCGGACCTTCGTCGGCCTACGCCTGGTCCAGGGCATCGGCGGGGCGTTCGGCATCGTCATCGCCAACGCCATGGTCCGCGACCGCACCTCCGGAACCCGCACCGCACGTCTCTTCTCCGCACTGACCTTGATCACCGGCCTGGCGCCGGTGTTCGCGCCGGTCCTCGGCGGCCAGCTACTGCGCGTCACGGCCTGGCCTGGAATCTTCGTGGCCTTGGCCGTATTCGGCGCCGTGATGCTGGCGGCCTCCGCCGCAGGACTGCCGGAGACCCGGCCCTCCGCGTCACGCCAGCCGCTGCCCGCTGTCGTCGGGCAGCTGCTCAGCGACCGGGTCTTCACCGGGTACGTCCTGGCCAACGGCCTGGTCTTCGCGGCGATGTTCGCCTACATCTCCGGCTCGCCGTTCGTCCTGCAGGAAATCCACGGCCTGTCACCGCAGCAGTACAGCGCCGTGTTCGCCGTCAACGCCGCCGGACTCATTGCGGCCGCCCAGATCAGCGGCCGGCTGGTGGCCCGGGCCGGCGCCCGCGTGCTGCTGCTCGCCGGTCTGCTGGGCGCGACAGCCGGTGGCACCACGGTCCTGGGCGCGGTGCTGACACGGGCACCCCTGCCCGTGCTCCTGATCGGCCTGTTCGTCCTGGTCTCCAGCGTGGGCCTGGTCATGCCGAACGCCGCGGCCCAGGCCCTGGCCCACCACGGCGGACACGCCGGGTCGGCCGCCGCTCTGCTCGGCTTCAGCCAGTTCATGTTCGGCGGGGCACTTGCTCCGCTGGCCGGCGCGGGTGGCGCCACCGACGCCTTGCCGATGGGAGTCATCGTCGCCGTGCTGCCGGCGCTCGCTCTGCTCACACTCGGCGTCCTCACCCGGTCGATGCCCGGTGAGCGCACTCGCAGGCCGGCTCGCCAAGGACCTGCCGGGCACCGGCGACCGCGCCGGCACCCACGCGGATCTTCTCCATGACCGGCTCGAACTGGGTGCAGTCCGCCCGCTGTCCGGGTGTGACCAGCAGCGACAGCGGGCGGCAACGGCCATCCGCGCTCAGGTGGACCTTGGTGGTGAAGCCGCCGCGCGAGCGGCCCAGGCCCTCACCTGGAGCACCACCTCCTCCAGATGGCCTGCCAGGCCTGTCCGCGCCGGATCGACCTGATGTTCCGTCACGGTCGCCCCCTTTGAGGCGACCTGCGGCGGGGCAGCCTTGCGGGCGCCGGCGGCGTGCTGATGGGCGCGCATCACCGTGGAGCCAACCGAGACATCCCAGTCGATGGATCCCTCGGCGTCTGCGACGGCCTGGACCTGCTGCAAGGGTCGCTTCCCTGCTGGACCGGATCGCGGCCACGGCCGACGCCACGACCTGCCTGGTCGCCTGGGTATGCCTGGCCGCCAGCGAGACCTTCGGCGCCCTGCCCGAAGACCTGACCGACAACCCGTGGCGCCCGGCACCCTGGCGCGAGATCGCCACCGCCTACGAACGCACCCTGTCCCCGGAGACGGTCGCCGACCCTGTGCGCGGCGATGACCGCCGAGCAGCGGCGAGAGGCAGGTTGACCCGTCTCATCGACGTTTGACGAGGCTCACCGGTTCCTAATGCCGTATGTCAAGCCGCGAGGGTTGCCGGCGGGGCTGGCTGGTAGCACCGTTGGTCGCGCAGGAGTGCCCAGATGACGTTGACCCGGCGGCGGGCAGCTAGGGCGAGGACGGCTTGGGTGTGGCGCTTGCCCTCGGCGCGCTTGCGGTCGTAGAAGCGTCGTGATTCCTCGCAGTTGCGGATGCTGATCAGCGCGGAGGTGCAGAAGACCCGTTGGACGAGCCTGGTCTGCTGGTCTTGCACGGAACGTGGGAAGGCACGCTTCGACACCGCCGCCCGGGAGGGAGGCGAGAGGGAGCTCGCCAAGCGGCTGAACCGCAAGCGGTTCTGGCGGTCCGTTCCCTGGTGAAAGGTGTTGGCCTGGCTGTCGGGCCCGCCGAGACCATCTCCTGGTGGTCGACTTCCTGATGTGGCAGGCCCCTTTGTGGCCAACGGTCAGTTGTCGAGCAGTCGGTTCACGAGGAGTTCGGGGAAACCGGTGGCCGGCGGGTCGATGCCGAAGATCGCCCGTAGGTAGAAGGGTGCGATGAGTTGGTCGAGGATCTGTTCCAAGGGTGGGGGCCTCTCGCCGCGGGCGGTGGCCCGTTGGCGGATCTGTTCGATGGAGTGCATCCGGCGTCGGAAGTGCTGCGCACGCTCTTCCTGGGCCTGGGCGGTGTTGGGCACGGACAGGATGACGGCGCGCACCAGGGCGCGTCCTTCGGGTGTGCGGATGCTCGCGGCGCTGGCCTGGGCCCAGGCGAGGAGGTCGCCGCGCAGGGTGCCGGTGTCGTTCAGCGGTGAGTCGCGTTCCAGGCGGGTGGTGACCATGTCGGCCAGGAGTGCGTCGAGGCTGCCCCAGCGCCGGTAGACGCTGGTGTGGTTGACGCCGGCGCGTTGCGCGATCGCGGGGATGTTGAGGTCTTCGCCCTGCGGGTCGCAGAGCAGGTCGATGACCGCTTGGTGGACGGCCGCGCGGACCTGTTCGGGGCTCTTGCGGATGCGTTCGGTGGGCTGTTTCGGAGTCACCCCCTCATTCTACGCCCCGAGCACAGATATTTGCTTAAAGGCGCCTCGAGGGTCTACGGTTCTCATCACAAGCACAGATCAGTGCTTAACGTCGAGGAGGTTGTCATGAAGAACCTGCTGTTCCCGAACAACACCCAGTTCTGGTACGAGACCCTGCGCTCGATGAGCCACATCGCCTACGGCGGCGCCGACTTCGGCGAGGCCGTCGCCACCGGCGAGCGCATCGTCGAGGGCGACTACGACAGCTGGCACGACGAGTGGCTGATCACCGCCGACCGGGTGGCCGACGAGGCCGAGAAGGCGCTCAAGGCCGGTCACCGGATCAGCGCCCGGGACGGGTTCCTGCGGGCCTCCAACTACTACCGCTCGGCGGAGTTCTTCCTGCACGGCCACCCCTGCGACCCCCGCCACGACCACGCCTACGACCGCAGCGTCGCCTGCTTCCGGGCGGCGGCGGCCCTGTTCACCCCGGTCATCGAGCCGGTCGAGATCCCCTACGAGGGCACCACCCTGCCCGGCTACCTCTACCGGGTGGACACCACCGGCACCCCGCGCCCGACCGTGATCATGCACTCCGGCTTCGACGGCACCGCCGAGGAGATGCACTTCGGCGGCGCGCTGGCCGCCGTCGAGCGCGGCTACACCGTCCTGACCTTCGACGGCCCCGGCCAGCCCGGACCGCGCCACCACCAGGGCATGGTCTTCCGGCCCGACTGGGAGAACGTCATCACCCCCGTGATCGACTTCGCCGAGACCCTCCCCGAGGTCGACAACAGCCGGATCGCGCTGCTGGGCTCCAGCATGGGCGGCCTGCTCGCCCCCAGGGCCGCGGCCTTCGAGCACCGGCTGGCCGCCTGCATAGCCGTCGACGGCGTCTTCGACCTCGGCCAGGTCTCCGTCCGCTTCACCCCCCACGACCGCGAGGAGGCCGAACGCCTCCTGCGCGCCGAGCACGCCCCCGAACTCGACACCGCCCTCGACGCGGTCATCGCCGACAACGCCACCGCCCGCTGGGCGTTCAACCACGGCATGTACGTCATGGGCGTCGACACCCCCCGCGCCTTCGGTGCCGCCTACCTCGACTACACCCTCGCCGGCGGCATCGCCGAGCGCATCCAGTGCCCCACCCTGGTCTGCGACGCCGAGGAGGACGAGTTCTTCAAGGGCCAGCCCGCACAGCTCTACGACCACCTCACCTGCCCCAAGACCCTGATGCGCTTCACCCTGGCGGAGGGCGCCGGCGCCCACTGCCACCCCGGCGCCATGCGCCTCGCCCTCGCCCGCATCTACGACTGGCTCGACGACACCCTCGCCACCACCAACGCCTGACACCCACCCCACCGCACACCGCACCGCACACCCGTATCCGAAACCGCTCCCAGGGACCCGCCATGACCACCACCGTCCGCACCGACATCCGCACCGCGCTGACCGACCTGCTCCTCACCCCGGGCCTGGACCTGGAGGAGGCCGCCGAGCGTCACTTCGCGCCCGACTACCGCCAGCGCACCGACGGCGAGTGGGCCGACCGCACCGAGTTCCTCGCCCACATCGCCCACCTGCGCACCGTCGTCACCGGCGGCAGCGTCGAGGTCCACGAGGAACTCACCACCGGCAGCCTCTACGCCGACCGCCACACCATGACCGTCACCAAGACCGACGGCGCAACCGTCCGCATGGAGGTCTACCTCTTCGCCGAGTTCGCCCCCGACGGCCGCTTCCACCGCATCGAGGAGACCACCCTCATGCTCGAAGGCACCGCCGCCGACCGCGACCTCGGCAGCGCCCGCTGAACCACGCCACACCGACACCCGGTGCCGATCTGTGCAGGCAGCCGTGATCCACGACCTGAGAGCGGCCGGGACGTCATCGGTGTGACGCTGCGCGGGGGGACCATTCGAGCGCGACAGGCAAGCCGATCGAGGCTGCAGCCGCCTTGATGAGGCTCGTTGAAGATCCCCACCCCCTGCTCGGGCATCGGGACAGACCTGCTCACCTGGTCGCCCCACCCCCGGGAAGGCTGATCTGGGGCGGAGCCCATCGCGCAGCGACGCTGCCCTTGGTTGTGCCGTCCTCTGGTGCCTGGGCCTTTCCGTGCTTTGCTGTCGTGCGCGGCAGTGGCTGCTGGTGCTGCTCTGCTTCGCCGCTGCCGTGGTGCCGCTCCGGTCGGTCGGCCAGCCGTCGGTTTCGTCGCGTCTTGCGGTGCCGCCTGCTGCTGCCCCTGGCCGTGTCTCGAAAGCCGGCTGGTCCATTGAAGACCGGCCCGCAGGTCCGCCGCGGCGGCGCGAAGTGTCCAGTGGCTTCCTGGCCCTGCAGAGCCAGGAAGCCACTGCGGTCGGCCTCAGCGCTGGAGCCACCAGATGGTGGCGCTGAAGACAGTGGCGCCGGCAGCACTGGCGGCACCCTTCACTGCGTTGACCGCGATGAAGCGCCCGTATCGCCGGATCCATCGGGGTGTGAGGTGACCCCTGCGGTGTGGACACGCCTGACAATGGATCTTGTTGGTCCAGGAGGGTGAAGATCTGCATGGCGAGGCCATCGAAGTACAGTGCGGAGTTCCGGTCGGACGCGGTGGCGTTGTGGCGGGCCTCGGCGGGACGGCGGACGTTCAAGGACGTCGCGGCCGATCTGAGTGTCAACCCGGAGACACTGCGGTCCTGGGTACGAGCCGGCGAGGCCGGGACGGCGACAGGACCTGGGCGGCACGCGGAGGACGTACAGGCGGAGCTGGTCCGGCTGCGGGCGGAGAACGCGCGGCTGTCGAGGGCCGAGAAGGAGTGGGCGCTCGAGCGGGAGATCCTGCGGCGGGCGGCCCAGTATTTCGCGAAGGAGATGAAGTGACGTCCCGCCGCTGGGATTTCATCTCCGCCAACGCCGGTGACCTCGGTGTCCAGCGGCTGTGCCGGATACTCGGCGCGTCCCGCTCTGGCCACTACCGGTGGATCGCCGGCGGTGGGACCCGCGCCGCGCGCCGGTCCGAGGACGACGCCCTGACCGCGGAGATCCAAAAGATCCACGCCGAGCACCGCGAGGCCTACGGGGTCCGACGCATTCACGCCGGGCTCCGGGCCGGCGGCCGGGCGGTGAACCGCGAACGGGTGGCCCGGCTGATGCGCGAGCGACAGATCACCGGCCGCCACCTGCGGCGGCGCAGACGCACCACGATCCCGGACCCGATCGCTCCACCGGTGCCGGACCTGATCGAGCGGGACTTCACCGCCGAGCGGCTGGACGAGCGCTGGTGCGGCGACATCACCTACATCCGGGCCAGTGGCTCGTGGCTGTTCCTGGCCTGCGTGATCGACATGCGCTCGCGCCGGGTGGTGGGCCGGTCGGTGGCCACCCACACGCGGACCTCGCTGGTCATCGACGCACTCGAGTCCGCGCTCGCCGCCCGGGGCGGCGACGTCACCGGAGTGATCTTCCACGCGGACCGCGGGTCGCCCAATACACCTCCGCTGCCTTCGCCGAGGTCTGCGACCGTCACGGTGTCCGCCGCTCGATGGGACGGGTCGGCTCGTCCTACGACAATGCCCTGGCCGAGAGCCTCTGGCAGAGCCTGAAGCGCGAGGCACTGCACGGGATGCCGCTTATGACGGTGGCCCGGACCAGGCTCGAGGTCTTCCGCTGGCTCACCTACTACCACGCCCGTCGGCGTCACAGCGCCCTCGGCTACCTCCCACCCGCCGAGTTCGAACAGCGGCACCACGCCCCGGCTAAACTCTCCCTCGCGGCATGAACCCCTGTGTCCACACTCCGGGGGACACCTCAGACTGACCCGTACCGGTCGGCGAACGCCCGGTAGTCCGCGGGCAACTGGAAGCCGATCGCCGCAGGTGCGAGCTCCCACGGGACCGGGGTCACGCCGTCGGCGGGTGGCGGCCCGATCACTACGCCGAGTCGATCCAGCATCTCCTCGATGTCCATGTCCACTCCCATCGGTCGCCCGTTCTCGCCGGAGGCTATCCGCCTGCGGTGACACCGCAGGCGGTAGGGCCCAACCCCGAAGCGTCCTGGCACCCGAACTGTGCGAGGGGGCCCCAGACGCGATTGAGCAGTGGCTTCTGAACACATTGACTTGACAGGGAACGCCACCTCCCCTGACACCCGCGCCCGCGAGGCGCAGGCCGCCGTTCTGCCCGTCCTGCCACTGCTGCGCCGCCTGTTGCCGCACGGCGGCCTGGCCACGGGCACCGTCACCGAGGCCACCGACACGAGTCTGCTCCTGGCCCTGGCCGCCGGGCCCGCCACCACCGACCCTTATGCCTGGACCGCCGCGGTGGGCCTGCCCGATCGGCCTCGCCGCGGCCGCCGGCTACGGCATCGACCTGACCCGTCTTGTCGTCGCCGACGACCCTGGCGACCACTATGCCGAGGTGGTCACCGCGCTCGCCGCCGCGTGCCCCGTCGTCCGCGCCGCCGCCCCCGCCGGCCTTGAGGCCCGAGCCTCAAGGCCGCCGCCCCCGCCGGCCTTGAGGCCCGAGCCTCAAGGCCGCCGCCCCCGCCGGCCTTGAGGCTCGGGCGCTGGAGCGCCTCGCCGCCCACCTGCGCCGCACCGGAACCGTCCTGCTCACCCCCGGTCCCTGGCCCGGCGCGCAGCTACGCCTGGCGGTGTCGGAGGGCCGGTGGTCCGGGCTGGGGGAGGGGCACGGGCAGCTGACCGGTCGGCGGGCGCGGGTAGCGGTGTCAGGGCGAGGCTCGGCGGCCCGGTCGCGGAGTGCGGAGCTGTGGCTGCCGGACGGGACGGGCGTGGTTGCCGCGGTGGAGGAGAGTGCCTTCGGCGTCGCGCGGCCTGAGGGCACCGCGGCCGCCGCGTTCGGGTAGCTCGTCGGGCGTCGTTCCGGTGCGCCGGATGTTTGAGGTGAATCCGCCGTCCTTCCAGGAGTTGAACCCGGGCCGCCGGGCGGGCCTGGCGCCGCCTGCCGGTGCCGCGTGGCAGGCCGAGAGCTCCGGCGGTGCCGACGAACGAGGAAGTGGCTGTCGCGAGGTGGTGCAGGGCAGCGGGCGAGCCAGGGCGCGTCGTTCGGCGGTGGTGTATCCGTCCGGCCGCTACGGCGATCTCCTGGAGGCCCTGGACACAGCCGATAGGCGGGCGACCGGCCCCGTGAACCCACCGATGGCGGCAGCGGGTTCCTCGGCATCACGAAATTCCTGGAACCGCCGAAGTTGATGGGCCGTCATTAGGGCAGGAGGTGAGGCGGAACGGACTCCGTCGTGGCTTTCTTCACTGATTCGCAGGTATTCGCTGCCGTGGAATTCCGGTTCCCGGGAGTCGCTGGTTTCGCACTGTGCTCTGGGGACATGACCTGGGCGGCTGGTACGGACCACCTGTGTCCGGGTGCCGCCTCGCAGGCCGCTCGGAGAGCCTACTCGGCGGGGGGTGGGACGTATCGGGATCTCTGACGGTTTGTCTCGTGATCTTGGCCACGAAACCCGCCGGTAGCCTTTATCCGGACGCCCTGGGTTGGATATATCTGCCGGGATTCTTCGGTGTCTGCCCGATGGGGTTCTCTGGTGTTCGCGGCTCGTCGTTGTCTTGCTGTCGCCCTGGCCATGGTCATGGTCGTCCTCGGTGCCGCCGATGGGGCGTCCGCGCTGGAGGCCGTCGCCCCCCAGACGGGCGCGGCGGCCGCCGCCGATCCGGGGCCGCTGCCCAAGCAGGGGCAGGGCAGCGCGGCTGGGCAGGGCCACGACGCCACGTCGGGCGCGACCAGCGCCCAGACGCAGGGCGGCCGGCCCGGCGCCGTGCCCGCGCCCGGTGAGCTGCCGCAGGACACCACGACCGCCACCGAGCCGGCCCCGGCCGTCACACCCCCGACCACCGCGCTGCCGAAGACCGACGCCAAGACCGTAGACGCCCCGCCACGCCCCGCCGGGGCCAAGGTGACGGACCCGGCCAAGAGCTTCGATCCGGTGAAGAGCAAGGAACTGCCGCAGCAGCGCACCGAGAACGCGCGGACCTTCCAGAACCCGGACGGAACGTTCACCACCCGCACCTACCCGCAGGCGGTGAACTTCCGCCGCGCCGACGGAACCTGGGCCGCGATCGACACCACGCTGATCCCCACCGGAAAGGCCAGCGCCGGCCGCGCCGCCCCCGTCCAGACCGGCTGGACCACCACCTCGGGCGAACGCGAACTCACCCTCGCCCAGACCGCCAACACCGACCCCCTGGTACGCCTGCAACTCGCCGACGGCATCTCGGTCGGCTACACCCTCGACAGCGCGAGCCCCGCCCAGGGCACGGCGCAGGGCTCCACCATCACCTACCCGGACGCACGTCCCCACGCGGACGTCTCCTTCGTCGCCGGCAGCACCTCCTTCAAGGAGACCCTGGTCCTCAAGGACCCCGCCGCCCCCGCCGAGTGGCTGTTCCCGCTGCGCCTGCAGGGCGTCGCCGTTTCGCTGGAGGGCGACGGCACGGTCGTGTTCAAGGACACGGCGGGTGCGGTGCGCGGCCGGATGCCGGCCGGCTGGATGATGGACTCGGCGTTCGCTCCCAACACCGAGGAGGGCGCGTTCTCCAGCGGTGTGCGTTACGAGCTCGTGGCGAACGCCGGCGGCCAGGCGCTGAAGGTGACGCTGGACGCGGCGTGGCTCGCCGCGCCCGAGCGGGTCTACCCGGTCAAGGTCGACCCGTCCTTCTCCTCGGTGAAGGCCGTGGACGGCACCTACGTCCAGTCGCCGTACAACCAGGACTTCTCCGCCGACACCGTCCTGAAGGTCGGCACCTACGACGGCGGAGGCCACCAGGCCGCCTCGTTCGTGCGCTTCAACGGCATCGAGAACGACCTGCGCAACGCCGCGGTCCTCAATGTCAGCCTCGGGCTGCACAACAGCTGGTCCTACAGTTGCACCCCGAGCCAGGTGAGCATCCATCCGGTCACCTCCGCCTGGTCGGAGGGCTCGCTGAGGACCATGCCGGGCCCGGACACCGGGCCGGCGCTGGCCGCGCCGTCGTTCGCGCACGGCTGGCGGGCCTCGGCCTCGGCGCCGTGGGGATGCGAGCCCGGGTGGGAGTCCATCTACCTGGGCGAGGGGGGCCGTAGCCTCGTCAACGCCTGGACGCACGGCTGGGCCCCGAACTACGGCCTGGCGATCAAGGCGGACCTGCGGGACTCGCGGGGCTGGAAGCAGTTCGGCAGCGACGACATGCCCGGCGGCCAGCCGAGCCTGGACGTCACCTGGTCCAAGTACGGCGCGGACTACGAGAACTGGGGCCTGGTCCAGCCGGTGACCGCGACCCAGGACGGCATCGTCAGGCTGCGGGTGTGGAACCGCGGCATGGACACCTGGACCCCGACCAACAGCTACAAGATGTCGTACATGCTCTACGACCAGTGGGGCAATCACATCACCGACTACGGGACCAACATCGCCTGGACGGCGATGCCCTACGACGTGCCGCCGGGCGGCGCGGCCGTCGTGGACGCGCACATCCGGGCCCTGCCGCAAGGTGCCTACACGGTCGCGTTCACGATGGACGACTTTCAGACCAGTAACTTCTACATGGACGCCGGCGTGCCGAGGCTGGCGATCCAGATATCGTCGATCAACATGCCCCCGCACCTGACCCGCATGGCGCCGCCCTCGAACGCGGTCGTCTACCAGGTGCAGCCCACCCTCACCGCGGAGGGCCAGGACCCGGACAGCGCACCGAACCCCGGCCTGGACTACAACTTCTCCGTGTGCCGGGTTGTCGGCGACAATCCCCGGGTGGACTGCCGCGAGAGCGGCTGGCTCGCCCGCCAGTCGCGCTTCGCCGTCCCCGCGGGATGGCTGAGCTGGAACGAGCAGTACGCCTGGTACGCCAAGACCGGCGACGGAGCGGCCGAGAGCGCCTGGTCACAGCCCTCCCTCCTGCGCACCATCCTCCCGCAGCCCAGCCAGTACACCACCGGCGCCGACGCCGGACGCAGTGTCAGCACCGCGACCGGCAACTACACGACCGCCGCCACCGACGCCTCCCTGCCCACCGTCGGCCCCGAACTGTCGCTCACCCGCTCCTACAACTCCCTCGACCCGCGCACGACCGGCCTGTTCGGCGCCGGCTGGACCACCCCCTGGGACATGCGCATCCAGGCGGAAACGGGCGGCTGGCTCGCGCCGAGCGGCAACGTGCTGCTTACCGCGTCCAACGGTTCCCGGGCCCGTTTCGGCTGGGACCCGGGCAAGTACGCCTACGTTGCCGGCTCCGGCATCGCCGCGGACCTGCGCAAACTTGACGACGGTAACTGGATGCTGGTCGAGCGCGGCGGGACGGTGCGCTACTTCGACCCGGCCGGAAGGCTCGGCCAGGTCGTGGACATGGCGGGCCACGTCCAGGAGCTGTTCTACACCGGCGGCCGGCTGACCCAGGTGAAGGACGCCACCTCCGGCCGCGCGCTGTCCTTCGGCTGGACGGGCGACCATGTCACCGCGGTGACCGCCTCCGGGGTCACCGGCGGCTGGTCCTACCAGTACGACGGCGACCGCCTCACCAGGGTGTGTCCGCCGGGCGTCCCGACGACGGCGGCCCAGGGCTGCACCGGGTACGAGTACGGCGCCGGCTCCCGCTACCGCACCGGCGTGCGCGACTCCGGGCCGTCCGGGTACTGGCGCCTGGGCGAGAGCACCGGCACCACCGTCGCAAACGACGCCAACGTCGGCGACCGCGCACCCGGCGGGGCCCAGGACATCGCCTGGGGCGCCCCCGGCGCGCTCGGCACCGGCGGCGACACCGCCGTGACCTTCAACGGCCGCTCCACCTCCTGGATCGAGCTGCCGAACCGTGCCGTCAGCGCCTCCGTCAACCGCTCGGTGGAACTGTGGTTCCGCACCGACAGCGCGGGCGTGATCCTCTCGCTGCAGAACCGTGCGATGGGGGAGGACCCGTACAACGTCGTCCCCGCCCTGTACGTGGGCTCCGACGGCAGGCTGCGCGGCCTCTTCTACGGCGTCCAGGGCGGCCCGGTCACCACGTCCGGCCCGGTCAACGACAGCGCCTGGCACCACGTGGTCCTCGCCGGTGCCCGCGACACCACGGCGCTGTTCCTGGACGGCGCCCTGGTGGGCACCGCGGCCGGCGACATCGACCACCTCAACATGGACCGCGCCTACCTCGGCGGCGGATACACCGGCACGATGCCCGGCGGCAACGGCGGCTCCTCCTGGTTCAGCGGACAGATCGACGACGTCGCGGTCTACGACTACCCCCTCACCGAGCAGACCGTGGCCGAGCACTACGCCCTGCGCGGCGCCGCCCCCCAGCTCACCAAGACCGTCCTGCCCACGGGGCGCACCAGCGCCCAGGTGACCTACGACGCGGTGACCGAGCGCGCCGCCAAGATCACGGACGCCGGCGGCGGCGAATGGAAGCTGTCCGAGCCGACCTTCACCGGCGGCTCCTTCCTCTACAACAACGCCGTCAAAGCCTCCGACCCGGCCGGCTTCTGGCGCCTGGGCGAACGCGACGGCGCCCTCGCCGCCAGCGACACCGGCACCGGCCTGACCGGCACCTACGGCGACGGCGTCGCCAAGAACGCCCCCGGCGTGTTCGCGCCGACCGACGACACCGCCGTCCGCTTCGACGGCAGCGCCGGCTCCTCCGTCGAGATCCCGCAGGACGTCCTGCACGCCAAGACCGACCTCGCCGTAGAACTCTGGTTCACCACCGACCGCCCCGGCGTGCTGCTCGGCGACCAGAGCCGCGCCATCGACGACCCGGCCGGCCCCGGCGGCACCTGGACCCCGATCCTCTACGTCGGTGACGACGGCAAGCTGCGCGGCCGCTTCCACGGCAGCACGACCAGCACCCCGTCCGAGAACGCCGTCAACGACAGCGCCTGGCACCACGTCGTCCTCTCCGCCCAGGGCTCGAACCAGACCCTCTACCTCGACGGCAAGGCCGTCGGAACCCAGTCCGGCACCGTCGACCACCAGCAGAACACCCACACCTACCTCGGCGCCGGCTTCGCCGCGATGTGGCCGGCCTCCCCCGGCGACGTCAGCCACTTCACGGGCAGCATGGACGAGGTCGCGATCTACCAGCACCCGCTGAGCGAGGCCGACGTCCTCGCCCACTACCGGGCCCGCAGCGCCCAGGTCGCCGGCCAGGGCGTCGGCTACCGCGGCTCGGTCGTCACCGACGCGCCGGCCGGGTTCTGGCACCTCGACGAGAGCGGTGGCACCACCGCCGCCAGCGAGGTCGCCGCGACCAAGGGCAACGGCACCTACGCCCCGGCCGTCAGGCCGGGCCTCACCGGCGTGTTCGGCCCCGGCGACGGCCACGCCGCCGAGTTCCACGCCACCAGCGCCTCCTACGTCGACCTGCCCACCCCGCTCCTGCAGGCCAAGACCGACCTCGCCGCCGAACTCTGGTTCCGCACCGGAAGCGCCGGCGTCATCCTGTCCGAGCAGAGCGAACCGATGGGCGCCGCACCCTACAACACGGTGCCGGTCCTGTACGTGGGCTCCGACGGCAGGCTGCGCGGCCTCTTCTACGGCATCGACGGGGACCCGATCACCTCCGGCGGCGCGGTCAACGACGGCTCCTGGCACCACGCCGTGATCAGCGCCGCCCAGGGCACCCAGTCCCTCTACCTGGACGGAGCCCTGGTCGGCACCGCCACCGGCACGGTCGACCACCTGAACATGAACCGGACCTACCTCGGCGGCGGCTGGACCGGCTCGATGCCCGGCGGCAACGGCGGCTGGTCCTGGTTCGACGGCTACATCGACGAGGTCGCGTTCTACCAGCACCCGCTGAGCGCGGACCGGGTGGCCGCGCACTACCAGGCCCGCTCGGCCTCCTCCTCCGCCGAACTGGCCTCCAGGGTCACGCTCACCGACCCGGCCGGCAACGTCTCCACCGACATCCACGACGCTACCCGCGCCGACCGCCTGATAGCGCGCACCGACGCGGGCGGCGGCACCACCAGCTACACCTACGACACCGGCGGCTTCGTCCACACCGTCACCGACCCCAACGGACACACCACCGTCAGCGGCCAGGACGAGCGCGGCAACACCCTCTCCCTCACCACCTGCCGCGACGCCGACTCCTGCTGGACCTCCTACACCAGCTACTTCCACAACCAGGACAACCCGCGCGACCCGCGCAACGACAAGCCCACCGAGACCCGCGACGCCCGCTCCGCCGGCCCCGCCGACGACACCTACCGCACCACCGTCTCCTACAACGCCCTCGGCCTGCCCGAGACCACCACCCGCCCCGACGGCCGCGCCACCCACGCCTCCTACACCACCGGCACCGAGCCGGCCGTCGGCGGCGGCACCACCCCGCCGGGCCTGCTCGCCACCGAGACCACCGCCGGCGGCGCCGTCACCACCTACACCTACCGCGCCTCCGGCGACGTCGCCGGAGCCGTCCTGCCGAGCGGGCTGACGTTCACCTACGTGTACGACGCGGCCGGCCGCAAGACCTCGGCGACCGAGACCTCCGACACCCAGCCCGCCGGCGTCACCACCACCTACGCCTACGACGACCTCGGCCGCCTGACCGCCCAGACCGGGCCGAAGGTCACCGACGCCGTCTCCGGCGCCGAACACCAGACGAAGACCACCGTGGTATTCGACGCGGACGGCCGGATCACCGGCTCCACCACCGCAGACATCGTCGGCACCGACGGCTCCCGGACCGCCTCCACGACCTACGACTCGGCCGGCCGGGCCGAGACCGACACCGACGCCGAGAGCGCCGTCACCCGCTACGGCTACGACAACCTCGGCCGCACCACCAGCGTGACCGACCCGCTCGGCCAGGTCACCCGCCACACCTACACCCCGCGCGGCCAGCTCGCCACCACGATCGTCAACGGCTGGAACGGCGACGGAAAGGGCACCCGCGACCTGACCGTCGAATCCCGCGCCTACGACCCGGCCGGCCGCCTCGCCTCCGCCACCGACGCCATGGGCGCAGTCACCTCCTACACCTACTTCGACGACGGCCTGCCCGCCACCACCACCGCGCGCAACGTCACCCAGGCCGACGGCACCACCCGCCCCATCGTGCTGGAGGCCGACGAGTACGACGGCGCCGGCCAGCTCACCAAGCGCACCACCGGTGGCGGCCGCACCACCACCGTGAACACCGTCGACACCGCCGGCCGCATCACCCAGAGCGTCCTCGACCCCGCCGGGCTCAAGCGCACCATCACCACCGGCTACGACGCCGACGACCGGGTCACCTCCACCACCCTCAAGGTCAGCGACACCGAGAACAGCGTCCAGACCAACACCTACGACCCCGCCGGCCGCCTGACCCGCACCCAGCTCGCCTCCTCCACCGGCGGCCCCACCGCCGTCTCCACCTTCGCCTACGACCAGCGCGGCCTGCTCACTGCCAGCACCTCACCCAACGGCAACGCCCCCGGCGCCGACCCCGCCACCCACACCACCCACACCACCACCCACCAGTACGACGCCCTCGGCCGCGCCATCGCCACCACCGCCCCGCAGATCCTGACCGAGAGCGGGGGAGCGGCCGCCACCCCCGCGCGCCCCACCGTCACCACCGGCTACAACGCCTTCGGTGAGGCCGTCACCACCAAGGACCCGCTCGGCCGCATCACCCGCACCACCGTCGACAAGCTCGGCCGCACCACCTCGGCCACCCTGCCCGACTACACCCCGCCCGGCACCACCACACCCCTCACCGCCACCAGCCGCGTCGAGTACGACAAACTCTCCCGCGTCACCACCAGCACCGACGCGGCCGGCCGGCGCACCACCTACACCTACGACCGCCTCGGCCACCAGGTCCAGCGCGTCGAACCCAACTCCCTCGGCGGACTCCAGCCCCCCGTCGACGACAACCCGCCCACCTGGACCGCCACCTGGACCCCCACCGGCCTCCCACTGTCCGCCACCGACCCGGTCGGCGCCCGCACCGAGGCCACCTACGACCAACTCGGCCGCACCCTCACCGCCACCACCGTCGAACGCAAGCCCACCCCCCAGAACCTCACCACCACGTTCACCTGGGACGACGCCGGCAACCAGACCGCTCTCACCACCCCGACCGGCGCCACCAGCACCACCACCTACAACCCCGCCGGCCAGACGGTCACCGCCACCGACCCCCTCGGCCGAACCAGCACACTCGAATACGACACCGCCGGACGGCCCGTGCGCGCCATCGCCCCCCTCGGCGAATCCATCCGCACCCACTACGACACCCTCGGCAACCCCACCACCACCGACAACCTCGACCCCGCCGGCACCGTCCTGCGCACCACCACGACTGGGTTCGACCTCGAAGGCCGCGCGGTCTCCTCCACCAGCCCGGCCACCGGCGCCGTCACGAGTACCACCTACGACGCGCTCGGCCGCCCGACCACGCTCACCGAGCCGGTCGCCGCCGGCCAGAGCATCACCACCACCTTCGGCTACGACGCCGCCGGCAACCGCACCCGTCTGACCGACGGCAAGGGCAACACCACCGTCTACACCTTCAACCCGTGGGGCCTGCCGGAGTCCACGATCGAGCCCGCCACCACCGCCCACCCCGCGGCGGCCGACCGCACCTGGACCACCGCCTACGACGTCGCCGCCCAGGCCGTGAGGCTGACCGAACCCGGCGGCGTGGTCCGCACCCGCGGCTACGACCCGGCCGGACGTCTGGTCCGCGAGAGCGGTACCGGCGCCGAGGCGGCCACCACCGACCGCGAACTGGCCTACGACAAGGCCGGCCACCTCGTCCGGCACAACTCCTC
>NZ_JBVHHE010000057.1:0-34070 GCF_055561235.1 Kitasatospora sp. NPDC022856 | reverse complement strand
CCATCGCCACCCTGCTCTCCAAGGAGAAGGCGAACCCCGCCAAGTACGCCGAACTCGAGGTCCGCTCCCTGACCGGACTCGGCGCCCACTGACCCGACCGGGCAGTCCGCCTCGAACGACCTGCCGAAAAGCACCCGCCCGAATCACCCGCCAGACATCGAAGCGGCCTTCGCCTGATCCCGTGCCTCCGAGAAACACAGAGGCCCAGGCGAAGGCCGCCAGCCTGAGTCCGTCGCACGAGGACATCCGGCGCGGACCGGGCCGGTGGCACCCGGGTGATCGACACCGAGCACGGGGGAGGCCCGTCCACCCAGAAAGACCACGTACCTGGAGTTCATGATGAGCAACGAGAGCCTGGGCCAACCCGCGACATCGCCGAGGGCCGCGAGGTCGGCGACACCAACACCCTGGCCGACAGCACGGTGATGAACCTGATCCAGTCCCAGCCGCCCGAGTTCCCGCTGCGACGCAGCTGCGGCTGAAGCCGACCTCGGGCGCGGGGCGCGGGCCCGAGGTCGGGGGCCCGACAGCGGCGGTCCAGGCACAGCGGTCCGCAGGTCGCCGACCCGGCGGCGAGGGCCAGCGGCGGCCTCATGTCGGCGGCCTCCCCCTTGACCACGTGCCATCGTGCGCGAGCAGCGGCGCGTGCGGTTCCAGGACCGGAAAGAGAGGTGGCCGTCGTGGAGCAGGACGGCGCATACCCGCACGCGGACGGGCCCGGCCGCCCTGCCGCTGTCGGCCGTCGGCGCCTCCTTTCGTAGGCCCGGGTGAGCTGCGCATCGGTCGGGTACCGCCCCGGGAGTCCCTCCCGCCTACCGGTCGGGCAGCAGCTCCGCGAGCATAGCCACGAGCGGGTCGAGCTGGTCGGCCTGGACGACGACTGCCGGGCCGGTCCCGTACTCGGCGTCGTCCAGGCGCAGCACGGTCGCACCGGGGCCCCGGCGGCGGTATTCGGTGGGAAGCAGGTCGAGCAGCTTCTCCAGGACGCCGGCGAGCTCGGCGCGGGAGTGGTCGATCACGTCGACGGACAGGGACGCCTCAGGTGCGGGAATGGTCATGACAGCCATACTGGCGCGTCGGGCACTGGCAGCGACAGTCGTCCGGCCGAGGATCACCGGAAGGAAGTAGGGCGCCCGCGGACACGGGTGCGGATCAGTGGACGGCTGAGCGATGTGGTGTGCGGGTCGGTCTTCTGACCGTCGATCGAACAGCCACAGCACTCCCATGTGATGTGACGATGTGATTCCGGACAGTGATCGGGCAGATCGGGACACCACCGTTCAATACCCCCCCTGCCTGGTGGAACGCCCACCACGCTTGGCCCCGGCACGGCCCACCGCCGCGCGCTGCCACCGGGAGGGCACATGACGAGGACCGCCGACCAGATCGCGCTTCTCCGGACCGAAACCGCCCCTGCCCTACTGAGGGAGCTGCAGGGGCTCCAGGCAGACCGCGAGGAGTTGCGCGCCCAGCTGGCCACGACGATCAGCCAGGGCCTGGACGAGACCCGGGTCCAGGTACTTCGCGTCCTTGACCGCGATCAGCGTGAGCTTGCCCAGGCCCGCCAGGAGATCGGCGCCCTGCGCCGCGAGCTGGCCGAGGCCCGGGCCGCCTGGGAGACCAGGATCGCCGAGCTGACGACACCCCCGGCCGCCCAGCCCGACGCCACCGACCCGGTGGCGGCAGCCGAGACCTTCGCCCAGGTCCAGGCAGAGACGACCGACGCCGCGAACCCGGGCGCTGACGTAGGCGCCCCGACCACCGAGCCCGCGAAGGAGACCGCCGTGTCCGACCAGCAGCCCGACCCAACCCCCGACACCACCGAACAGGCCGCCACCGCCATGCTGACCGAACTGACCACGGTCGCCGGGCACCAGGTACCGATCCCCCAGCCGGCCGCCGCCGTGGCCCCGACGTCCCCGCAGACAGCGGAACAGGCACGGGCCTCCCTGGAAGCGGCACTGTTCGACACCCTGAAGACCGCCGCCCGGATCAGTACCGCGGAACTGGCCTGCCACCCGCACACCTGGCAGTTCATCGCCTCCCGTACCGCGGCCGCCGAGTACTTCCAGCTGCCCTCGGCCGAGGGCGACGGCAAGGACGACATGGTGACCGTCCGACTGCCCGGACTCAGCCTCATGGCCGCCGTCAACTCCCTCTTCAACACCTACTGGGAAGCCAGCACCGGCCCGGTTCGAAACCTCCAGGACAGCGCCATGGCCCTGGCCTACTACATCGACCTGTCCAGCGCGATCCGCCGCACCCAGCCCGCCGACTCCGGCACGCAGGTCGACGGCCGCCCCCTGACCCGCATCGTCATCGACAACCGACCCGGCCAAGCGGCCTGACCCGCCCGGACCGCTCCCGGCTCACCAGCCGGCGTAGGTACGCCCATGGCCGGGGTCCCTCACGTCGACCAGCGTGAGAGACCCGGCCGATTCGTCGACGCGACGCGGCCGGTCGGCCTCGCCGGGATACGTCGCTCGAACCTGGGCAGCAGCGGCGCAGGCCCCGAGGGATTCCGTGGGAGCGCAGCCCGTGGTGGCCGCGGGCCGCTACGGGGCGGTGGTGGCCGGGTGTCGTCCACCAGGACCTCGGGCGCGGTGATCAGGTAGATGAGCCGGCCGTCCGGGGCGAAGCCTTGGGGCCACTCCGGAACTCCCGTGCCGGTCGGGAGATCGGCGCGGACGACGCCGAGCCGCATGTCGAACGACGCCGAGCCGGCTGCTCGTCGGCCTCCCCTCCCCCGTGTGGGCGCGCCGCCCGTCGCAGCTGATCAGGGCTCGCTGCGCCCGGGCGACGCCGGGCGACGGCACCAGTCGTTCCACGCCTCCGCCGGGCGGCTTGCCGCCCGCGGCCGATGGCGTCTCGGCCGCAGTCGCCCCGGCCGTGGCCGTGCCGACGCCGGGCCGACGCCGGGGCCGACGCCGGGGCCGAGGAGAACGCCTGCGGCCACGAAGGCGGCCGCAAGCAGGGAAGCAGCCAACGGGCCACCGCTGGAGGTGAGTTCATGGAAACAGCCTCTCTCCCGGGGCGGAATCGCCGACCTGCCGGGGCCATGGCATGAAGGTGCCGGGCCGGTTCGATGTGCGCCCACCGGCCGCGGTTCACCGGGCGGCGATTATCGGCCTGGCGCACCACACCACCGTCTGATGACCTGTCATTGACATGAGCTTGACTATCACTTTAATGTCGCGGTGGCGGCGACGATCGCACCGTCGGATTACCGGCACACCTCGGAGGCCTGAATGGAACAGCTCATCAAGAAGATGACCCAGGACGACAAGTGGAAGGGCTGGGTCGACGCCAACTCCGGAAGCACCGCCAAGGACGGCTGCATCAGCACGGCCCCCGGGTCCGGGTGCAGCAGCGCGGCCAAGACCGGCTGCATCTCCTGACGCGCCCACCCGCGCCTGACGGCACAGGTCCGCCCCGGGCTGCGCCGCCGAGGTTCGGGCCGGCCGGGACACCCGGTCGGCCCGAACCTCGGCGCACCCTCCCCGACGCGTACCGTCCGTGCCGAGCGCCGTCCGCATCCCCGCCCCGAGGCCGGGGAACCGGAGCCCCAGGCACCGACCGGAGGTGACATTGAACGGCCAGCCGACCGCCGACGTGCTCGACCGGATCAAGGACATTCCCCTCTACCGCACCTCGATCGAGCAGGGTCATTTCCCCATTCTGGAGAAACCCGAGATCGCCCGCGGATTTCCCGACAACTGGATGACCCCGCAGCTGTCGGCCGCCCTCGCGGCCGGTGAGGCGGAGTTCGTGCTCTCCACCGGCACCAACCACGCCCGCATGCAGATCATCCGACCGCCCTACTTCCTGCTGAAGTCCTACCACCGCCTGTGGAGCGAGCACTCCGATCTCGCCGACACCTGGCGGGAGGGCTGCCACCGGGTCTCCCTCACCACCGTCCTGGCCACCGAGCACGTCGCCCGCGTCAACGCCCGCAAGCGGGGCGAGGAACCCGCGGCCGAACCGGACCCGCGGGACCGCCGGCTGGACGACCGCACCTTCTACCTCAACCTGCGGCTGGACCCGGACCACTGGCAGCGGGCCGACGTCGAGCGCATGCTCGCCGAGATCCGAGACGCCGCACGCGCGCATCCGCGCGGCCGCTACCTCCTCGACTGCTCCTCCTCCCACCTCGCCCACCTGGTGCGCAAGGCCCGCGCCTGGGGCCTGTGGGAAGGATTCCCGCCGCCGGCGGCCGTCGTCCACGCCTACGAGTACACACCGGCGAACGTGGCCCGGTACCTGCGCGATCACTTCGACTGCCCGATCGTCGACCTGTTCGGCAGCACCGAACTCGGCTACCTCTACTACAGCGACCGCGGCGGCGACTACCGGCCGTACCTGCACGACATGAGCGTCGAACTGCTGCCCGTCGCACCCGGCAGCACCATCCACAGCCTCATCGTCACCAGCGTGCGCAATCCCTTCATGCCGCTGGTCCGCTACCGCTCGGGTGACTGCGTCCGCACTGCGGACGGCAGCACGGACCCGGAGCGCATCACCCGCTTCTGCGGCCGCGAGAAGGAACTGCTCGCCACCCCGCACGGCCCCCGCGCCCAGGGCGACCTCGACGACGCCATCAGCGCCGCCACCCCGCGGGTCTTCCTCACCCGCCTGCACCTCGAAGGGCCGGACGGGGCCGTCCTGCGCTGCACGACCTTCGACGCCGCCCCGCTCACCCGTGCCGAGAGCGACGCCCTGGCCGGTGCGGCCGGCGAACTCACCGGCCGGCGCTGCCGCGTGGAACACCACGACCACCTGCCCGTCGGCGCCTCCGGCAAGTACGCCTGGCTCACCGCGTCCCCGACGGCCGCCACGATCCCGACCCCGTCGGCCGGAGGCGCCCGATGACCACCCAGTCCGATTCCCAGTCCGATTCCCAGTCCGAATCGCAGGCCCGGTCCCAATCGCCGGGTCGTGTCACGGTCACGGACCTCAAGGTGCTCCTCGGCGACGACCTCCACGCCGAGGTGGTCGCCCACACCGTCACCCGCACCGGCTGCGCACCCGCCGACGCCGAACGCCAGGTCACCGAGTGCCTGCGCTACCTCTACCTCGTGTCCCGGCACCGAGAGGAGCTCGCCGGCCTCTTCCTCCCCGTCGAGCAGCACATCGACGAGATCTGGCACTACCTCATCCTGCAGACCCGCGAGTACCGCGCGCTGTGCGAGGAGCGCCTGCCCGGCCGGTTCTTCGTCCATCACCGCGGCATCCCGTACGAGTCCTACCAGGAGGAGTCCGGCCGCCGGCAGGCCGCCGAGGAGGCGCTTCGCTGGATCCCGCTCTACTGCCGTGCCTTCGGCCCCTTCGACGAGGGCGCGCTCGCCCACTGGACCATCGTCCGCTACCTCCACGAGCAGATGGACATGTCACTGGAGGAGATCTCAGCGCTGAGCCCCCTGGTGGGCTCGTGACCGCCACCCCGCCGACCGCCGCACCCCGCCGACCGCCGGGACCGACCAGGGCCGGTCCGGCGGACCCCGCACCGGCGGGGCACCCAGCGCCACCGGAAGCACCCGAGGCCCCCGAACAGCGGCGGATCCTGGCCGTCCTGGTCGCATCGCAGCTGGTCAGCGGCGCCGGACTCACCGCCGGCATCGTCGTCGGCGCCCTGCTGGCCGAGCAGATGCTCGGCTCCCCCAGCCTCGCCGGCATCCCCACCGCCCTGTTCACCGGCGGATCGATGCTCGGCGCGCTCGTCGTCGCCCGGCTGTGCCAGCGGCGCGGACGCCGCCCCGGACTCGCCGCCGGCCACGCGATCGGCGCCCTTGGCAGCATCGGTGTGGTCGCCGCCGTGGCCCTGGACCAGGTCGCGCTGCTGCTGCCCTCGCTCCTGGTCTACGGCGCCGGCACCGCCACCAACCTCCTCGCCCGCTACGCCGGTGCGGACCTCGCCGCACCCCACCGCCGCGGCCGCGCCCTGAGCCGCGTCCTGCTCGCCGCCACTCTCGGCGCGGTCGCCGGCCCCAACCTCGTCCCGGTCACCGGCGGCCTCGCCCGCGCCTGGGGCATCCCCCCACTGGCCGGACCCTTCCTGCTCGGCGCCCTCGGCTACACCGCGGCGGCCGTTCTCCTCACCGCGCTGTTGCGGCCCGACCCACTCCACCTGGCCCGGGCCCGGCTTCCCGCCCCGGGCGGCCCCGACTCCGCCGACGAGGCCGAGCCGGTGCGGAAGGACCCGGGCCGGCCACGAGGGCCGGGCGTCGCCACCGGCCTGTGGATCATGCTGCTCGGCCAGCTGCCCAAGGTCGCCCTCATGACGATGACACCCGTCCACCTCGCCGCCAACGGCCACGGCACCGCCACGATCGGCCTGGTCGTCTCGCTCCACATCGCCGCGATGTTCCTCCCCTCCCCGCTCACCGGCCTCCTGACCGACCGCCTCGGCGCCCTCCCCGTCGCCGCCGCCTCCGGCGTCCTCCTCTGCGCGGCCGCACTCCTGGCCGCCGCCGCGCCGGGCGACTCCGTGCCCCTCCTCGCCGTGGCCCTCACCCTCACCGGCATCGCCTGGAACCTCGGGCTGGTCAGCGGAACGGCCGTGATCACGGCCGCGCTGCCGCCGGGGCGTGGCGCCAACACCCAGGGGCTGGCCGACGTCGGCCTCGCCGTCGCGGGCAGCGCCGGCGGACTGCTCTCGGGCCTGGCCGTCACGGCCGGCGGCTACGACACCCTCGCCCTCGCCTGCGCGTCGACGGCCCTCCTCGTCACGCCGCTGGCTGTGCGTGCGGCCCGGTCCGCGGCGTGACCCCCCGGACGCACTCCTGCGGATTCGAACAATCCCGCCGACGGCCCCGCTCTGGCCTGCCGTCTTCCGGCCGGACCAATGAGCCTCGGCGAGGCCGGATCAGTGGTGGGCCGTAGGGTTCTCGTGGGGTGCGGTGGTCGGCGGGTGGATCATGTCCTTGGGTGCCCTGGTCCGGCTTCGGGCCCAGGGGTAGTAGACGGCGGCCGTAACAACGAGGCCGACGATCCAGGAGATGTCTGCGCCGCCCAGCGCCTTGGTGACCGGGCCGGAGTAGAGGGACTGGGCGAGGAAGGGGATCTGGGCGGCGATGCCGATTGCGTACGAGGCAAGGGCGATCATGTTCCAGCGTCCGTAGCGGCCGTCGGGGTCGTACAGGGCGGGGATGTCGACGCGTTCCTTGGAGATCAGGTAGTAGTCGACGAGGTTGATCGCGCTCCAGGGGGTGAACACCATCAGGAGGGTGAGGACGAAGTTCTTGAAGGTGCTGAGAAAGTCGTGACTCGCCAGCAGCGCGACGAGGGTCGCCGCCGCGAGGAAGCCGCCGATGTACGCCGCACGTACGGCGGAGGAGATGCGGCGTTCGCCGGTGAAGGCCGAGACCGTGGTCAGCGCGGACATGAACCCGCCATAGGCGTTGAGGCAGTTGACGGTCAGCTTGCCGGTGACGATCACCAGGTAGACCAGTACGGCGAACACGCCGCCGCCACCGAGGTCTCCGAGGAAGCGCACCTGGTGGCCGAGGAAGCCGCCGCCGTCCGCCAGCGGGATCGAGGCGGCGAGAACCCCGAGGGTCATGGACCACTGGGAGCCTATGACGCTTCCCCAGAAGGTGTAGCGGAACGTCGTTCGCTCAGGGGTCTCGCGCGGCAGGTAGCGGGAGTAGTCGGCGACGTACGGACCGTAGGTGAGCTGCCAGCCGGCGCCGAGCGAGATGGCGAGCAGGAACGTCGCGGCGCTGAACGGCTTGACACCGAAGACCGGTCCGAGGTCGTGGATCGTCAGCAGCCGGATCGCGAGGTAGCTGAATCCGAGGGCTCCGAGCACGGTGGCGATTCGCCCGAGTCGGTGGATCTGGCGGTAGCCCATGACGGCGACGGCGGCGGTGAGGGCAGCGAGCGCCGAACCAGAGGGTGAACTGGCTACGCGGAGTTCCGTGTCGTTCGTTCGGGGGGACGACGTCGATCGTGCGCCGTTCCATGGAGGGGGTCGGCCGGACCGAAGGTCTCATGCTGCTTCCTTCGAAGGAGGGGAGAGGGGTTCGGGCGGTCGGAGCCGTGCGGGCGGCCTGTTCGCATGACCCTTGTCATGCTCAGCGGGAGGCGAGAGCCCTTCTCCGACGAGTTTCGAGGCCGCGCGGGGCCGGGACCCTGACGCGGACCGTGCCAGACGCGCCCGGGCTGAATCCCGGGCGAGCGGTAACCCATACATGTGGAGCAGGCCGGCCAGAGCGGCCTCGACGAAGACGGGGCTGGCCGTGGGGAGGGTGACCCGGTAACCGACGCGAGCGAACGCCGTGGTGTGGCGACCTCGCCACGGACAGCGCTGGCTGCGGACCACCGCACCGTGGTCCTGGTCCGCTCCTGTTCGCATCGGCGAACACGGGTCGTCCGTGCGGACAAGGTAGACCCGCCGAGCTGGGCCCGTCAACGGCTCCCGGGTCAAGAGAATGCCCTTCCAACAGCCGTTGACCTGCGACTGGTTGCCGACCTACAGTCATACATTTGCCTGAATGGATGAATTCACCACCCCTGCCCACCCGCGTCCGGGCCGGAACCCGCCACTACCGAACGGACCCCACGAGACCGGGTCGTGCGCCATCGGCGTAGCGGCTTCAAGACGCTGGGCGGGACCGCACCCGGTACAACGTCCCGCCCGCACCATCCGTCCAGCCTCACCTCGTGCCAGCTGGACCAGCACACTCCGTGCATCAACTCCCGCTTCAGGGAGGCGAAGAAGCTCTCCGCGGCGGCATCTTCCCTTCCTGGAGCTACAAGGTCCAGGTGTCAAGGGCGTCCACGTCGCGGGGCAGGGCTCAACTCATAGGCATCGGCCGTTCTCTGGTTCTTCGTGACTCGACATCTCGAAGCGTGGAGAGCGGCCGCATCTGCTGCCTGTCGGAAATAACCGCAGATCAGCAGGTCGAGTGACCTGCGAGGTCGGACAACAAGCTAACACATTGATAACAACCCAGGACGGGCAAGCGGCACGGCGCTCCTTCCCTAGCAACCGACTCAGGGGCGACCGTCAGTCACCCTGTTCGACCAGGGTTCGGTTGGGTTGGCAACGCCTCAAGGTTCCGTCGCCGTCCGATCGGGGTGGCAGTGGGCACGCGAGGTGGGGATGGCACTGGATGTTCCGAGTGAGGGAGGGCCTGGCGATGGGCTTGGCGAGGAATCGGGTCTGTTTGGCAGCGCTGGCGCTGGCGTTGGGGGTGGGGCCGACCGTCTCGGCGTGCCAGGGCAATGGTCGCCGTGACCACGAAGCCGCGACGCCCGTTGGGCCCTCCGTCACGTCGCCCGCGCCCGCAGGCTCGTCGTCGGCCGCTTCGGTACCGGCGGCCAGCGTGTTCTACGAGGGGTTCGAGCAGGTCGCCGACAACGGTTGGAAGGTCGGCGTCAACGACATCTCCGACGGCGACCGCCAGCAGCCCCTGTCGCAGCTGACCCAGAAGGCCGGCAGTGCGCTGCGTCAGACCACTTCACCGGTGCGGGACGGGCAGCACGCACTGCAGGCCACGGTGCCGCACGAGCTGGGCAGCTTCCGCTCCGAGGTCGCCCGCCCGCCCGTGCCGATGGGCTCCGAGAACTGGTACGGCTTCAGCATCTACTTGCCGCAGACCTGGCAGGTGGACCAGCAGAGCACCATCCTTGCCCAATGGCACGCAGAGATCGGTCAGGACGCCAAGGACCAGGACGACGACATCAAGAACAACCCGCCCGTCGCGGTGAGTGTCAAGGGCAACCAGTGGATGCTCGACCTCCACTGGAACAGCCAGGGCGCCGCCTCGACGGGGCCCGGATCCGGCACACGTGCATACACACTCGGGGCCATCCGGACGGGCGTGTGGTGCGATTTCGTACTGCACGCCATCTGGTCACCGACCGGCAACGGGCTGATCCAGCTGTGGCAGGACGGCCAGCAGGCGGTCAGCTACACCGGGCCGACGGAGTACAACGACAAGCAGGGCCCCTACTTCAAGATCGGCATCTACCGCCCCGGGTGGAAGATGAAGAACGCCACCCAGTACGCCCAGGACACTGCCACCACCGGACCTCTCACTGTCTACGACGACGCGGTACGCATCGCCCAGGGACCCGCGACCTACCAGGACGTCGCAGGGGCCGTACGGTGAGCGGCACCGTCCCGTAATCGGTGGCAACGAAGGGTGACAGCCGTCGTTGGCATGGCATGCGTGACGTCAACGAGCTTGCGGGAAAGCCACGACGTTGGCCCGCACCTGGCTGTGGCCGTTGTCGTCGAGGAGCTTGCGCAACTCCCGGCAGTCGATGACGGGCCCCGCCTACGTGCGAGTGCTGTCGCGAGCCCGCCGTCCCAGCACGATTCCCCGGCGCCCGCAGTCGTTTTCGGCCCGACGTGGTAGCACCCTGCCTGGCTGGCCACCAGGAGGTCCTCGTCGTCCAGGGTGCTGCCGCGCCCGACGCCGGTGCGGTACAGGTCGTACCCGGACTCCTGGCCGGTTGCGCTCTCGCCCGTGGTGAACGCCCGGTTCGCGAGAAGGAACAACGGCGGCCACCGGCGTCGCCCGCCCGGGCGGGGACTGCTCAGCCGTCTCGCCGGGCCGGGGCTCCGGACTCGCGCCCACTCGCCCTTACGTGGCCGCAGCCGCCCACCCACCTGTCACGAGCCGGCCTGGCGCGCGAGTCGCTGCGCAGCGGTCTCACCACGCATTTGGACGGGCTGCGTACCGAAAGCCCGGCCGAGGCCGAAGGGCGGCATGCCGACGTAGATGGACTCGTGCCGGCCGGCGGACACCTGGAGGGTCTCATGCCAGATCCCCACGGCCGGACGCCTGTCGGACGAGGAGGCGCGGGCACGACGGTTGAACGCCTGCCAGGCGGGCCGATGGTTTCGGTCCGCCGCCGATGCGTAGGCCAGCAGCCGGTTCGCGTCCCGCCAGTACTGGATCACGGTGATCTCGCGCAGTCCCCCACCGACCATCACGCGGAAGCCTGCCATGCCGGAGTCCGGATCGCTCGCGAGTTCGCGCAGCATGGCCGGCATGGCTATGAGTACGGGCCACCACTGGCGCACGGCGCGCCATCGGTTGACCCGCATGCCGATCAGGAAGAGGACGAGCTCTCCCTCGTGGGCATCCGTGATTCGCCCGTGTGCACGGGTGGTTGTTGCCATGGCGAGCCCCTGACCTCAATGGATAGTGTCGCTATCCTATAGGTAGATAGTGACACTATCCTCCCGTGGTGTCCAGCAGGGACGAACGAGAGGTCCGTCGAGCGAACGTTCGACCTCAGCGCTCCCAGTGGCGTCACCGGCACGCCTGCCACCGGGTCGACGGCCGTCGCGCCGGCACCTCTGGCAGGACGGCGGGTCGACCGGGTTCGGCGACCCGCCGGCGGCACCCGCGAACCGGCCGACTGCCGGCACGGGTGGCGCTGTTCGGGATCCACGGATCTTGCGCACGGGCCGGGAGTCGCGCACTCGGCCCGTCGGCGAGGGCCGCCCGGTCCGACCTGCTACGGCTGCCCGCTCGCCGTCGCTCCCTGGGTCCGGACGACCCACACGGCGATCTGGGCCCGGGAGGAGAAGGCCAGTTTCGCCAGGATGTGATCCACGTGGCTCTCTGCGGTGCGCTGGGCGATCACCAGGGTCTCTGCGATCTGCTTGTTCGACATCCCGTCCGCCACGAGTCCCGCGACCTGCAGTTCCCGTTTCGTGAGCGGGTGCGTACCGGCCGTCGTCGATTCGTCGGCACCCGGCTCGCCGGTGTCGGTGCCCAGAGCGACCGCGACGGCACGGTCGAGGTCGAGGTCGGCACCGGTGTCCACGGCCGCCTGGAAGCCCGACGGGCCGAGTTCCGCCGTGGCCGCGGCCCTCAGCCGCTCGACGGTCCCGTCGAAGACGTCCGGAGCGTCGTCCGCCAGGCCGGTTCGCTGTCGGATGCCCAGCCATACACCGGTGAGCAGCGCGCCCCGCCGGTGGTCGCCGGCGGCCATGGCCACCCATGCCAGAATCCGCACGGCCAGGCCGGCGGTGGTGGCGTCCCTGAAGTCCCAGCCGATCTTCGCGGCCTCCGCGGCGTGTTCGGCGGCGGCCCCCGGATCACCCCGGCCGAACTCGACGTACCCGAGGACCACCAGGGCCGATCCCAGGAACCAGCGCTCGCCGACCCGGGTGCTGATCCGGCGCACCTCCTCGGCCGCCGCGGTCGCCTGGTCGAACTCGCCCATCCGCAGTCGCGCCAGGGCGGTGAGAACCAGCATGTACATGTACTGCTCGGGCGGCACCTCCATCCGGCGAAGTTCCCGCATGGCCTCCTGCAGGCCGGCGAGCGCGGAGTGGGGATCGTTCTCGGCCAGGGCGGCGTACCCGGCGGCGCCGATGGCGTGGGCCTCCAGCAGGTCGATGCCGAGGTCCTTGGCGATGCTCCGGCACTCCTCCAGTGCCCGATAGGCCGCAGCGCCGTCACCCTGCCTCGCGGCGAGCACACTCGCGTACAACTGCGCCGCGCTGCGTTCGACGGTCGGATCGGGGACCAGCGCGAGGACCTTCGCGAACCAGTGACGTCCCTCGGTGAGGTGTCCTCCGCCGAGCCAGTGGTAGAGGAGTGCGGTGAGCATGGCCAGGCCGGCCTCGCTCTCCCCCGGTGTGGTGAGGCAGTAGTCCAGGGCGGCGCGGAGGTTGGCGTGCTCCGCCCGCATCTGCCGGGACCGTTCCAGCTGGTGGGGCCCGAACCAGTCGGCCTCCAGGCGCCTCGACAGGCTCAGGCAGAGGTCGCGGTGGCGCCGGCGCAGCATGTCCTCCTCGCCCGCCTCGCGCAGTCGCTCGCGGCCGTAGTGGGCCAGGGTGTCGAGGAGGCGGTAGCGCATCTCACCGGAGTGCGGTTCGGCGACGAGGACGGATTTGTCGACCAGGCCGGTGACCAGGTCCAGGACGGTGTCGGCGGGGAGGGAGTCGTCGCCGCAGACCTCTTCGGCGGCGTACAGGCTGAACCGCTGGGCGAAGACCGACACCCGGGCCCACAGGAGGCGCTCCTGCGGCGAGCAGAGCTGGTAGCTCGTGTCCACCACCGCCGCGAGCGAGCGGTGCCGGGAGGGCGCCGCACGGTCGGTGGAGGCCGGGATGCGCAGCCGTCCGTCGAGCCTCTGGAGGATGTCCTGAACGGAGAGCACCCGCGTACCCGCCGCGGCCAGCTCGATCGCCAGCGGCAGGCCGTCCAGCCTGCGGCACAACAGCGCCACCTCGCGCCAGTTCCCGTCCGTCAGGACGAAGTCCGTCACGGAGGAAGCCCTCGCGGCGAACAGCGCGAGAGCGGAGGAGTCGGGGACGGCGGCGCGAGATCCGGGTCGGTCGGGGTCCGGCACCGGCAGCGGGGGGACCTGCCACCGGCATTCGCCCGTGACCCCGAGGAACTGGCGGCTCGTCGCGAGGACCCGCAGCCCGTGCGAGGCCCTGAGAAGGGTGGTGACGAGCTCGGCGCACGCTTCCGTGAGCTGTTCGCAGTTGTCGAACACCAGCAGCATCCGCCGCTCGCGCAGGAAGTCCTCAAGGACCTCCACCCGGTCGCTCGGCCTGCGACTCTCGATGCCCAGCGCCTCGGCGACCGTGTACGCGAGCAGGTCACCGTCCTGCAAAGGGGCGAGATCGATGAACGCCACCCCGTCCGCGAACGCTCTGCGGACCTGACTCGCCACCCGCAGTGCGAGCCGCGTCTTCCCGACGCCTCCGGGGCCAAGCAGGGTCACCGTGCGCGTGGTCGAGAGCAGATCCCTGACCTCGGCGATCTCCCGCTCGCGACCGACGAAACTGCTCAGCTCATCGGGCAGATCGGCGACCGCCCCCCGCCTGCTCTGCTGCCCGGTCCTCCTCATACTCGGAGGCTAGGTCGCTCCCAGCGGACGGTCAAACCCGCGGGAGGCCGCCGCCAGGCCGTGCCGCACGGCCCACCCACGCGGCCCACACCGGTTCCCGTCATCCCATCACCGCCGAAGGTCCACGACAGCACGTGATCGGATCGGCACAGTCCGTTCCCACGGGTGAGCTTCCATACGTACGGGCGTGCCTTTCCGTACCCGTCTCGGCAGTTCTCCCGCTGCGACCCCACACCTCGAAAGCCCAGGGTGGAAGACGAACGAACCGACGCCGACCCTCGCCTCCCGGGCGAACCGGCGACACCGTCTGCCACCCGCCCCGCCGACCATGCGCAGGTGAGAGCCGTGTACTCACAACCCACATCCGGAAGCCCGCACGTCGCGCTCTACCTGCGCTGCTACCCCACCGATCCGTCCGAGATGGGATGCCACCGCCGCGCACTGGAACAACTCGCCCGGCGGCACGGCCTGCCCGAGCCGTTCGTGTACCTGGACAACGGCCGGGGGCACCGTGCCGGCCTGCCGCAACTGAAGCTCCTCGAACACGACATCGCGCACGGCCGGATCGACACACTGCTGATCCCGGGGCCGTTCGTGTTCTCGCTCGACGATCGGCAGGCCGCAGCCACCGTCCGCCGGCTGCGCCGGCTCGGCTGCCGCCTGATCGAACTTCCGGCCAGGTGGTGGACGCAGACCGAGCTGCCGGTCGAGGACCCGGCCTCGATCATCCAGCCACAGGCGGCATAGGACCGGCACCGCGCGCTGCCCGCTGAAACGGCGCAGCGCGCCCGGCCGGTGCCCGTAGCCGGCCGGCCACGAGGCGAGCGGCCTCCAACGCTCGGGCCGCTCCCCGACCAGGGGCCGGGCCGGGGCCGGTGAACAGTGCCGGCTGCCAGGAGCCCGGGACAGTCCTCCCGGGGGCTTCCGGGCGCCGCTGCGGCCGCCCGCCGACGGGCCGGTGGGCGGGCGCAGTCGGTGAGCGGACCCCGGCGGCGGGTCGGAGGGGACACCTGTGGACCCGTCGTCTGTGGACCTGTCGTCGGGACGCTGCTCCCGACCTGATGACGCTCCGGGTCACAGCCCCCCGTTGATCGCCGCTGCCTGGGCCGTCCCCGCGCTGACGTTCCACTTCGCGAGGATCGTGTCGTACTCGCCGCTGCGCATCAGCTGGTCCAGCCCCCTCACCAGCGCGTCGCGCAGGGCCGTGTCGCTCTTGTTCACCGCGATCCCGTACGGGCTGGACTGCGACTGCGTGCCCGTCACCTCGAATCGGTTGCCGTTGTCGGTGGTCCTGGCCGCGTACGCCGCCACCGGGAGGTCGTTGAAGTCGGCCACCGCCGTGCCGGCCGCCACTTCGGCTAGGGCCTGGGCGTCATCGTCGAAGCGGTGGACCTGCAGCGCCTCGCCCCGCCGGGCGCAGGCGGTGACCTGGCGGCTGATGATCTCGTCCTGGGTGGTGGCGCGCTGCACCGCGACCGTGCGGCCGCAGATGTCTTCCAGCGTCCGGATCCCCTTCGGGTTGCCCTTCTGCACGATGATCGAGGTGCCGGCGACGAAGTAGTCCACGAAGTCCGCACCCGGCTCACCGGTCGGGATTCCGTCCTCATCCAGCGCGTCGCGGCGCCTGGGCGTGTCGCTGATCGCCGACATCGCCACGTCGAACCGCCTGGCGTTGAGGTCCGGTATCAGCTTGTCGAACGCCGTGTCGACGATCTCGATCCGCAGGCCGAGGACATTCCCCAACGCGTTGGCCAGGTCCGGGTCGAGGCCGTCCGGCCTGCCGTCCGCACCGTGGAACTCCATCGGCGGGTAGTTCAGGTCGGAGCCGATCCGTAGCACCCCGGCAGCCCGCTGCGCTTGGGGGACGGCCGCCCGGGCCTTGTCGCCGGCGCTCTCCGGGGCGTCCGAGCCGGCGCAGGCGGTGGGCAGCAGGGCCGAGGCGGTGATGAGGGCCGCGGCCGGCAGGGCCCGGCGGCGGGGAGGCAAGCAGGAGTGATGGCGCATGGGGGCGCTCCTCGGTGGGGCGGAGCGGCGCGACCGACATCCACGAAGGGGAACGGAAGCGACCGGGAACGGGATCCTCCCATCCGGCTCCGCCTTCAAGGGCGGCAGGTGTGTCACGATCTGCTATCGGGTTGGCCCGTGTCCGGGATGCCCCCGGGCCTGGAGTCCTGGCGTCCCGATCAGCTGGCCAGTCTGATGGGCGACCGACTGTTCGCCGCAGGGGCGGCAGGTGAGTTGGAGAGCGTGGTGGTCACCAGCACGCGCCTCCATGAGATCGTGCAGATGGCGCCCCGGCCGGGCGTGCAAGGTCCCCCGCCTCCAACCCGATGCGGATCCGCTCGTGAAGGGCCACCGCCGGAACGACTCCGCCTGTGAGGGCGATCAGCAGCCACCGCCGGAACGTCCAGCGCACGACGTGAGCGGCGGGCGGTTCCCCGCAGAGCCGACGCAGCCGGGCCGGGGTCATGGGAAGCACTCGCCCACGTGCCATGGATCGTCTGATTCCGCGCCCGGTCGGATCGGGGATGCAGCTGCCTGCCGTGAGCCCGAGGTGGAACACGCATACGGGGTTCGACCGTTGACTCGCGCACCGAAGAGCCCGCACACTTTGCGCACCAGCGGCGCACCTCGAACCGCCGGCGCCACGACGGCCCTCGCCGACCGGCGTCCGCGTGCTGCCCTGCCCCGCCGTCCGTCATTCCTGCGGCCGGCTACGACACCCCCTCGGCCGGAAGACATCCGTCGGCCGGCCGCCAACCACGGGCCTCGCGCCTGAGGCCCCCGTTCCTCGGAGGTACTACGCTCGCTTCGTCGGCGCCGACAGGACCGCAGTGTCCCGCGCCGAGAGCTCTTGTCCTGTCCACACGCCGTGCCGACGTCGGTGAACCCGTCGGACACGGCCGAACCCAGCCAACCGCACGACAGAAGTCCCTGCGCCGGGGCCGGCCCCCTTTCCTCTGGCAGCGCGCCGTCGCAGGGCACCAACCACGCTTGCGACCCCGAGGAGGCGAAGCCTCTCATTCTTCTGACCGGCCCGACGCGTTCGCCCGGCCGGTCGTGCGGAGGAGCGTGACCACCTGAGACCCACCCACCAGCGTTATCCAGGGCACGAGTTGAGGACCCGGGTCGAGCCAGCTCTCCAAGGTGACGAAGAAGGCGTCGAAGGACCCCGGGGGCGGGTGGCCCTCGCCGACCAAGCGCGGGAACTGCGCCACCGCGCGGTCAAGTCGGCTCTGGCGATCGTGGTGCTCACCATCATCGCGCTGGTCTTCCGCAACAGGACCGAGGACTTCCTGCCGCAGCCGCTCCGCTGCACCCCGGAGGCACCCCGCGACCAGCCGCTCCGGGACCGGCACGCCTTCCAGGCCCGCTGGGACGCCCAGAAGGCCACATCGTGGCCGGCCTCATCGGCCAGGTGCCCGTCGACAAGGCACCGAAGACCATCGACGACCTGGTCGACCAAGCCCTAGACAGGCAATGCCGGACCACGGATGACCAGGTGCCGGCCGTCGGTGGTCCCCGACGGCCGGTACCTCCACGCACCGGGTCGGCGCCGACGACCGAACAGCGTGACCGTCTCGGCGCGCCGGTTCCACGCGATGACGGCAAGCGGCACCATGAAGACGAACGTGGTCCCGGCGTTCACACCGTGCATCGCGGTGAGGTGGATGACGAACGCGAACACCAGGAAGACGATCAGCGCGGTCGCGGCCGGTCCAGCCAGCCGACGGACCAGTAGTCCGATCGCCCCGGCCAGCTCCACCAGGCCGGTCAGGTACATGAACCAGTGACCCACGCCCGTGGCGTCGAACACGGTCGTGGCGGCGGGGAGCGCGAGCAGCTTGGGCAGTGCGCTGGCCAGGGCGAAGAAGAGCGCGAGCAGGATCCGCAGCGTCCAGACCACGCGGACCACGGTCTTGCCGGACTTCATGGCGGGGGTGGTGGGGGCGGGGGCGACGATGGTCATTTCGGGTCTCCCTGGTCAGCTGTCGATGGCTTTCTCAGGTCTGACCGCCGCCACCGCCGAACCTCATCGGTCTCGGGAGAGGTTCTCTTCTGACTGCCCGCGGCACCCGTGCGCTCGGCCCGTCGGGCAGGGCCGAGCGCACGGGTGCCGCGGGCGTGCTCAGGATCCGTTGAGGACTGCGGCCGGGGAGGCTCGGGCCCTGCGGCGCGCCGCCGCCCGCGGGGACCTCCCGCCACGGGTCGAGGCAGGTATCAGGGCAGGTAGTTCCACGCTGCCCCGGAGGCCTCTGCTGGACCGAGACTCATCCACGCCCCACACACGAGGGGCTGTGCACGGGCCTGGCACTTCCGCCTCCGCTCCTTGCCCGAGCCCGTCGTTCTCCTCCCTTCACAAGTAATCGAGGTGAAAATGATCAAGTACCGTACAACCGTCAGGACAGGTCGCCCGTTGACCACCGCGCGTACAACCGTCAGGACAGGTCGCCCGTTGACCACCGCGCTGACACTGCTGACGCTCGTCGCCGCACTCCTGGGCGGCTCACTCGCATCGTCCCCACCGGCCATGGCAATAGCTGATCACGTGGTGGAATGGCGTTACCACGACGCGGATACTCCCTCCGCCCGCGCGAACAACTATCAAGCCATGATCGCCAGCCTGCGGGCCACGGCCACCGCTTATCGGGACCCCCTGTACCGCACGGGGACCGGCAACATCGAGCTCGTCGTCGAGCTCAGCGATGACCGGTCCGTGCATCTCTACTTCAGCGCAGAGAACATGTACCTGGTCGGGTTCCGGTCCGGGAACCCCCTCAGGCAGACCTACGCGTTCAACGGAAATGCCGACCGAGTAGCGCAGTTCATGGACACGGGACATCCCCAGGAACTGTTCATGCGACCTGACTATCCCGCTCTGGAGCGAACGGCGGAGGTTGGTCGGGGTGAACTGACCTACAACTCCGAGTCGGTACTGCGCGCGCTCAACGACCTCCAGGCCTACACCGGGGGCGAGGAGGGCGTCTCCCAAGCGCAGTTGGCCCGTGCGGTGCTCCAAGTCGCAGCGATAACCGCCGAAGCCGCGCGTTTCCGCCACATCGAGGCATTCATGCACACGCAGATCGGCACCACCGGCACGGGAATCCCGTTGCCCGCCGAGTACCTCGAAGAGGAGAACAACTGGAACCGGCTCTCCGCCTACGCAGCCCAGGTGAGCCAGGATCCGACCCACCCGTCGGAGGTGATCGGCCAGACCCGCTACCACTCCTTCCGAGATGTCGTGCCGGTACTGGCGATAGCTCTCTCGGCCGCCATCGACCGCACCTGCAAACGATCGGTGCCGTCGCAGACCTGGTCCGCCTGGGAGTCCCTCGGGGGAGACCTGACAGACAGCCCGACGGCGATCAGCCAAGCGCCTGGCAGTCTCGACGTCTTCGCCGTCCAGAGCACGAACGGCCATCTGTACAAGAGGTCCTACAACGGTGTTTCCTGGTCGGACTACGCCGATCTCGGCACGCCCGACGGCGGCAGGATCGTCGGGGCGCCTGCGGTGGTGTCACTGGCCAACGGGCGCCTGGACGTCTTCGTCCGCGGAGCGGACAACGCACTCGGACACAAGTGGTTCGTCAACGACGCGTGGTCCGACTGGGAGTCGCTCGGGGGCAACCTGGCCGACAGTCCGACGGTCGTCAGCCGGGGACCCGACCGTCTCGACGTCTTCATCCAGGGCAAGGACAGGGACCTCCAGGTGAAGACCTGGATATCCGGCCGGCCGTGGTCGGAATGGACGAGCCTCGGCGGTGTTCTGCGCGGCGCACCCGCGGCGACGCCGCTGGAGAGCGGAGGCCTGGAGGTGTTCGTCCGCGGATCGGACAACGCGCTCTGGCACAAGTGGTTCGTCAGTGGCACATGGTCCGACTGGGCTTCCCTCGGCGGCGAGCTGGCCGGCGACCCTGTGGCGATGCCGCTGGAAAGCGGTGGTCTGGACGTGTTCGCCCGCGGATCGGACAACGCACTCTGGAACAAGTGGCACGTCAACGGCGCGTGGTCCGAGTGGGGGTCCCTCGGCGGAACCCTGGCCGATGGTCCGAAGGTGGTCGGCCAGGCACCCGGACGTCTCGACGTCTTCATCCAGGGCAGGGACAGGGACCTCCAGGTGAAGAGCTGGAGTACCGGCAAGTCCTGGGTGGACTGGAGGAGCCTCACCGGTGATCTGCGCGGCGCACCCGCGGCGGTGTCATCGGAGAACGGACACCTGGACGTGTTCGTCCGCGGATCGGACAACGCGCTCTGGCACACGTCGTACGTCGATGACAACGGGACGGGGTGCGGGGCACATGACGAATTGTGAGGGAAGGTCGGCCTCGGAGGCTCCGGGGGGCGACCGGCCCGATGCGTGATCGCATCTGATCGGGGTCGAGCGCCCGGTGGTCGTCAGGACCGCCGGGCGCTCGACCGGTTGCGCGGAGGATCGCGCGGCGCGCACCCGGTGTCCCAGGAGTTGTCGATCCACGGAATCGGGCGGGTGGTGGTGGACGGGTTTGGGGAACGGGGAGCGTTCTCGCCCTGGTTCTTGATCCGGTCAAGGGTGAGTCCTTCGGGCAACCGGGCAGGCCACAGGGAATTTCACCGTCAACGGCAGAACGTACGCCAGGCCCGCAAACCCGGTTGTCGTCATCTGCATCGACGGCAGCGAGCCCGACTACCACATCGAGGCGATGGCGGCCGGTCGGATGCCCTGGCTGAGCAAGGTCCTCGAAGGCGAGGGAACCTCGTGGCCCGCCCACTGCTCGATGCCCGCCCTCACCAACCCCAACAACGTGTCCATCGCCACCGGCCGGCCGCCGGCCGTGCACGGCATCAGCGGGAACTACATCTTCGACACCGGGCTCGGCGAGGAAGTCCTGATGAACGACAAGCGGTTCCTGCGGGCGCCCACCCTCCTGGCCGCCGCTAACGAGGCCGGCCTGGACGTCGTCGTGGTCACCGCGAAGGACAAGCTGCGCCGGCTGTAGTCCGTCCGTGGCGCGAGAGGGCGACGAACTCGCCGGCCCCGTCGAGCGAGGGGCCCTCCTCGACGAGACCGGCACCGAGCCCGCCTGGCATGACCTCAGTGGTCTGGACGCCCCGCTCAGGTCCCACGGCGCGCTGGGCGAGCTCCAGATCCCCTTCCCGATCAACCGCCGTCTGCCGGAGCCCGAGCCGCTCGACGAGCAGGAGAGCGGCACCACGCACGCGCACTGAAACTCCGTGGCCGCCCCGTCCGAGGGTGGCCACGGTACCGGGCGCAGACGAGGGCCGGCGGGGCCTGGCGCCGGAGTGCGGTGTCGGCGTCGCCTTCTCCCCCGGCGCGATGGACACCGCGGTCAGGGAGTTCGGTTCGGACGTCGTCCTCGAACTGTCCGGCAACCACAGGACCGTCCAGTCGGCTCTGGACCTCGTCGGGCTGGACGGGCGCGTGGCGCTCGTCGGCTCGGTGTCGCCCGGGCCGACGGTGGCCTTCGAGCCCAACACCTTCGTCCGCGACCTCACCCGTGGGGTCGGACGCCGCGACTACGCGGTCGATGACGACGCGGAGGCCTTCGACTTCCCCGCACGAACCCCCGATGCGGGACCGGTTCGCCGGGCTCGTCCCCGACGCCTTCCCGCTCTCGGACATCGACGCGGCCGTCGACCTACGATCCGCCTGCATCAGGTACTGGGGCCGCGCTCCCGCCCGTCCACCGGCCACTCGGAGACGGCTCCGACCAGGTCCTCGAACGCCTCCTCCGAAGGCGTGAGCACCCGGTCCGACCGCCTCACCAGGGACACGGTCCGCACGTGCGGGGCCGGCACCATGGTCAGCGCGGCGAGCATCCCGGACTCCGTCTCCTGACGGATGACGTGCTCGGAGACGTCCGCCAGGCCGAGCCCCCGACAGACGGCCTGCTTCACGGTGTCCGTGCCCCACATGTCCCACTGCTCGGCGCGCTCCAGCCCCCACATCCGCAGCGCGCGCTCTCTCCGATCAGGCGTCGGGCGTTGGTGAGACGGCCGCGCACCGCGGGACGGCTCCAGTTCAGCGGTCAGCGCGCGACCATGTCCCCCATCAGGCCAACTCCTTCCCGACGCACGGCACCGGCGGTGCGGAGGTGTGCCGCACTGCCGGAAGGGGGCAGTTCACGGCCCCTTCCCCCACGTCGCCGCCGGGACCGTGATGGGGGGATCCCCGGACGTCGTGGCATCGCACGCTCCTCACCCGTTCACGTCGAACAGTTCCTGCTCCACCGCGTTCAGTGCCAGGCGGATGCCGCCCAGTGCCACCGCCTCGTCGCCCAGTTGCGAAGCGGCCACCGGGACCGGGAACAGGCAGAGTTCCGCAAGACGACGACTGAGGGGTTCTGTGATCAGTCGGCCGGCCCGGGAGAGGCCGCCTCCCACAGCCACCAGCTCCGGGTCCAAGGTGAGGGTCATCGCCGCCACGCCTTGGGCCAGGTCGTCGGCGAAGTCCTCCAGCGCGGCCAGCGCCTTCGCCTCGCCCGCCCCGGCCGCCGCGAACAGCGTCTCGGGGTCCGCCCAGTGGGCCAGCAGGCGGCCCGGAGCCGTGTCCCAGCGGGAGCTCGGCAGGACGCCGATCTCGCCTGCCGCGCCGTGCCGGCCGGTGTGCACCTTGCCGCCGATCAGCAGTCCTGACGAGATCCGCCGCCCCGCGTGGATGTACAGCACGTCCTCGGCGCCTGCCGCCGCACCTCGCCAGCGCTCGGCCAGCGCGGCGAGCCTGGCGTCGTTGCCCGCCATGACCGGGGCGTCGAACGGCTCGGTGAAGGCCGCGACCAGGTCCGTGCCTGTCCAGGCCGGGAGCAGGTCACTGCGCGTTACCGTGCCGTCCGCCGCCACGACACCCGTGGTGCCGACGCCGACTCCCCACACGTCCTGCGCTGTCAGTCCGGCACCACGGAGTGTGCGGTGGCCGAGCGTGCGGGCTGCGGCCAGCCGTTCCTCTGCGGGCAGGGCCGGGGTGACGGCTGTGCGGCCGGTCCCCAGCACCTGACCGCGCAGGTCGGCGACGATGGCGAGCACCTTGTGCAGGCCGATGTCGAATCCGAGCACGCAGCCGGCCTCCGCGCGGAACCGGAAGCGCCTGGCCGGCCGGCCGACCCTGCGGGACGCGGCCTCGTCCGCTTCGGCCTCGGCCACCCAGCCCTGCTCGGCCAGGCCCGCCAGCGCGTTCTCGACGGTCACCCGCGACGAACCTGTGGCCTTGACCAGTTCGGTGAGCGTGGCCGCGTCGACCTGGTGCAGGGCCCGCAGAGCCGCCGCCGCGTTCAGGCGGCGGAGCAGGGTGGAGTCGCCTCCTGAGATGGTCACGAGTTCTGCTTACCCCCTTGACACGGCTTGGCTTCCCGCCTCACCATCTGGCTACTTAATTCAGAAGGTATCAGAAATATTACCCGCCGACACCTTCTGCCCCACCGGCCGACACGGCCCATCGACCCGCCTCCGAGAACGAGGACCCTTTGCAATGAACCGCTCCATGCGCTTCACACTCCCCCTCATCGCCCTGTCCCTCGCCGCAGGCGCCTGCGCCCCCGCCGGAAGCAGCGGCTCCTCCGGCTCCGGCAGCACGAACGCCTCGAAGGAGATCACCTTCCTGACCTTCGAGACCCCCAACCTGGACGCCAAGTACTGGGACGACGCGATCGCCCGGGCAGCGAAGCAAGTTCCCGGCCTGAAGGTCAAGAAGCTGGTCGCGCCCTCCGCCGACCGCACCGGGTACGCCAAGCAGCTGAAGGCATCGGGCCAGTTCCCCGATGTGATGATCTCGGTCTCGCCGGTCGGCTTCGCGGAAGCGGGCGACATGGCGCCGTGGTCGGACAAGGAGCTGGAGCCCTTCACCTTCCCGCACTCCAACCCGATCGGCGGCAAGATCTACCAGCTGCCGTACAACACACAGCCGACCCCGCTGGTCTACTACAGCAAGAGCCTGTTCCAGCAGGCCGGTGTCACGTCCCCGCCGTCGACCTACAAGGATCTCCTGGACGTCGCCGCCAAGCTCAAGGCGGCCGGCATCACCCCCTTCGTCACCGGAGGCGGCGGAAAGGACGCCTTCGCGGCCTCCTACCTGTGGACCGCGCTCGTCGCCACCGACGTCTACAAGAAGACCCCGGACTTCATCGCCCAGCGCCGCACCGGTCAGGTCAAGTTCACCGACGCCTCCTTCAAGGGCGCCACGCAGAAGTTCGTGGACCTGGTGAAGCAGGGCTACGTCGACAAGGCCGGCCTGTCCCGCGACTACGCCAGTACCGAGACGGCGTTCCTGTCCGGCAAGGGCGCCATGTACCCGATGGGCACCTGGTTCCCGGCCGCGGCCGACAAGAGCGACAGACGGGACGACATCGGCGTGTTCCCCTTCCCGACCGACGACGGCTCGCCCGCCGTCCCGTCGTACACCGGCGGCGGAATGTCGGTGAACGCGCACTCCAAGAACCTCACCCCGGCCAAGGAGTTCGCGCTGGCCTTCCAGCAGGACAAGCAGAACCTGGACGCCATCGTGAAGGCGGACGGCGCGATCATCGCCATGAAGGGCTACACCCCACCGGCAGACATGGGCCCCGTCTACAACGAGTCGGTGAAGGTCTACCAGGACGCCGTGAAGAACAACGGCATCGTCAACGCCTTCCTCGTCGAAACCGGCGACGATGCGTTGCTGCCGGGCCTGGTGGACAAGTCCTACGCCCTGGCCCAGGACATCATCGCCGGCCAGAAGAACGCCGACCAGGCCACGCAGGCCCTGGACGACGAATGGGCGAAGGCGGCCAAGTGATGCCCGCGCTGGACGAGAAGGGCAGCGCCCGCAAGGGCGTTGCCCCCGCCCCTCGCTCACCCGCGCGGCCCGTCGCGCCGAAGCGGCGGCGCAGCCCCTGGCCCGCCCTCGGACACTTCGCCGGCTTCGGCGCCCCGGGCCTCGTGGTCTACGCGCTGTTCGTGGTCACCCCGATCGGCCTCAGCGTCGGCTACAGCCTCACCAACGCCAACGCGTTCTCCCACAGGACACGGTTCACCGGGTTGGGGAACTACACCGACCTGCTGACCGACGACGCCTTCCTCACCACCCTGAAGGTGACGACGATCCTCACCCTGATCGTGGTGACCGTCCCCAATACCCTGGGTCTGGCCATCGCCGTCATGCTGGACCGGCGCGGCCGGCTCTACAACGCACTGCGCGGCGTCTTCTTCGTACCCGTCGTCCTCAGCTCGGTGGTCGTCTCCGTCATCTGGCAGGAACTTCTCACCGACGACGGCCTCATCAACTCCGTACTCCGCTCGGGCGGAGTGAACCACCCACCGGGCTGGCTCTCCGACCCGGCCCTCGCCCTCTACTCCGTCGGCTTCGTCATCTCCTGGCAGATGCTCGGCTTCTGCACGGTGGTCTACCTCGCCGGCCTGCAAGGTGTACCCCAGGAACTGCACGAGGCCGCCGCCATCGACGGCGCCGGGCCATGGCTGCGGTTCCGCAGGATCACCTGGCCGATGCTCGCTCCGGCAGTGACCATCAACACCGTCATGCTGCTCATCACCGGCTTCAAGGCATACGACCACGTTCAGGTGATGACCAACGGCGGCCCCGGAACGGGAACCACGGCAACCGTGGCCTTCGACATCATCCAGACCGGCTTCACGGCCAACCGCACCGGCGAGGCCTCCGCGAAGGCGGTCATCATGCTCGTCACCGTCGCCATCGCCTCCAGCATCGCGCTGCACGTCCTGCAGCGACGCGAGGTGAACACCTGATGGACAAGCGCGCCCCCTGGATCCGGCCGGTCGTCGCACTCACCGTCACCGCCGCCTTCTTCCTCCCCCTCTACCTCGTCCTCGCCAACGTCTTCAAGAACGGCGACGACATCACCCGCTCCCCGGCCTCCCTACCGCTGCCGCCCACCCTGGACAACCTCACCAACGTCTTCGACCGCCCCGACAACCTCTTCGTCAACGGCCTGATCAACAGCGTCACCATCACCCTGACGTCCATCGTCATCCTCACCGTCGTCTCCGCGATGCTCGGCCACTACCTCGCCCGCAGCCGTTCCCGCGCCGCCCGCATCACCATGCTGTTCCTCCTCGCAGGACTGATGATCCCGCCCCAGGTGATCCTCGTCCCCGTCACCGACATCCTGCAGCTCACCGGCATGATGGCCACCCTTCAGGGCCTCGTCGCCTTCAACGTCGGCTACTACGTGCCCTTCGGTGTCTTCGTCTTCTCCGGCTTCATCCGTACCGTCCCGCTGGAACTCGAGGAGTCGGCGGCCATGGACGGCGCCGGCCGCTGGCGCACCTTCTGGCAGGTGGTCTTCCCACTGCTGCGGCCCGCCACCGCCTCCGTCCTGATCTTCCTGGGCGTGTGGATCTGGAACGACTTCCTCAACCCGCTCATCATCCTCGGCCCGGCCGGCGGTACCACCGTCACCGTCGGCGTCTACCGCGCCATCGGTGAGCACCAAGCCAACTACGGCCAGGTCTTCGGCCTGATGTTCCTCGCCGCCCTGCCCGTACTGATCTTCTATCTCCTCCTCCAACGGCACTTCGTCAAGGGCCTGACCGGAGGAGCAGTCAAAGGATGACCGTGACCGGAAACGCGACCGAGGGCACCGCCTTCACCAACCTCCACGACCACCCCGGGCAGCCGCTCGACCGCCCACTCACCCTCGCCGTCGCCGGCGCGGGCGCCCGCGGCAGCGCCTACTCCGCACTGGCCGCAGCTGGGAAGACCCCCCTCCGCATCACCGCCGTCGCCGAGCCCCGCACGGCACGGCGCACCAAGTTCGCCCAGCACCACGGCGTACCACCCGAGCACCGCTTCACCGACTGGTGCGACCTGGCCGCCGCTCCACGCCTCGCGGACACCGTACTCATCACCCTTCAGGACAAGCTGCACGTCGAGGCCGTGGAGGCACTCGCCGCACGCGGCTACGACATCCTCCTCGAGAAGCCCATGGCCACGGACCTTGCCGAGTGCGACCGCATCGCCGAGGCCGCCGCCACAGCCGGGGTCTCGCTCTCGGTCTGCCACGTGATGCGCTACTCGCCGTACAGCCGCAAGCTCAAGGAAATCATCACCAGCGGCCGGATCGGTGACCTGGTGAGCGTGCAGCACCTGGAGCCCATCGGCTACTGGCACTACGCCCACTCCTACGTACGGGGCAACTGGCGCCGCGAGGACCTCTCCAGCTTCCTGCTGCTCACCAAGTCCTGCCACGACATCGACTGGCTCGGCCACATCGTCGGCCGCCCGGCCAGGACCGTCTCCTCCTTCGGCTCCCTCACCCACTTCCGTCCCGAGAACGCCCCGGACGGCGCCGGTGAGCGGTGCGTCTCGTGTCCCATCGAGCCGGACTGCGCGTACTCAGCGCTCAAGCTCTACCCGGCCGGACTGCGCGAGGGCGGAGTCAAGCGCTACTTCACCCGCATCGCCGCCGAGGAGCTCACCGAGGAATCGGTGGCACAGGCCCTCGCCGAAGGCCCCTACGGGCGCTGCGCCTACCGATGCGACAACAACGTCGTCGACCACCAGGTCGTCAACCTCGAATACGAGGGCGGTACGACGGCCACCTTCACCCTCACCGCCTTCACCCCGCAGGAGAACCGGCACACCAAGATCTTCGGCACCCGCGGCCAGATCACCGGCGACGGACGGATCATCGAGGTCTACGACTTCCTCACCGACGAGCGCACCCTCATCGACACCGACAACGGCGGCGCGTCGGCGGCCGAAGGACACGGCGGCGGCGATGCGGGCCTCATCGAGGCATTCGTCCGCGCCCACCACGAGGGCCGTCCCGAACTCCTGCTCACCGGCGCCGAGGAGAGCCGCGACAGCCACCGGGTGGTGTTCGCCGCCGAGCAGGCCCGGCGGGAGAAGCGGGCGGTGCGACTGTGACCCCACCCAGCCGAAAGGCCAGGCCGCCGGCCCCCTTACTCCAGCGGTACGCCGTCCGAGCTCCCCGGCCACCCACCCCTGGCAGGCGCCGTACGCGGGACGCGTGCCAGATCGCCCCGAGCCGGATGACGGTGTACCGCCCGCACGCTCCGGCGCCCGGCGTTCCCCCCGCATCGACCGACACCCACGGACAGGGACACGATGAAGCTCAGACATCTGTGCGTCAGCATAAGTGCCGCAGTGGCACTGCTCGGCGCCTCACTCGCGCCGGCGGCAACACAGACCGCGGTCGCCCAGGAAGTAGCCGGGGCATCGCCGGCTGATCTCACCAGCGACTGGAACGCTCTCCAGAACCTGCTGCCCGGCTACGCGGGCACCTGGACCTCACCGCCCACGAACGTTGTCAACGACCTCATGACCGAGGGAGCTCTGCTGGGCAACGGAGACCTCGGTGTGACAGTCGGCGGCGACCGGAACACCCTGCGCATGAACTTCGCCAAGAACGACTTCTGGACCAGCGACGGCACCGTCCACCCGATCACGCTCGGCGGGCTGACGCTGCAGAAGTCCTCCGGCGTGGACGACGGCACCTCGTACTCGATGGTCCAGGACATCCTCAATGCCGAAGTCCGCACGGACCTGACCGTCAACAGCGTGCCCATCCACGCGCGATCCTACGTCGCGGACTCCGCGGACATCGTGGTCACCGAAGTCAGCTCCAGTGGTGCCACGCCTGTCACGCTGGCCCTGGACGCCTGGACCGCGGCCGGGGACCCGCGCTACCCGGCGTCCTCGGGGCTCGGCGGCTTCACCCTCTGGGCGGCTCGCAGCAGCCAGAACACCGCCTCCAGCAAGTGGGTGTCCCGGATGGCCATGGGCACCAGAGTCCTGGGCGCCCCGATCACGGCCACGACGGACTCCACCGGGAGCTCGACCGCCCGGTTCACGATCGCCCCCGGCGCCAAGGTCACCATCGTCTCAGCGGTCGAGGGCGGCCAGAATGTCACGGACCACGTCGCCCGTGCCAAGTTCGCAGTCAACAGCCTCACCGCGAGTTCCGTCGCGAACCTGGGCACCCAGCACCGGAACTGGTGGAAGGACTACTGGCTCAAGTCCTACGTCAGGGTATTCGACACGACCCTGGAGAAGTACTACTACGGCTCCCAGTACATCCTGGGAAGCGCGTCCCGCAAGGGATCCCCTGCTCCCGGCCTGTGGGGCCCCTGGGTCACCTCCGACTCCCCGCGCTGGCACGGCGACTACCACCTCAACTACAACGCCCAAGCCCCGTACTACGGGAGCTTCTCCAGTAATCGCGTCGACCTGGCGGACCCGCTGAACCAGGTCGTCCTCGACTACCGGGCCACCGGCGCGAACAACATCGCCACCCTCCAGTCGAGACCCCCGGTACCCAACGGCTACCTGACCCAGGAGTTCAAGGACGCCATCCCGCCGACGACCCGGGGCTACCTCTACCCGACCGGAATCGGTCCACAGGGCTCCTCCGGGGACAACCCGTTCTACGGCAACCAGCCGACCAACGCGACCTACGCCGCCGTCCCGCTGGTCTCCCGGTACGAGTACGCCCCGGACGCCGCCTTCCTCTCAGAGACCCTCTACCCGTACCTCGTTCAGCTGGCGAGCTTCTGGGAGGACTACATCGGTCCCAAGGAAGCCGACGGCAAGTACCACTTCATGGGTGCCACGTACGAGGGAGACTGGAAACAGGACGATTCGCTCGGGCTCGCCGCGATCCGGTACGTGCTGACCCGCACCACGAAGTACAGCCAGCAACTCGGCATCGACACCGCGCGCAGAGCGAAGTGGAACGACATCCTGGCCAACCTGCCGGCCACTCCCACCGCCGTCTACAACGGAGCGACGGTCTACAACTCGGCTTCCACCCAGAACTTTGCCAGCCTGGTGGGACGTACCATCTGCAACCTGGAATTCATCCATCCGTTCGACCTCTTGGACCTGGACTCACCCCAGGCCGACCGGCAGGCGGCAATCGACACACTCGACGCGATGAACTCCTGGACCGAGGGAAACAACCTGGCCAAGAGCTACGCCGTGGCCGCATACGTCGGATACCCGGCAGCATCCCTCCAAGCCAGACTGAAGTCCCTCATCTCGTCCAACATGCGGACCAACCTCACCGTCTACCAGGGCGGCGGCGGACTGGAATCGGTGTCCGCGATCGACGCCATCAACGCGATGCTGCTGCAGTCCACGAACGGCACCATCCGGCTGTTCCCGGACTACCCCGCGAACCAGGCAGCGCACATCAGCCGGCTGCGCACCAAGGGCGGCTTCCTCGTCAGCGCCGACTACGACGGGACGAAGGCATCCAACGTCTCCATCACCGCGGACAACGCGGGCGGCCCGGCGACCGTACTCAACCCGTGGCCGGGCCGACCGGTCACCGTCACCGACCAGGCGGGCACCATCGTCCCGACCACGTCCGCCAACGGCCGGGTCACCTTCACCACTGTCGCGGGCGGCGCCTACCGGCTCTACCCCGGCACGGTCATCGGCTCCGTCTCGACCCAGCCCGCCGGCGCCGTCGACCTCTCCACCCAAGGCACGCTCGACTGGACGCACTGGGGCCTGACCGATGCCGCCAGCTACGACCGTCGGAGTGCAACCACCCGCGCCATCAGCAATGTGACGACGGTCGGAAGTGGTCAGGTGATCAGGCTCGCCGACAGCATGGTGACGTACACCTGGTCGGGCGGAACACCCACCGCATCCGTGACAAGCACACCCACCGCGGTCTACACCCGGTCTCCCGGCAACGGATTCCAGTTCACCGTGGCAGCCTCGACCACACCGCAACGGCTGCGGGTGTACCTCGGCGCCTGGTCCTCCAAGGGCAAGCTGACCGCCACGCTCAGCGACGGCAGCGCGCCCGTCTACACCGGATACTTCGACTCCCCGTCCGGCAACGGGTACGGCGTGGCCGACATCAGATTTGCCGCCGCCACGGCCAACCAGCGACTCACCATCACGTACGTGGTCGACACCTCGCACTCCGGACAACTCGGCAACATCACCCTCCACGCGGCCACTCTCACGACCAGCCCCTGAACGGAAGCCCCCTACACCGGACGGCCGCGCCGACTCGGCACACCGGCGAGGACAACCGGTCATGAATGACAACCGCAGTCGTCCGTCGAACCGCCACGAGCGTTCGACGGACGACTGTTGGCGCGGGCGGCCCGGCTGATCTGAAGATCTCATTGCTCCGACAGACAGCTCCCCGGCCTCGTGCGCTGCAACGAGGCCGGGGAGCTGTCTGTCGGCCGGCCGCAGCTGGTCCGGGTGGTCGTCGGAGAAGCGCCGGTTGACCAGATCCGGCGGCCGCGTCCTGCGGACGTCTCCGATCAGTCGGCCTGCGGAGATATACCCGGTCCGCGGTGTACGGCCGGGGCTTCGGCGGACGGCAGCGGCGGGCCCGGACGGGTACCGATCGGATCCGCGATCGGATGCGCCGAGGCGGCGGTCCCGGGAACCAGGACCGCCGCAGGGTGTCCCGCGCAGTGCGGCGTCAGCTGCCTGGAACGGCACAAGCGGCGTTCCAGGCAGCTGACGTGGTGTGCCAAGGGTTCAGTGGACGAGGGTGCCCGTGATCTTGTACACGCGGTATCCGGTACCGGCGAACGTGATGCGATCGCCGGTACGGACGGTGGTGACGACCTGCCCGGTCCGCGCGTCGGTGACGGTGTAGGCACCATTGAAGGCCGGGCTCCGGACGGACAGTTGCTGGGACACCCACGGGGTGATCGTGAAGGTCACGGCCCCGTCCGCGCTCCAGGTCGCGCCGACACTGGCGTTGCCACGCGCCTTGAGCCCACTGTACGAGCCGGATTTCCAGGCGGCCGGGAGCGCCGGCAGCGGCTGGATCTCGCCGTTCTGGCTCTGCAGAAGCATCTCGGCGATCCCGGCCGTGGCGCCGAAGTTCCCGTCGATCTGGAAGGGCGGGCAGGTGTCCAGCAGATTGGGGTAGGTGCTGGACTTGAGCTGCTCGGAGAGCAGCTTCAGCGCGTGATCGCCATCGAGCAGGCGTGCCCAGAAGTTCACCTTCCAGGCCTTGCTCCATCCGGTTCCTCCGTCGCCGCGTGCGTTGAGGGAGACCTTGGCCGCGGCGGTGAGCGTGGGATTGCTGCGGGGGGAGATCTCGTTCCCCGGATGCAGGGCGTAGAGGTGCGAGACGTGACGGTGGTCGTCGGTTGGACTGTCCAGGTCGGCCTTCCACTCCTGCAGTTGGCCCCATGAACCGATGCGAAGACCTGGGTCGAGGGATGCGAGCGCGGACGTGAGCCTGGTCTGCAGGTCCGTGTCGGCGTTCAGGGTTCGCGCTGCGGCCAGGGTATCGGTGAGCAGGCCCCGGACGATCTGCTGGGCCATGGAGTCCCCCGCCGTGAAATAGCCGTGTTCGGGCGAAAAGCTCGGGTTGGCCACGAGCTTCCCGTCGTGGGGGTCCGTTCGCAGGTTCGCCAGCCAGAACTCGGCTGCCCCCTTGAGGACCGGGTACACGTCGTCCCTCAGCTGTCCCGTGTTCCCGGTGAAGCGATACCAGTCGTACAGCTGGGAAGCCAGCCATCCGTTGGCCTCGGGGAACCAGAACGCGGTCCCGTAGTTCCCGACCCCCGTGTTCCCGAAAGGGTTCGTGCAGTTGTGCGTCACCCAGCCGGGGGTGCCGAACATCTGGCTGGCGGTGGTCGTGCCCGCCTTGCTCAGGTTCTTGACGAGATCGACGAAGGGCGTCGCGGTCTCGAAGAGGTTCGTCTGGAGAGCCGGCCAGTAGTTCATCTGCACGTTGATGTTGGTGTGGTAGTCCGAGAACCAGGGCGGAGTGACGGAGCTGTTCCACACACCTTGGAGGTTCGCCGGGAGGGATCCCACTCGCGACGAGGAGATCAGCAGGTACCGGCCGTACTGGAAGAAGAGCGCCTCCAGTGCTCGGTCCGCGGTCGAGGATCCGCCGGTGTACTCGTCCCGGAGCGTGTTGGTGGGCTTGTCCGGCATCACCTGTCCCACGTCCAGCGTGACCCGGTCGTACAGCTTGTGGTAGTCGGCCAGGTGGGCGGATTTGAGCGCGTCGTACGACGCGGCGGCAGCCGCGTCGACCGCCGAGGTGACCCGCGCGTGCGGGTCGGCCCCTCGGTAGGTGGGATACGACAGGGCGTAGTTGGTGCCCGCACTCGTCACGAGGACGACACTGTCCGCGCCGGTGACGGTGACTCTGCCGGCGGAACTGGTCACCGTGCCGCCGACGGCCTTCACCTGGGTCTGGGACTCGAAGTCGAGGCCGTTGTCCACGAGCTTCCCCCGAACCGTGAGGCGCCCGTCCACGGCTGTCGCCGTGAAGTCCGCGCGCGGGGAGGCGTAGCGCAGCGTGAAGGAGATCTTGCCCGGTTGATCGGCACTGATCCGACCTGCGATCACCTTCCCCGGGTAGCTCGCGAAGTACTCCCGGCTGAAGTTGGCCCCCCCGGCCGTGTAGTCGACCGTGGCGACCGCGTCGGCGATGTCCAGCGACCTGCGGTACCCGGTGTACGCCGAGGACGACCCGGCCATGTCCAGGTAGAGGTCACCGAACGTCTGGTAGTTGCCGAAGCCCGTACGGGGCGCCCCGAGCTTGCCGGCCACCCAGTTCGGGTCGGCCTTGCCGCTGGCGTCGATGGCGTCGATGACCTGCGCGAGGGCGCCGGGCCGAGGAGTGGGCCAGTTCCCGTAGTTGTATCCCGAAGAACCGGGTCCACCGGTCCAGAGTGACTTCTCGTTGAACTGGAGCCTCTCCGAGGCCACTCCCCCGAACACCATGGCCCCCAGGGCCCCGTTGCCGATCGGCAGCGCCTGGGTCTCCCATGCCGAGGCGGGTTCGTCGTACCAGAGGGTCTCCGGGTCCGGGACCACCGCTGCCGCCGCCTGCTGCGTGGCTGAAGACGCCAACGGCAGGGTCGCCGCCAGCAGTCCCCCGGAGACCACGGTGACGAACGTCCGTCGTGGCACTCCGCCGTTCGGCCCACTCGTCGTGGCACGCGTCTGCGTGTCGGGAGTGGCGGAGAACCGCTCTTCCCGCGCCCCGTGGTCGCTGTTCTGAGGAATGTCTGTCGTGGGTTCCAAGGTGGTGTCCTTTCCGAAGGCGCGAACGCGGGGGCGCTCGGTTGTTGGCGGCTACGTGTCGGACGGAGCGGGTTCGAGCTCCGTCCGTTCTGGCGAGATCCTCGAGCCGGGCGACCGGTGGGTGGCCGGTGGACGACGGTCAGTTCGCGGAGGTGTAGACCGAGACCTCGGCGAGCGAGAGGAAGTTGGTGCCGGCGAGCTGGACGCGGACGAACCTGCCCTGGGTGCCGGC
>NZ_JBVHHE010000056.1:0-35157 GCF_055561235.1 Kitasatospora sp. NPDC022856 | reverse complement strand
TGGAAGGAGGCGCTGAACCAGTTCTCACTATTCTTCGAGGACCGGCTCAGCATCCGATAACCACAAAGGACTTACACAAGATCGCTTACACGCCCGGCACCGTCGGCGACGTCCACGGATGGGGCGAGTGGTCGCTGCCCGTGTTCGAGGATGCCTGCGCACGCCTGTTCCGCTGGTGGACCTGGAGGCTCGAACAGCTGGACGCGGCCGGCCGTGCCGAGATCGACGTGCAGGTCCGCGCGCTCGACCGCTGGTGCCGGGTGATCTACGACGACCGGGAGATGGAGGGGGCGCGGGACTGACCCGGATGTCGGGGCGATGAAGTGACGGGGCGTGTGGCGGCCTCGCACAGGTGGCGGTCGGAGCCCCGCCCCGGGCAGACCAGCGGCCACGGTGGGACGTGGTCCTGGTCGTCCCTGGTGTTCTCGGCCGGCGGCGGTGTCCAGGACGCGACAGGCGATGTCCGGGGGTCGTGGCAGGCATCGGGGTGTGTGCCGCACTCAGCGGCGGGCCCGGCCCGCATCCTGTCGAGCCGTCCAGGCGTGCGTCGATGCCGTTCCTCGGGCCGGGAGGCGTACGGTGTGCGGCGGTTGCCCGGGCGATCACACGTGCGGCGGTGCGGGGGGCGGGGCGCACGGTTCGCGGACAACGAGTGCGAGGTGTTCGGCGAGAGCGTCGAGGGCGGCCGCGTACGTGTCACTGACGCTGTACGGCGCCTCGTGTACGTCCCGGTGTACGTCCCGGCGCATCTCGTTGCTGATGCACTCAGCCACGACCTCCTCGACGGGCCGCTGCTGGATCTCGGCCCTGCGGCGCAGGAGCCTGGCACTCTGGCCGGCCAGTCGGACGGTCACGGTCATCTCCGCGTGCTCCTGCGCAGCACCGGTGACGGTGTCCGCAGGTGCTGACAGCAGTACCCGGCCGCCTGCGGGCACAGCGCCTTCGCCCCGTGCAGTGCGCTCCGTGGGCGCCGGGTGCACCGTTCCTGTGCCGGGATCGGGTACGTGGGGTGGGGCGGCGGTGTTCGTCCGCGGGCTTGGGGGGAGTCGGTCGAGCCAGTCGCGGGCGACCCGGGCGGCGCGGCGGATCACCTGCTCGTCGGCTCCTGCGCGGGTGTGCACCCCGGCGATCCGGTTGATGCGGGCGTTGACCTCGCGGTGTGTGGTGCCAGTGGCCGTGACGAGCTGGTTCACCATCGCGTTGAGTCGCATGCGCGGTTCGGGTCCGGTGTCGGTTTCATCGTTCCGGAGCGTGTCCGGCTCCTCGTCGCCCCCTGGTTCCGGTTCCTCGCACTCGCCGCAGATGTCGAGGATTCGGTCGACTTCCACGTGGCCGCACATCACGCACACGTAGCCGTCGCAGGCGGCGCACAGGCTGGAGGCGCTGTCCGCGTCGCGGCCTCAGGCGCGTTCCTGGGAGATGCACCCGCCAGTGCACGGCGGGGCGACGTAGCGCGCCACGGCCGGGGCCGGATGCGCTTGTTGGCCCTGTTCGTCGCGCGTGGCCGCCTGCGCCGCCCAACGGGCCGCGGACTCGGCGCCCGCCCGGGCACGGGCCTCCTGGCAGGCGGCCCATTCCGCTGGCGTGAGCTGGCCGGCGCACGCGACCACGGGGGCGGGGAGATCGTCGTAGCGCGGCCACTCGGCAGCCTCCCGGCGGCACAAGCGCCGGGTCGTCCTGGCCCGACGGGTACACGTCGGCATCCCGCATCTCCCATCTGGTCGCGCGGTCGGGCATCAGTGCGTCGCTGAGCGGGTTTCCCAACCTGCGCCAGCATAGGAACCCGGACCGACGACTCGTGCCGGTGCCGGGGCGCCGGTTGTCTCGATCGCGACGGCCGGGACCCCGGCAGAGGGCGGGGGAGGGGTACCGACAGCACACAGAGCTGCGGTGCTCACCGCAGGCCGCTCTGGTTCGGCCGAAACCTGTTGTCGAACGTATGGCTGTACGGACGGTTGCTCATAGCTCATCGACTGCCCCGGCCTCTGGGGTCGCGGTAGGTGAAGCCGCGCCATCTGGCGCTTGTGCTCGCCCGCCGTCCCGGTGCGCCGGCCGACGGGGATGACGGGGATGTCGTTCGCCTAGTTGTCGCAGGAGTCCGGCCACATCGAGGGGGTCATCGCCTCGTGTCTGATCAAGCTCGACATGCAGGGACCGGCGGTCGAGGATGCCTTTGGACTTCGGCGGACGGCCGTCCGCCGCACCCCGGGCGGTCGTCCCCGACCGGTGCCGTGCGGCGAACGCGCCTTCGACCGGCGGCGGGGAGGCGGGTCGGGTGCCTGCCCGTCCCCTGTCTGGCGTCACGCCCGGGCTGTCCGCAGGACCGGTGGGCCCTGCCGCAGCCCCCGGCCGGGCAGGGGCGGCGCGCTCGTGGGGGAGGAGCCGAGGCGTCGGCCGGGGGTACGGCGCCGTCCGCTCCTCGTACCGCTGCCCGTCGGCCGACGACGTGCAGACGAAGTCCTCCTCGAGGCGCGTGGGCCGGCGGGCCGGGGCTGGTGCGCCCGGGCGCGTACCCCGGTGTGGCTCATGCCGCGGAAACGAGCATGGTCGCCCTCGGGGCACATTCTGTCCTCGGCGGTCGTGGCGGCTGGGCCGACTGCGGCGTGCTCAAAAGAGTGAAAGTGACAGGGAAAGTTACATCCAAAAGTGAGGTTCATGCTAGCTTGGTTCGTGAGAGGGGAGGTGTCGATGAGCGACGATCTGTTCGCGGCGATCGACGCGCTGCTGGAGCGGCCGAAGCCGGCGGAGGACCTGCCGGTGCCCGCGGAGCGGGAGCGGCTGCGCAAGCTCGGCGAGTACACCCAGGAAGACCTGGCGAAGGCGCTGAAGACCAGGCGGGAGACGATCGTGCGCTGGGAGGCTGGGTCGAGCGACCCGCGCCCGCCCAAGCGCGGGGTGTACGTCCGGTTCCTCGCGACGCTGGCGCTGCGCCACGGCACGGTCGAGCCGGCCGGGTGGCTGCGCCGGGCCCAGGCCTCGGGCCTCGCACCCGCCGCCGTCCAGGCCCCGGCTGACGGGCCGTCGACGGTCGCCCCGGCCGACCCGGCTGACGTGGCTCCGCAGGTACCCGCTCCCGTGGTGCCGGCGGCGTTCGGCGGCGAGCAGCGGGACCAGGTGGTGGAGCTCGACCGCGACGCGGCCGGGGGCCTGGTCGCCGGGCAGCCGGAGCCGTGTGTGCGGTGCGGGCGGCCGACGCCGTACCGCGCTCAGGGCCGTCCGACGCACATGGGCGGCTGGTGTGTCCCCGCCGTCGGGCCGTCGTCGTCGGTCGCCGGGCTCGTGCAGGCCGCCTCTGTCGAGCACTCCACGCCGGCTCCGGTCGTGGAACGGCACGCCGGGGTGGAGGCGGCCGGGCCCTCGCGGGCCGCGCTGGAGGCGCTCGCCCGCCATCCGAACGTCGCCCCCGTAGCGGCGCCCACCGTCCCCGGAGCCGGTCCGGCGGTTTCCCCGCGCCGTGGCGCGCCGTCGCGTCCGGTCGCCGGCTCGTCGTCGCGGGCCCGGAAGGCGGCGGCGAAGAATCCGGCCGTCGAGGGGGCGGCCGATTGGGAGCAGGCCGCCGCCGCGCGGTTCCCGTCCGGGCCGCTCGCGGTGCTGGACGTCGCCCCGTCCGGCCGGGCACTGGTGGCCTACCTCGCCGACGGCACCCAGGCGCCGACTGCCCCGGTCGGCCGCACCCTGGCCGCCGTCGTGGAGTGGGCGCTGGAGCAGAAGTTCGGCTCGCCCAGGTTGCACCGGCACGGCAAGGACGGCGACGCCCTGGTCGTCCTCACCGACGCCGCCCTGGCCGAGCTCGGCCTGCCCCCGATGGGCCGTGACGAGAAGAAGGAGTTCGTCCAGCGCCTCGGACAGCTGCCGAAGACCCACAAGACGGTCAAGGCACTGGAGAAGGCCGGCTGGCAGCTCACCCAGCGCGGCCTCGGGCCGTGGGCGCGGATCTACCGCACCCCCCAGGACGGCAAACGCCAGTGCGTGCAGCTGTGCATCCCCGCATGGGGGGCACTGCCCACCCGCGACTGGTCCGCCGTCCCGGACAGCCTCGACGCCCCCGGCCTGGCCCGCCTGCTCGGCACCTACGCCACCCGGGTCCTCACCCCGCGCGGCTCCACCGCCGTCTCCGGCCTGGAGCTCGTCACCGCGCTGCGCCCGCCGACCCGCGCGGTGCGCACCGACACGGGCTGGACCTCCGGCCCGGTGGAGGGCTCCCGACCGAAGGACGCCTTCGACCCGGCGCCGCCGGAGGTCCCGGACATCCACCCGCTCGCCGAGGGCCGCGACGCGTTCGGCGAGCTGGTGACCGAAGCGTGGGACTGGCACCGCGACCTGACCGACGAGGAGGCGGCGGCGCCGTTCGCGGTGGGCCTCGATGTGAACATGGCGTTCCTCGCCGCCGCGGGCAGGTTGGTGCTGCCGCTGTCCGGCCCGGTCCACGAGCTCAACCCCACTTTCGACAAGACGATCCCCGGCTCCTGGCTGGTCGACCTCTCCCACCTCGACACGAACCCGCTGCTCCCCAGCCCGTTCACCCCGGACGGCTCCCGGCCGACCGGGCCGGCCTGGTACTCGACGGCCAAGGTCGCCTACGCCATCGAGCTCGGCGCCGAGGTCCAGCCCACCGAGGGCTGGCTGCGCCACCAGTCCGGCCCCTACCTCGACCCGTGGCACAAGCGGCTCCGGGCGGCCTACATCGACACCATGGCCGCGCTCGGCGTCCCGCTCACCCTCGCCGACCACGACCCCGTGGCGTTCCTGGACGCCATGGCGGCCCTCAGGCAGGGCGACCCGGCCGAGCTCGCGGTGCTGACCGCGATCAAGCAGACCGCCAAGGGCACCATCGGCAAGATGCGCGAACGCCCCCGCGGCCACGGCTACAAGCCCGGCCAGCGCTGGGCCGCCCTGGAACGCCCGACCTGGGACCCGCTGATGCGCGCCCTGGTCATCGACACCGCCACCGTCAACCTCCACCGCAAGCTCCGCAAGATGGCCGCCGACACCGGCCTGCGCTGCTTCGCGGTCCTCTCCGACTGCGCCGTCTTCGCCTCACCCGGCCCCGGCGCCCTCGACATCCTCACCAAACCGGACGGCACCCTCACCACCTCGCTGCGCCTGGGCGTCAGCCCCGGCCTGGTGAAGTTCGAGGGCAGCAGGCCGATGCCGGAGATCGCCGAGCTGCTCGCCGACGACGCGAACCCGGCCCGGCACATCAAGGCCGGCGGCCAGGTGTCCGCTGACGAGTAGCCGCACCCCGCCCGGCCCGCACTACGCGGGACCGGGCCGGGCCCGTAGCGCAGGACCACCAGCACCTGGTCGCCGACCGGCGGCCGGAACAACCGGGAGGGACCTGATGGAGCACGACCCCAGCGTTGAGCAGCTCGCCGCCGCTTGCCGGCGTCACGCCGGGTGGGCGTCGGCCGCCGGGGTCCGCTTGAAGCCGGAGGTGCGGTCCGAGCTGGCCGAGCGGGCCGGGGCCTGGCTGCGCGCCGCGCAGGCCGCGGGCGGCGCGGCGCCGGTCGCCGCGCCGAGCGAGGCCCACACCGCCCTGTGGCCGGCCGACCAGGGCGGTGTGTGGGACGACGTCCCCACCGGCGACGGCGGCGACCTGGCGCTGCCGCTGGTCAACGCCCGCGAGGAAGCTCTCTCCCGCCGAGACCTCGAGGAGCGCGGCCACCGCCTCACCCCCATCGGCTGAGCCTACCGAACCCGCTGAACCCGCTGAACCCGCTGAACCCGGCCGTCCGGCGCCGGCCGCGGGACAGCCCCGCCACCGCCATCAATCCAAGGAAGGACGTTCCGATGGGGGAGATCGACGAGGGCCTCGAGCGCGCCGAGCGCACCCGCCCGATCCCGCGGTCCACCGCCGCGCGGATGCGGTTCCTGCTCAAGGGCGCCAAGGGCTCCACCAAGGCCCTGGCCGCCGAGCTGGGCGTCTCCCGGCGCACCGTGCAACGCTGGCTCAAGGGCCAGGCCGTCCCGAAGCCCGCCGGGGCGAAGAAGATCGAGGAGCGGGTCCGCGCGAAGTGGCAGCCCAAGGTCAAGCAGCGTGTGCGCAACGCCGCCGAGACCAACGGCTTCATGCTCCACATCTCCGGCACGTTCGGCTACAGCTCGGCGGCCGGCTCCACCGACGACCCCCGCCCTCGCACCATCACCCAGAAGATGCCCGGCAGCGTTGCCCGCAGGCTCTACACCGCCCGGGATGCCGGGGCGTCCCAGGCCGAGCAGGAGCGGATCCTCGCCGAGGGCCTGCGCGAGCACTACTTCAAGGACAACGGCCACCGCGCCCGCGGCCTCGACGTCGAACTCAACGACGTCTCCTGGATGGACGTGGAGGAGCTGTAGACACCTGCGAACTGCCTGCCGGACCTGTCCTGTGGTGGGGTGGCCGGGCCCGGCCACGTGACCCGGCCACCCCACCACAGCTGGGACCGAGCGCCCCGGTTGGCCCGTGCGCGGTTGGAACGGCCGTTGAGTGCCCGGCTCGCGGGCAGCGGCCCGCGGGCTGGATGCGCCGTCGCAGGCGCAGACCAGCACCGTCCCGGCTGCAGCGGCGGAAGAAGCGCACGGTTCCAGGCCTGGCCCGCTGTCCTGATCCTGACGATGCGCGAGACTTTGTCTCCTGGGTGTTCGAGGATCCCGACGCTTTCGGGTGCGACTGATCGGCGCGACTCCGCGTCGGTGGGTGGGCGTTCCGGGAAGGTGTCTGTAGGCGCGCGGGCCCCGGCGGCCAGGAGATCTTGCGGCGATTCACCCCTCAAATGGGCCCGTCGCACGGGTCGGCGCCGAAGGATCTCCGGTGTGTCCGCCTGCAGAGTTCCGGAACGGGGGTGGACCAGTGGCCCCGGTCCGGGTGCGACTGTCCGCTCCGGCGGGATGTGAGTGCTCGTCGCATGTCGAATCTTCCTGCCCGATCGCGGCTTGGCCCGTCCGGCCTGCCGGGGCGGGACCGTACGTTCGACGAGACCGGGCCTGTCCCACCCGGCCCGCTGCCCCACGCGTCTGCGGAGACGAGGACGCGTCCGATGCCAACGATCAGCGCCCGCGCCCAGGGTCCTCGCTTTCGCCGATCGATGACGGGGCATCGTGGCACCGGACGAAATCCCGCCCTGTCACCTCTGCCGGGTCACGGCTGCCGACACCGTCACCGACCTCTGCCGCGCCTCTCCGGTCGGCGATAGCCGTTCCTGCCGGTGAGCAATGGGCAGCGCGGTTCGGATCCGTGCAAGGCGATTCACGAACCTCCCTCCGGCGGGGTCCGGCGGAGGGAGACTGTGAACGCCCCGGTGGGGGCCAGACACAACCCCTTCGCCCCGGGCGGCGGACCCGGTCGCCCAACCGGATCCGGCCCCTCGCGGTCAGGCCCGGTGGTCGTGGTGCGGGCGGCAGGCCCTCCAGCGGGGGTGACCGTTGCGTCGTGCCCCGCGGCCGAGCTGTTCCGCCTGGCCGGCAGGGACGACGCGATGGCGGGCGCCGTGCTCCAGCGGGCTGCGCCCCCTCTACACCGGGGCACTGACACCGGAGACCGGACCAGAGCCCACGCATTCGAACTGACGGATCAATCTCGATCGCACGATGCGGCGGCATCCCGGCAGCGCTGCCTCACGTGCGGTGTACGCGTCCGCTCCGACCTCGGCGAACGCCCGTGGTGCAGGGCCCATGGCAGCAGGAGCCGGTCGAGCGGCCGGCAAGAAGCGCACGCTCTCACACGCGCCCCGGTCGGCTTCCCCCGCACCACCGTCAACCCTTGCACCACCTGTACGCCCGTGAACGGCAGTGGCAGCGTGGCAGCACCGCACGTCACCGCGCCGCCGAACTGTTCCCGGCTTCCCGCGGCACAAGTCCATGGACCTGTGCGGGCACCGCCGCGCCGCACAACACCCCTGGACGGAAAAGGAGTTCCACCACATGACAGCCACCATCCGGCTGCTTCACACCTCCGACTGGCATCTCGGCCGGACGTTCCACCGCGAACCGCTCATCGAGCACCAGCGGGCGTTCGTCGACCACCTGCTGGCCGTCGTCGAGGAGCACCAGGTCACCGCCGTCCTTGTCGCCGGTGACATCTACGACCGTGCCATCGCCGGGCTGGACGCGGTCGCGCTCTACGACTACGCCCTGAACGGGCTCGCGGACCTCGGCGTCCCCGCCATCATGATCAGCGGGAACCACGACTCGCCGCGCCGCCTGGGCGTGGCCTCACGCCTGATCGAACGCGCCGGTATCCACCTGCGCACCGAGCCCGCCACCTGCCACGTACCCGCCGTGCTCCACGATGCGCACGGACCCGTCGCGTTCTACGGCTTGCCCTACCTCGAACCGGCCATGACCCGCGACGAGCTCGGTGCCACGTCCCCCACCCACGAAGCCGTCCTCGCGGCGGCGATGGACCGCGTACGCGCGGACCTGGCCACCCGCCCCGCGGGCACCCGCTCCGTCGTCCTCGCCCACGCCTTCGTCACCGGCGCCGCCGAAAGCCGGGACAGCGAACGCGACATCACCGCCGGCGGCATCCCGACAGTCCCCGCAGCCGTCTTCCACGGCGTCGACTACGTCGCCCTCGGCCACCTCCACCGCCCCCAGAAGGTCACCGACCGCATCCGCTACAGCGGATCCCCCCTCGCCTACTCCTTCGCCGAGGCCCGCTACCCCAAAACCATGTGGCTCGTCGACCTCCACCCCGACACCGCCCCGACGATCAAGTCCCTGCCCTGCCCCGTTCCCCGCCCACTCGCCACCCTCACCGGCCATATCGAGGATCTGCTCGCAGCCCCGGCGCACGAAGCGGTCCGCGACGCATGGCTGCACATCACCCTCACCGACCCCAAGCGCCCCATCAACGCGATGGACCGCCTGCGCCATCGCTTCCCCCACACGGTCCACCTCGAGTTCACACCCGAAGGCGCCGCCGACACCCCCGTCCACTCCTACGCCCAACGCACCCGCCACCGCACCGACGCCGAGATCACCGGCGAATTCATCAGCCACGTCAGGGGAGGCCTCGAACCCGACCCGGCCGAAGCAGCCCTCCTGCTGCAGGCCGTCGAGCAGGCCCGTGTCGAGGAAACCGTGAAGGAAACCGCCTGATGCGTCTGCACCACCTCTCCCTGCAAGCCTTCGGACCGTTCCGCACCCGCGAGAACGTCGACTTCGACACACTGCGCCAAGGCGGTCTCTTCCTCGTCCACGGCGTCACCGGAGCCGGAAAGTCCACCATCTTCGACGCCGTCTGCTTCGCCCTGTACGGGCACGTCTCCGGTGAACGACACCCGCTGACACTGCGCAGCCACCACGCCGATCCCGCCACCCTGACCCAGGTCGAACTGGAATTCACCATGGGGGAGCGCAGGCTGCGGATCACCCGCGCACCCCAGCAGGAGAAGGCGGCTCGCGCAACGCCACTGCCGGCCAAGGCCCACCTGATGCAACGGTGCACCGACACCGCCTCCGGAGAGGAGACGTGGAAGCCGCTCGTCTCCGGACACCAGGAGACCAACCGCGAGATCAACGCTCTGCTGGGGATGAGCCGGGAACAGTTCTGCCAGGTCGTCCTGCTGCCCCAGGGCGAGTTCGCCACCTTCCTGCGAGCCGACGCCCGCGACCGGGGCGCCGTCCTGAGCCGGCTGTTCGGCACCCACCGGTTCACCGCCGTCCAACGCTGGCTGTCCGACCACGCCAAGGCCACGGGCACGCTACGCGACGAGGCTCTGGCGGGAATGCGGCTCGACGCGGACCGCATCCAGCACGCCGCCGAAGCAGCGGGCACCACCACCATCACCACCGGCCTCCCCGGCGCCGACGCCCCCGACCTCACACCCGGCCAGGTCCTCGACTGGGCACACACGCTACGCACCGCCACCGCCACCGCTCACCGCGACGCCGCGAAGGTGCTGGCGAGCGCCCGCGGCGAACACCGTGCCGCAACGGAGCGGGCGGAGACGGTCCACGCCCTCGCGGAGCGCCAGCACCGCCACCGCACCGCGACCGCGGCCCTCGCGGACCTGCGGGCGAAAGCGGACCACTTCGAGACGCTGGAGCAGGCCCTGGACAGGGCCCGGCGTGCCGAGCCGGTGCGCGCCCTGCTGAGCGCTATGCGCGCCGCCGACCGTGAACACACCGCCGCCGCCAAGACACGGGACCGCGCCACCCAGGACGTCCCCGCGCCCCTTGCCCTCGGCAATGACGCCGACCTGGCCACTGCCGAAAACCAACTGACCAACGACCTCGGCCAGTTGGAGGCCCTTCGCCACGACGAGCAGCGCTTCGACGAGCTCGCCACCGTCCTCGCCGCCCTCGACGCGGAGCTGGAGCAAGCCGAGACCGACCAGGCGGAGATCACCGACTGGCTCCAACAGGCGGATGACGAACGCACCCGGCTCACCGCCCGGCTGGAGGCGGCGCAGCGGGCCCACACCGAGGGCGTCCGACTCGGCGCCACAGTGCCGCAGCTCGCCCGGCAACTGGACGCCGCCCGCCGGCGCGACACACTCACCGCGAAAGCCGCCAAGGCCCGCGCCAAGGCCGAGAAACTGAAGGACGCGGCACTCGCGGCAGGACTCCAGGCCCGCGACCTGCTCGACCGCAGACTCGAAGGAATGGCCGGTGAACTCGCCGGACAACTTCACCCCGACCGGCCGTGCCCCGTCTGCGGCTCCCGCGCCCATCCCACGCCCGCGACCACAGCGGCGGACCATCCCACCCGAGAACAGGCCACGCACGCCGACCAGGAGTTCCGCAAGGCCGAAAAGGCCTGGCAGAAGGCCGAACTGGAGGTGACCAAGTACACCACGGAGGCCGAAACAGCCCGCGAACAGGCCGGCGACGCCACGACCGCGGACCTCACCCGCGCCCACCTCGACGCCGAGCAGGAACACACCGAACTGCTGCGCGCGGCCGCCGACACCGCCCCCGCCGAAGAACAGCTGAGGATCTGCGACGAGACCCGCGCGCAGCGCACCGACGAACTCACCGCGATCGGCAAGCGTGTCGGCGACTACCACGGACGGCGCGAGAGCCAGAGCGAGGAAGCCGGACTCCTCGGCCGGCGGATCGAAGCAGCGCTCGGCGGCCACCCGAGCGTCGCCGACCGCATGTCGCACCTGACCGGACAGCGCGCGACGATCACGGCGGCCCGTGCCGCGATCCAGCACGCCGATGTCGCGGCCACGGCCCTGGCCCGGGCCCGACGCAACGCGGAGGACCAGGCCACCGACGCCGGCTTCGACACACTCGCGCGGGCCGAGGAAGCGCTGCTGGCACGGGAGCGGATCGACACCATGGCTCAGGAGATCACCACCTGGCGCACCGAACAGGCCACCCGCACGGCCACGCTGACCGACCCGCAGGTCGCGGCGGCTGCCCAGGAGCAACCCGCGGACCCGAAGGCCGCCGATGAGGCCCTGACCGCCGCGACCGAGCGCCTGACCGCCGCCACGACCGTCGAGAGCACCACCCGCGTCGGCGGCGAGGCCCTGGCCGCCCACATCGACAGCCTCACCACGCACACCACCCGGCTGGAACCCCTGAACGAGGAGTACAGGCGCGCCCGACACCTGGCCGACCTCGCAGCAGGAACCTCCACCGACAACCGCTTGCGCATGCACCTGGAGGCCTACGTCCTCGCCGCCCGGCTCGAGGACGTGGCGCAGGCGGCCAACGCCCGCCTGAAGCGGATGTCCACTGGCCGGTACCTGCTGTCCCACACCGACACCCGCACCGGCCGGGGCCGCTCGGGACTGGGCCTGGAGATCCTGGACCAGTGGACCGGCCAGACCCGTGACACCAGCACCCTTTCGGGAGGCGAATCGTTCTTCGCCTCCCTCGCCCTGGCCCTCGGCCTCGCCGACGTCGTCGCCCACGAAGCCGGCGGCAGCCGACTCGACACCCTCTTCATCGACGAGGGCTTCGGCAGCCTCGACGAGGACACCCTCGACGAAGTCCTCCAGGTCCTCGACGAGCTGCGCTCCCACAGCCGCGCCGTCGGCGTGGTCAGCCACGTCGCGGACCTGCGCCGGCGCATCCCGACCCAGATGCAGGTCCGCAAGAGCGAGAACGGCTCGACCATCAAAGCGCTGGAGTGCGCCCCGGCTCACTGACGGCTGAGTGGGCGACGGCATCCTGACCGTACGCAGAACACACACGAGTCCGGACCACCGATGGCGGGTGGTCCGGACCCGTGTGCGTTCCGATCGGTGGGCCTGCTCGCCCGCCGCTGCCCGGCGCGCCCGGAGTAAGGACCTCCCGGGGCCAACGGCGATCGCGAGAGCCGGCGAACTCCCCGTGCTGATCGCCGCCCGGCCCGCAGCCGCGCAGCCGGGCCACCCTGACCTCGCCGACCATGCCCTGGCTGCCCCCGCGCAGGCCGATCCGCAGATCGCCGACCGGCACGCCGACGAGGCGAGGCGAGCGCCCGAGCGCCGCCACCCCGGTCGCCCGCGAGAAGCGGCGGCGCCTCGGAGATGAGGCAGCCACAACCAGGACCGCGCACGCCCAAGACGCACAGGTGCACTCCCAGCTCAACGGACCTTCCAGGCCTCGGCACGGCCTGCGGCCGCGGCACCGTGGATGGTTGCGGACGAGCGGGTGCGGTGGGCTGCCGGGGCATTCGCGGCGCCGGCAGGCGGCGATCGCCGGCGCCGCCGTGCTGTCGGATGCCCGTGATCGCTGTTGTCGCGCGCGGAGGGTGGCTGTTCGGGCGTCGGGGGAGCGGACGGCTGCGGCCGGCTCGCTGTCGAGCGATCAGCGAAGGTGCCCACATCCGCCCATTGAGCGAGGGAGGCCCGGACTACCTGGGCAACGTCCTGTGCCTGTGCTCGGGTTGCCACGCCCAGTTCGACGCCGGTGGCCTCTGCCTGACCGATGACCTGCGGGTGGTGGAAACCGTCACCGGCGTGGTGCAGGGCCGCCTGTCGACTGTGCCCTTGCACACGGTCAGTGTGGAGCAGGTCCGCTGGCATCGCGCCCGTTGGTCACAGCACCTCCCGCCTTGGCTGGCGGGGCAGGGGCAGGAGAAGCCCTGACATCGTCAGGCTCCGCAGCCCTCGCGGGGCGGTGTCCGATCGCGAGCGAGGCCGCGGTTTGTCAGGGTGACGCCGTGTACCGCGGGGTGCGGCGTACGAGCTTTGTGCTGCCAACGGGGCTGGTGTACAGGCTGGTTCGGTCGCCGTACTCGCCGAGTGCGGTGGCCTCGTCGGTCTTGTAGGGGAGTGCGTCGTTGATGCCGAGGGTGCGCAGGGCGGCCAGCACCCGCTTGACGTCGTCCTCGTCGGTGCAGTCGGCGGTGTAGACGATGACGGGGCGGCGGGTGGAGTCGCCGTCGAAGGGATTGCCGAGGGTGGCGGTCTTCGCCCCCGGGCCGAGCCTTCCGTCCTCCACCGCCTGTTTGACGAGGTGCCAGCCGGCGTCGAGTGCGCGGACGGGCAGGAACCAGAGCCACTTTCCGTGCGGGGTGGCGGGTGCTTCGCGCAAGGGGAAGCAGAATCCGGTCGCGGAGGCCCACAGCCACGGGCGGTCGGTGACCGCCGAGGGGCGTTGCGGGCGCCGGTGATCGGCCGTCCGGGTGGAATGTGTGCGCACGAATGAACTCTAGTTCCCGAGCCTCTCGTTCGTGCGCCATCTTGTGCGTGTGGCGTTGAAAGAACACGACAACCCGCGCATTCGCCGCGAACAGGCACTGACCGCCTGCTGCCTGGCCGTTTCCGCCCAGGCGAACAGCACGCTGGCACCCGCGGACCGGGCTGCGGTGCTGATGGACTGCCTCGGAGTACTGCGCGCCTCTCACCCGGCGGGCCGGGCAGCCCGGCTGGGCATGCGCGAGTTCCGCCACGCTCTGCGAGGCCCGCTCGATCGGCTCCTGCCACCAGACGAACTCGACGACGGCTTCGGCGAGTTGCGCCTGTTGGACGAGGACGGACTGGCCCGTGACGCCCTGGAGGACCTGTGTCGGGAGCATCTCGTGCCACAGGCCGCGCTGGAGCGCCACTGGTCCTGGCCCCGGATCAGGGCGGAGCAGGAGGAGCGGCGCATGTTCGAGGTGATGCGGCGGCTGGAGCCGCAGGAGTACCGGCAGGCGAGGGCCCTGCTGGCCGAGCACCCGGCCGGGCCGGCCCGGGTGCTGCGCCGTACCTGGGACCAGTTGTGGATGCGGTTCGACTTCTTCGAGCCGGTCAGCGACTGGCCGTGGTGCCAGCTGGAGGGCTGGTGGTACCCGTGCCCGAAGTGCCGCTGGCCGATGCGGGTGGCGCGCACCGGCCACGACGTCGAGGTGCGCTGCGAGGCACACCGACCCCGAGGCGTGCACTACCGCCTCTCCCGCGAGGCGGACCGGCATGGGATGGCGCCGCTTCTGGTGGGCACGGGCAAAGCGTCCCCGAAGGTCACAGGTCTTCCTGCCAGTGCGGACCATCTGGCGCTCACCCGTCCCGTGTGGCGCTACGCCGCGCTGCCCACCCTGCTGGAGCTCGAGTTGCGTGACCGGTTGCGGGGCCGGGCGCACGTGGAGGTGGAGATGTGGCCTGGTGAACTGCGGCCCGACGAGTACGACTTGAGGATCACCGTCACGGCGCCGGGCCGGCCGCCACGCACGTGGTGGGTGGATGCCAAGGACTGGGCGTCCGCCAAAGGGCTCGCCCAGGCGCTGCTGGAGCGTGAGCCCAAGCGCCGCACCCTGTACATCGTGGTGCCCGACCACCGGGCCCACGAGGTGGCGTACCTACAACAACGGCTGGCGGGACGGCGGACCCAGGTCCTGACCCTCACACGCATCGTCGACCAGGTCAAGCGAGCCGCCGGGGGGACGCGGTGAGCGACAAGGACGAGGAGGAGTGGGCGCTTCGAAAGGCGGCGCTGGCCTTCGTGATGGCACTGGCGGACGAGTACTTCGGGTTCAACGACACCGCAGGGCAGCGGGTCGTGCCCCTCGACCAAGCACACGTCTTCGCCGCCGCCCGCACCGACTTGTGGGAGCTGTGGCCCAAGGTGCCCCGCCGGGTGCGGGAGATGGCCGGGGGGTTCTGGCACGTGCGGCCTCCCGAGCTCGCCGACGGGAAGGAGTTCCGCCAGCTGGCGCGCTGGTGGGCCTCCCTCCCGGACAGCCTGTACCAACTGCCGCCTGGTGTCGCGCAGCGCAAGGCGGAGTACCTGCTGGCCGCCCACGCCCAGCAGCCGCTGATGCTCGCGCGGGGCCTGCTGCGCGAGGCCGAGGAGATCTACTACGGCAGCCGGGGCCCGCAGCCGGTCGCCACCGCAGGGACCTGGCTGTTCGGCAAGGACTCCGTCGTCACGATCCCGGACGGGGAAGGCGAAGCCGGCATCACGCCGCTGCGCGTGCGCACCGCCCCCTACCGGGAAGGGGCTGTCCTCTCGCGCCGCCGGGTGCTTCGGGCGGTGGGCCGACAGGTGGCGGCGAACGAGCGCAACGCCTGGAAGCCAGGGCTGATGGGCCGCTTCTACGGCCGTCTGCTCGACACCGAGGACCGCGAGGCCACCCAACTGCGGATGCCAGCGGGCAAGGTGACGGTCGTCAACGCCCCGACCGGCGTCGGGAAGTCCGTCCTGCTCAGGGCCGCCGCACCGCTGCTGGCCCGGCACCGGACCGGACCGGTTGCGGTCGTCGTCGGGCAGATCCACGAGAGCCTCAGCAACGCCGAGCACATGAGCGACGCCGAGGAAGAACTCGCACAGCACACCCTCGCCGAACAGATCCGACAAGACGACGACCTTGTCCGCCGGACCGCCTCGGAGTTCGCCGCCGCCCACCCCACGCTGAAAGTCGTCCCGCTGGTCTCCGGTAGCCGACTGGCCGAACAGGCCGAACGCGCCCTCGTCCAAGGCCGCGAGGAACGGTTCGAGGCGCTGGCGTACGGCTGCGAGATCTCCAGCTGGCTCACCTCCGGGGAGCAGGTGGAACGCGGATCCGAGCCGTGCCTGTCCCTGCGGCCGGCCCTCGCCGCGGGCGAGAGCGAGGAATCGGCAAGCGCGTCCGTCTGCCCCCGCCTTGGTGTGTGCGGCAAGTACGCCCTGGTGCGCGAGGCCGTGACTGCGGACGTGATCGTCACCAACCACCACAACCTGCTGGGCGGGGTGGTGTCGGTCCCGGTCGAGACGGACCAGGGCGTGCTGGGCCGCATCAGCCTCCTGGAGTTCCTGATGCGCCGCTGCTCGGTGCTGATGGTCGACGAGGTCGACCGGATGCAGCAGACCTGGTGCGAAATGGGTTCCCACGAGTTCACCCTGGCCAGCCGCGGGTTCTACGGTTCCTCGCTGCTGCTGGAGGTCGACCGGCAGCGCCAACGCCTGGACGCGGCCAGTGACCGGCGCCTGGTACCTGTCCTGTTCAAGACCCGCGGCCTGGGAGAGCAGTTCCTCAACTACGTCCTGGAAGGCGACCTGTGGCTGGACCCAGCCGAGCACGATGACGACGAGCGGCTGAACTCCGGCTGGCACGTCCCCGGTGCGTGGGACCGCTGGCTGCTGGACAAGCTGCTGCACGTCGACATCACCCAGCCGATCGACGAGGACGTCTACCGGGAATTCCGCAAGATCTTCCCCGACCGTAAGAAGAGGAAGAAGAACCCTCCCCCGGTCGCCTACGCCGACCTCGCGGCGCTCCTGGACAAGGCCGTCAGCCGCAACGCCAGCCACGATGCCCTGCCCCCGGTGAAAACCGAGATCGACAAGGCACTGGGCAAGCTGGGGGTCCCCAAGCACCAGCGCTCGGAAATCATCAACGCGCTGCTGGTCCGTTCCTGGCTGGGCTGCCTGCACCAGGCACTGCGCCACCTCAAGGCCGTGCTGGCGGGCATGGGCCGCCGCGAGCAGATGACCGCCGGCCGTGACCTGGCCCAAGCCCTGGGGACCTTCACCAACAACCCCGCCTTGCCGTTCGGGCCGCTGGGCTACCAGCTGATCGGCTTCAAAGTGGAGAAGGACCAGCGCGGCAGCGGCCGCCTCGCCGTGCAGGCACTCAGCGGTGACCCGCACACCAGCACCGTTCAGCTCGGCGGCACCATCGCCCTGGCCACCGCCGGCGTCGAGCGCAGCATCCTTGCCCTGTCCGCGACCGCCTACTTCCCCGGCGCGGCCAAGGAGCACCTGCACACCCTGCCCGCCTACGTGATGACGGACGCGACCCCCGGAGCGGTCACCGCCCGCCCGGGCAACGTCTCCGACACCGCCAACGGCTGGAACCCCATCGCCATCGGCGGCCAGGACCAGGCCGACAAACCCGCCAAACTCCTCGACCTCGGCGCACGCCTGTGGACGGACCGCCTCTCCGAGCACCTGCGCGAGCTGGACAACCGCGAACCTGACCGGGCCCGCGCACTGGTGGTCTCCAACGCCTACAGCCAGGCCATGGTCCTCGCCGCCGGCATCGCCTCCAAGATTCCCGACCCGTCGTGGATCGCCGTGGTCATCCCGAAGGACGGGCCGCCCGGCGGCGTCGCCGTCCCCTCCGGCATCGTCATGATCACCGTCGACCAGCTCGAAGACCTCCCCTTCACCCACCCCGAGGTCAAGGTGGTCTGCGCGCCGATGCGCCTGGTCGCCAGGGCCCTGAACATCCTCATCCCCGGAACCGACCGATCCGCCCTCGCATCCGTCTGGGTCGCCACCCGCCCGCCCGCAGACCTGCACTCCCCGACCGCGATGTACGCCAGCCTCGGCGCCGCCGGAATCAACGCAGGCCGCGCCGGGCCGGACCCCGCCCGCATGCTCGCCCAGCAGAGCCGCGCCGCCCACAAACGCATGTACCAACTGCTGGCCGCCAGCCCGATGCTCTCCCGGCTGCCCCAGTTCCTCAAGATCGAAATCCTCGCCGGAATCCTCGTCGACATGATCCAACTCGCAGGCCGCGCCCGCCGCGGCGGCACCCCCGTACAGCTCTACCTTGTCGACAACGCCTTCTTCGCCACCCACTTCGGCACCGACTACCCCTCCCTCCTACGGGCCTACTACGACGGACTGACCGAACAGGAACAGCACCACCTGCGCCGCACCTACGGCTCCACCCTCACCGCATGGCTCGACCTCGCCCACGCCACCGACCAGCCCCACAGGGTCCACGTCCCGCTCCCCGCCGCCGCGTAACGGAAGACTTCCCATGAGCACAACGACCCGCATGTCCCTGCTCGCCACCCACACCGACGAGAACCTGCTCGGCACCACCTACCTCCACCCACTGCCCGACAAGATCGCAGTCGCCTGGCCGGCCCTTCGCCAGATGTACCGCGGAATCACCGGCTCCAGAGGAAACCTCCCCTACGCGGGCCTGCTCACCGTCCTGCGCGCCACCGGCTACACCTGCGCGTCCCTCTACCCCACGAGCAAGGAACACCCCCCGAAGTACCTGGCTACCAGCCGCCCCATCGACCGCGACGACCTCCACGACGCGATCCTCCTGTGGGAGCAGGCCCTGCTGCTCACCGAACGGGACAAGTTCTCCTTCGCCTACCAGAGCGAGATCGCTGACCTCATCGCCGGCACAACCCCCGAAGAGACCTCGCTCTGGGCACAGTTCACCCCCACCGGCGACTGCATCGACGCCCCCGGCTGGGCCTGGAAGGCCGCTGGCTGGGCCGTCGCCAGCAGGCTCGCCGCCACACCCTGGGAAATCGACGGCAAAACCGTCCGCTTCCGCCTCGACCTGGACGGCAACCTCCTGGTCTGGGACCGGGACCTGCTGTGGACGAACACCTGGGGTGCCGCGTACGGCGATCAGGACACCGACACCCCCGACCAGCAGAACACGGCATGGAAGAGCCGCACCCACTACTCCACCCTGCGCCTGGAGGTAGCCGCCAAGTCCTACCCAGGCCTGCGCGCGCCGGTCGCCGCCATCGAGCCCCTCGTCTCCCGGCTCGGCAACACCCTCCGCAGCGCCCGCACCGGCTGGTTTGCGCCCCGAGCCGCCGACGGTCCGCTGCTTCGCCTCGCCTTCGGCGGCCGAGGCGAGCACACCCACCTCGATCACACCACCCGCCTCGCCCTGGACGCCTGGACACGCCTGCACGGCGAGGATGTCTTCCCCCGCGCTGAGGACGAGAGAGAGTTCCTCGCCCCCAGCGCCTGCGACCTGACCAGCAGCCCGGGAAACCTCCGCGTCCTCATCCCGTTCTCCGGTGCCTACTCCATCGGCAGAGGGTTCGGAATGTACGGCCACCGCGAACTCGCCCGCTTCTCCACCGCCACCCTCGGCCAACCGCTGCTCCAAACCGAGCAGATCGCCGGCCGCGCCTTCGGCAGCCGGCGCACCACCCCCCAGAGCCGCGACAGCGTCCTGCTCGACGACCCCCGCCTGGGCGAGATTCTCATGGCAGCCGGCCGCGAGCGCCTCCGGATCCTCGTTCTCTACCGTCACCAGAGCGAGCGCACCCGCATGCAACGCCTGCTCGCCTACCACTACAACCGCCCCGACCTGGCCGCAGCCATGCCCGAAGGCGAGCCGGTGCTGCTGAATGACCACGTCGAGGCATACCTGCAGTGCGCCAATGACCTCCTGCACCACGGCGGCGACCACCACCAACAGCGCCCCGCTCTCGCCCGGCAGCTCCACGGACTCGACGCCCCCGAAGGGACCCGGCTGCTGGCCCTGTGCCAGACCGAGTACGACGCCAAGGCATGGGGACGCCAGCGCCGCGAATCCCGCAAGACCGACTCGACCGCCACCGACCCCTACGAGGGCGACGCCAAACCCCACGTGGTCCGCGAACTCGCCCGCCTCGGCGTCCTCACCCAGTTCCTCACACCCCACAAGACCACACGGCGAAACCCCCGCAAGAAAGAACGCGAGATCACCACCGACCTCGACCAGCTCGGACACGAACTCGAAGGCGACCACCGCGGCCACACCGCCATCGCCGACATCCACCGAACCACCGGCCTCATCCACCCCCGCCTCACCGACGCCCTGACCACCGGCCCCAACGGGACGAAGGAACCACTAGCCCACGTCGGACTGCACCTGCGCCAACAACTCGGCAAACGCCGAGGACCCTCCACCGAGCCGCCGCGCCTCATCTGGACCCTCGTCGCGCTCGTACCCAGCCCCGACCGGCTCTGGCAGTGCCTGGCCTACCTCCCCAACACAGACTCACCCGGCGGGATCTGGCTCGACTACGCCACCGCCAACGTCCTCCATCGTGCCCGGCGCCTTCCCGAAGGCCGTCGCAACGATGCCCAGCTGCCCCGGTCCATCGAAAACGCCCTATGGGAACTCAGCCCCTTCTCCGGCGCCGCCACCGGCTATAACCTCTACATCTCCGGCGACGAGGCCCGCAGCATCTGGCCGCTCCTCGCCAACCGTCACCTCGGCCGCACACCCGAACCCGACGGCACACTCGACAAGCGCCCCGCCCGCCCCGGCTCCACCCTTCCACCCGGCTACGGCCCCCGCGCTGTCCTGCGCGTCACCGCCGGAGGCGACCACATCGCGACACCAGCCCTCGTGGAGCGGCTCGAGAAGACCAACGAAGGAGAAGCCGAGTATCAGGCGCGCAAGCTCTCTACGGGCATCTTCCGGATGAGCGGTACTACCCGGACCTTCATCCTGTGCAACTTGCCCGAGCAGTACAAGGGAGGCTCGCGTCACGCCCGCGCCGGCGAGCACTACACCCGCTGGGCCGCCACCTCGGCAGAAGAGCAGGCCGAGACCTGGTACAGCCACACCGCCACCGAGATCAGCGTCCTTCACCTTCCCGACGGCCACGACCCTGTCATCTCCGCTGTCGCCGCCGCCCGCCTGTGCGACCACGCCCTGCACTGGAACCACCGCACTCGCTACCCCGCACCGATCCACCTCGGTATCCAGATGGACAAGAACCACTGGGAGTACCGGCGCACCGTCGATGAGGAACAGGAGGCCGACGGCTGAACCTGCATCGGCCTGGCCCATCACACTGACCGACGAGGCCGTGGCTGACTGCACGTCAAGCTGTCCGGCACACGAGGAACCCAGCGACAATGGCGGGCTCCGGCGACTCCAAGGCGGAGCCCGCCTTGACGTGCCGGTGGGCAGCCTTGTCCGTACCGTCACGGGCCCTGGACGGAGGTGTGGGCTGTATGGGTGAACTCCGAGAACTGTCGACTGCTGCTGTCTGCCGAATGGGTGACGCCACGTCAGAGTTGCCGCATAGCTTCATGTCGTATACGCAGGGATCGACATGAGAGGCGCAAGGTTGGAGAAGGACACGGAGCTGAATCAACTGTGCGAGCAGCTTCCCGAGATTGCCGCGCAGCACGGACTACGGCTGCTGCCCGCCCGGCCGGACGGGAACCTGTGCCGGGCAGACCTGGAGGAGAAGGACCTGTCAGTACCGGAACTGTGCAGCATCGCCGGCGAAGCCGGAGCACGCCTGCTGTTCGTCGGCAAGGTCCTGTTCGACGCCGAGGCGTTCCTCGCCGAACTCCCCGAGGACGAGGAGGAAGACGAGTACGACGACGCAAGCCCAGGGTATGGACTGACACCTGCTCACAAGAGCTTCTTCCGCAAGGTGCAGCGCCTGGACGGGAAGCTCGCCGGCCTCGAGCTGGCGGTGAACCTTGACGGGGTGACGGTGTTCTGGACCCGACCGGCCGCGTGGCTTCCGGGGCTGCTGGAGGAGCGCGAGCGGCTCCAAGAGGAGCAGCGGACCAGTGCCGAGGAAGCTCGCACCCGCCACGACCAAGACCTCCAGGCTGGAGGACCTGGCCTTCCGTGCGGCCCCCAACCCTGCAACCCGTCGCCGCGTTGCCGACAACCTCCTGCCAGCCCCGGCCGACGACTCAGCCTCCCGCCGTGCTCGTTGGCACGGGATCGACGAAGCATTGGCAGCCGTCGAAGCCACCGCCGTGACCATCTTCGCCGATTACCACGACCAGATCAGCGACCTGACCGACGAGCTCCTCGCCACTGGCACACTCCAGGACGCGCATACCAAAGAGGCCCGGAAGATTCTGACCCGCAGTTTCCTCCAGCAGCGCTCCGGTAACTACGCACCGCCCAGCGACTTGGTCACCCTCATGGTGGAGGGACCCCAACTACGCCTCCAGAAGAACCGGCGACCCACTGCGGGCATGCAACCTGACGCACTGTTCGCCGCGTCGTAGTAGCTCATCCGGCGAGCTGGCAATGTCCTCCCGGCCACTGAGCAGCGGTGAACTCGCCCACCGAGCTCACCGCTGCCAAAGATGGCCATCACGGCCAAGACAATGCTGTATCTTCAGGCCACTGTTCGGTCTGCGCAAGGGCGGCGCGAGTGCGCCCGCGATCGGCGCTGCCTCGGACGGGCTGAAGTGGATCGCTGCAGTCCTGATCGTGTCCGTGACAGCGCGCCCGCTCCTGATTCTCCTGGCCTGACGGCAGAACGACATCGTGCTGCACGGCCGCGAGCGCTGAACCCCCTCAGGTTCCACAACGGCCCATAACTTACCCCCAGAGCTGGACCAGCGCGGCGGCTTTTGGCCAGTCGGCGTGTGAGGTGGTGGGCTTCGGCTGGAGGACCGTGCGCAGCGCCGGCGGACAAGACTCGAAGGCTTCTGCAACAGGGGAGGCAGGGGGCTGACCCGGTGATGCTGTCAGGGACGGGTGATAGATCATTAACGGAGGCTGGACAGTCACTGTCAGGGGTGCGGGTGTCGGATGTGGTGATGCGTGGTCCGTTGCGGGATATCGCACGGCTGATGCACGTACAGAGCGGCGTCGACGCCGAGGACGCCTACGCGGCGGCCCTGTGCTGGTGGTCCACCGCCGTGGCACCGTGGGTGAACACGTCCCGGTGGTGGACCTGCCTCGTATGGGGGGCCTTCCTGACCTCGGCGGACCGGCCTCCGATGATCGCTGCTGCCTTGGAGAACGCTGGCCTCCAAGCGGGCCGGCCAGGTAGGTTCCCCTCCCTCACCGTCCAGCCGGACGTCACCACCGAGGCCGGCCTGCGAACAGCCCACGCCACTGTCGCTAGGCGCACCCGGCCAGGCAGCGCTTTCTCCATGCTGCTCACCGGCAGCCCGATCAAGCACGGCATATTGAGGACGTCCGCCGACGAGTTCCTCGCCTCCACTCTCAGGAGAGCCTGGGACGGCAGGGACTACCGCCATGACGACGAGCGGAGTCGTCTGAGGGATCTCGGTGTCCTGGGGGACCTTCCTCGGATCGGCGTGCTGTGGGAGATGCAGGAGCGCCACTGGCGGTACGAAGCGCAGACCGATCCTGCTTCGTCGACCCGGCTCCTGATCTTCCGTTGCAGGGGTACGGACACGCACTCTGCCAGGACTGTTGACCGCCAGGCACGGGCAGCGGCGACACAGGCGGTGGCCGAACTGGTCCGCGTCTATGCCGACCTGACCGACCGCCAGGTTCAGATCGGCATGACTGGCGAGGCCGCCGAGAAGTTCGGTCCGATCAGGGCCACCGAGCAGCTTTTCGACAGCCGGCCGGCTCTGCCGGAATGCCAGCTCTTCCGCCTGGACGACCACACGCAGCGGATCGCAGGCGCCCTCGCCCTCGCCGAGGACACACAGGTAGTCACGGGGGATCACATCGAGGCGGCATGGTCCCTGGCAGCCCGGTCCGGCCGGGACCGAGCTCGGCTGCTCTGCCCCGAATACCAGGACCTCGTCGGCGGCATCCTCGACGCGACCAGCGCCGCCGTCGCGGCCGCGACCGGTTCGCCGGAGGCGCTGTCCGAGCACGAGCTCTCCCGGCCCCCCAGATTCGAGACGGGGAACACACCGACCAAGACGATCAGGCGAAGGAACGGGAAGATTAGACGGGACACCGCGGTGGCCCAGGACATCAAGGACTGGTATGGCAACCAGTGCCAGATGTGTGGGACCGTCCTGCGGATCCCGGGACCACGCCAGGCGATCAGCGAAGCCGCCCACATCCGCCCCCTGAGCAAGGGAGGCCACGACTACATCGGCAACGTCCTGTGCCTGTGCCCCAACTGCCACACCCAGTTCGACCAAGGCGGGCTTTACCTGGACGACGAGCTGCGGGCCGTCGAAACAGTGACCGGCACAGTCCGAGGGCATCTCACAGTCGATCCTCGGCACGCCATCACGCTGGACAACGTCCAGTGGCATCGCGAATGGCACCGGCAGGGCACGTCCTCAGCAGCACAGCGCTGATCTACCAGGAAGTCTGCTGATCGGCCGTCACCGTCGGCTGCGGATCTCATCCCGCTGGCACAGGCCGTCGGACAGCTCGGCGGAACCGCGAACGGCCTGTACACCATGGCCGTCAGTTACCTGCGGACCGAGGCCGACATCGCGGCCAGCCTGATGGCGCCACAGAAGCTGCCAGCCTCGGCCAACCCACAGTGCGACGAGGAAGCGGCCAAAGCCAAGCTCCAGTCCACGGTCGGCCACGCCGGGGGCGGGGCCGTGCATGAAATCCTCGCCAAGTTCTGGCCGCAGGGCGACCCGAAGAAGCTCCGTCAGGCGGCCAAGGACTGGAAGCATCTCGCGGAACTGGTCAGCAGGCTTGGCACCGAGGGCGACAAACGGGTCCAGCGGGTCACCGCGTCCAGCAGCTCAAGTGCCGTTGACTCGTTCGTGGCGAACTGGGCGAAGGTGCAGGACGGCTGCGCGACGTCGGGCCCACTGCTGAACAGCGTCACGAACGCGGCCTACAAGCTCGGCGTGGCGTGCGAGTCCTACGCCCAGGAGGTCGAGGACCTGCGCGACACCCTGGAGGACCTGGCCGTCGCCGTGGGCCTCGTCGCCGGCGCCGGGATCGTGCTGACGGTCTTCACCTTCGGTATCTCGGACGCGGCGGCCGCCGGCGGGGAGGCTGCGATCGCGGCCGAGGCCGGCGCCGCGGCGGTCGCGATGACCGCAGCCGTCGAAGGCAGTGCCGAGCTCGCGGTTCTGGCCGAGGCCGCAGCTGTCGTCGACGCGGCGGCGGCGAGCATCATCCCGGTCGGCGCCGCCCTGACCGCCACGGCCGTCGCGGGTACGGCCCTAGGCTGCAAGTCGCCGTTCCGTCTGGACAACGCCGACGGGGTGTTCGAGTTCGCGTACGAGAACACCATGCAGGGGGAGGAGAAGAAGTTCTCGGAGTGGCAGGTGACCAGGGTGGCGTCGATGTCCAGGACCAGGTCGGGCAGTTGACGCCCTCCGTAGCCAGTGCCGTACTCACCGAGCGCCTGAACGACATCGAGGATCGGTCCGGTGCCCGCGACAATGTCGTGCGTTTCCCGAACTTATGAGCGGGGGCCAACGGCTACTGGGTCGGGCCAGGCCTGTCGGCGCTGTCTTGCTGGGCTTTCGTGCGCAGCGAAGTTCACCCGACCGAGCTGATCCACTCGAACTCGTGCCCACCAAGCTGGGGACGACAACGGCTGGCAGGTCACCAAGCCGGCGCCGCTTGGAGCCAGTTGACCGTGTCCGCGGGCTCATTCCCGAAGGTTCTTCGACCAGTCACCCCGAGGGCGATAGGCACGGCTGTCACCGACCTGCTTCGTCCCACCGGGAACGACGTCCCCGTGGTACGGATACTGCTCGGTCACCGCCGCCAGCAGGAACTCCAGGAAACCGCCCTCGAACACGTCCCACTCCCACATCGAGTGGAACTTGGCGGCCACCGGCCACCGGTCCGGATCCGGGCCCCTCATAAGCCAGAAGAAATGGTCGGAGGAGTAGTTGTTGCCCCACTTCAGCAGGCCGCCCTCGGCCGGGAACAGCGGATACGGGCACTCCCTGTAGTCCCCGTCCCGGTAGCACTCGGCCAGCCAGGCACAGTATCCGTAGGGCTCCGTCGTGTTGTACAGAAACCCCTCGAAGCCGGACGGCACCGCGGCGTGGGGACTGGGGACTTCCGTTGGTGTGAAAATGTGCAGCTCGTCCCTGATGCTGACCGACCCGTACCGGTCGGCGAACGCCCGGTAGTCCGCGGGCAACTGGAAGCCGATCGCCGCAGGTGCGAGCTCCCACGGGACCGGGGTCACGCCGTCCGCGGGCGGCGGCCCGATCACCACGCCGAGTCGATCCAGCATCTCCTCGATGTCCATGTCCACTCCCATCGGTCGCCCGTTCCCGCCGGAGGCTATCCGCCTGCGGTGACACCGCAGGCGGTAGGGCCCAACCCCGAAGCGTCATGGCACCCGAACTGTGTGAGGGGGCCCCAGACGCGATTGAGCAGTGGCTTCTGAACACATTGACTTGACAGACATCCCATGAGCTGGAGTGTCAAACGGCGAGTGGGTGGGCCCAGTGGCCTGCTTCGAGGTGTGCCCCCGGGTCGGCGGCGGACCGTCGGTCGCGGACGATCTCACTTGCCGTCAAGAGCGAGAGTCCCTGTGACACGAAACGGCTCCCCGGCGGCCAGGCCGAGTCGTTCTGCCCAGGACAGCGCCTCGTCGCGGGAGGCCTTTGCATCGGCCAGGCGGGCGGCGGCCAGGGTAGACGGGAGCTGGCCCTGGTCCAGCAGGGCGGCCCACTGGCTCCCGGTGAGGGCCAGGAATCGCAGGTCGGGAAACTCGGCAAGCGAGGTCAGGTCCCGGACGTCGGCTTGGGAGAGGTCCAGGCCGCGCAGGTTCGGGACGCTGCGGAGTGGGGTGATGTCGATCGGGATGGTTGTGGTGAGGTCCAGGGAGGTCAGGTGCTGGTGGCCGTCGAGCGGTGTGAGGTCGCCACCGTGCAGGGTGACGGCCAGGGACTCGACGGGCAGGGCCCGGATGGGGGCCAGGTCTGTGATGGCGCGGCGGCTGAGGTGGAGTCGTCGCAGGTGGGGCGCGCTGGTGAGCGGGGTGAGGTCCATGGGGCTGGTTGGGGCATGGGCTTGGATGAGGACGGCCTGGAGGTCGGTCGGGATGTCGTGGGGGATTCCGTCGCTTCGCAGCTCGGGGTCGGAGCCGGAGGCGAAGGGTCCTTCCGTGAAGTCGATGTAGTCGACCTCGTCCTCCTCCACCTCGTAGGTGTCTTGCTCCAGCAGGTCCAGGTAGCGGGCGAGGAGGGAGGTGATCGAGTCGGCGACGTAGAGCGGTCCGTCGTAGTAGTCGCGGCCGATCTGGATCACTTGGCCGGGATGTCCGGCCTGGGCCGGGGACATGTCGACCGCCAGGTAGTTGCCGTCATCAGCGGTGGCGAACGGGAGCCAGGCCGGATGCTCGTGGCAGCGCCGGACAGTGTCGATCGGTTCGGCGTCGAGCACGACCGAGTCCCAGGAACTCTCCCAGCCGGACCACACCGGTTGGCGCAGGTCGGCGTTGACTGCGACCAGGCGTGCCAGCGGCATCCAGCCGAGGTTGCCGAAGAGGCCAGGCGCTTCGTCTCCGCTGCCGTCGGCGATCAGGTAGAGCGCGCGCAGGTCGGCGGGCAGCGGCCGGCCGAGGCGGCGCTCGGCGTCGTCGAGCGCCACGGTGGTCACGGGTGGCGGCAGCTTTTCGGCGTGTCCCAGGATTTCGGCACGCCGCTCCAGGTAGGCGCGGAGCCGGGCGACCGCCAGGTCCGGATTGCCCGCTGGGGCGGCGGTGCCCTCCTCCTGGGCGAAACCCGGTTGGGACAGCCGGTAGTCGTGATCCAGGACGGTCAGGAAGCCCGGACGTGAACCGTGAAGGCGGGAGACGGTGTCCCGGGACGCAACCAGGGTGAACTCCCCGGACGGTTGGCATCGGATCTCCAGCCTGGTGCGCTCCCAGCCGCGGGCCGCGCCCACCGCCGCCGTCACGTTGTCCAGGTCCTGGAAGGTTCCGGAGGGGTGGATCGGCTGCGGCTTCGCGCCGGCGATGGTGTACCGACCGGAGACGCCGAGGCCGAACAGGCCTTCGGTGCTGACCAGCACCGCCTCCGTCCATCCCTCGGGTGCGTTCGCCGTGATTTTCTCGGCCACCCGCGCAACGCGCTGCTCTACCAGCTCGGCCATGCTCTGCTCCGGTTCTGTCGGCACTGCCGGTGATCATCGCAGGCGGCCATGACAGACCCATGAGCTGGAGTGTCAAGCGGCGAGTGCATGGGCCCGATGGGACCAGGCCGTCGCCTCGTCGTACGGTGTGCACCGGTCTTGAGGCAGCCGTGCAGGATGCCGACGAGCCGGTTGGCGAGTTGGCGCAGGGCGGCGTTGAATTCGATGCCGCGGGCCCGTTGCTGCTCGTAGTAGGCCCTGGCGCCGGCGGAGACCCGCAGTGCGGAGAAGGCCTGGGCGATCAGGGCGTCGATGAGCCGGTCGTTGCGGACGTATCGGGCGGTCACGACCTTCTTCCTGCCGGAGGCTCGGGTGATCGGGCTGGTGCCGGCGTAGTTCTTGCGGGCCTTGGCGCTGGCGTAGCGGTGAGGGTCGTCGCCGAACTCCGCGAGGACCCGGGCGCTGAGCATTGGTCCCAGTCCGGGCTGGGAGCGGATGATCTCAGCGTCCGGGTGCCGGTCGAAGAAGGCCTCGACCTGCCTGTGCAGGAAGTTGACCTGCTCGTTCAAAGTGACCAGCAGCGCGACGAGCGCGCGTACCGAGTCGGCGTAGGCCGCAGTCACAGCGGCGGGCTGACCCAAGTGCTTGGCGCGCAGCACGGTCTGGATCCTGGCGGTCTTGTCGGCGATGTTGCGTCGGTGGGCGCGCTTGAGGGCCGCGCCGATCTGCGTGGTCGTCAGCTTCGCCGCGGTCGCCGGATCAGGTGCCTTGGCCAGCAGCTCCAAGACGTCGGGGGCGTCCAGGTCCTCGAATGCCTCCAGGGCAGCGGGAAAGTAGTCGAGCAGGGCGTGCCGCAGCCGCTGCGTGGTGCGGGTACGTTCCCATATCAGGGTCTTGTGGATGCGCGTCACCACCTTGACCGCTTCAGCGTCGGCGGTGTCCCCGGAGACCGGGCGGAGCTGGTGGGAGTCAGTGCGCACCATATCGGCGAGCATGTGTGCGTCGGCCGCGTCGCTCTTGGCCCCCGAGACCGCCAGGCGCTCCCGGTACCGGGACGCCTGCAGCGGGTTGACCGCGACACCGTGTAGCCAGCCCCGATCAGCGCCTGCACCCACGGTCCCCGATCGGTCTCGATCCCGATCACCACCTCAGCCTTGCTGTCCCCGCCGAGCTCCGCACCGATCATCGCGTGCAACCGCTCAATCCCCGCGACGCCCTCCGGCAGCCGAGCCTTGGACAACCGGCGCCCGGCGGCGTCCATCAACTCGACGTCGTGGTGATCCTGGGCCCAGTCGTCCCCAACGAACAGCAACTCGTCCTCCGTCATCGACCTCGATCGGCAGTAGCCCGCAGGAGAACCATCAGCGACCTAATAAGGCTGGGCTCACGCCGCAACCGGGCGGGCACGACATCCCATCAGCGATTTCGCTCCTGGCCGACCGGCAGGGGCACGATCTGTCAACAGGACTCGATGTCCAGGGAAGAAAGGGTGCTCACCTGCCGGCGGCTACCGGGCACCGAGTCTGCCGGATGGAGCCTCGGTAGGTCTTATTAGGGAACGCCACCTCCCCCGAGACTCGCGCCCGCGAGGCCCAGGCCACCGTCCTGCCCGTCCTGGAACCACTGCGCCGCCTGCTGCCGCACGGCGGTCTGGCCAAGGGCACCGTCACCGAGGCCACCGACACGAGCCTGCTCCTGGCCCTCGCCGCCGGGCCCGCCACCGCCGACCCGCACGCCTGGACCGCCGCCGTCGGCCTCCCCGACCTCGGGTGGGCCGCGGCCGCCGGCTACGGCCTCGACCTGACCCGCGTAGTGCTCGCCGATAGCCCCGGCGAGCACTACACCGACGTGATCAGCGCGCTCGCCACGGCCTGCCCCGTCGTCCTCGCCGCCGCCCCCACCGGCCTGGCGCCCCGCGCCCTGGAGCGGCTCGCCGCCCACGTGCGCCGCACCGGCACCGTCCTTCTCACCCCCGGCCCATGGCCCGGCGCCCAGTTGCGCCTAGACGTGACCGCCAGGGCCTGGTCGGGCTTGGGGGAGGGGCACGGGCAGCTGACCGGCCGGAAGGTGAGGGTGACGGGTGTCGGGGCGGGGGTCGGCCGCGCGTGGGCGTGGCGCGCAGTTGTGGCTTCCGGATGCGACCGGGGCCGTCAGCGTGGGGGAGGCGGGTGCGGCCGTCGAGGGGAGGCCGGGGGAGGCCGTGCTCGCCGCGCTGGGGTAGCGGACGCGGCACCGTCTGTCGGGGCGGCCGGACCGCACGCGTCGGCCGCCCCCAGGTCGGGCCGGGACAAGGCCCGTCCGGGATCCGCTCCGCCGAGGCTCCAGGGACGGCCCGCTGCAGCTGGCTAGGACGGTGGGCGGTGGTCAGGGTGTTGGCGGGTGGTGACCACGGTGCGCCAGCGGTGGCGGACGGTCTCCTCATCGTCGAGCCACCGGTGCTGGACGGTGCAGTGAGTGGCCGGCCGGCCATGTAGTGGGAGATGTCGAGGTAGTAGGCGAAGTCGCCGTTCGCGGTGGCGTCGGCGAGTCGGGCCAGGGCGGCGGTCAGGTCGTCCTGGGCGTCGCGGAGGGCGTAGCGGAAGGCGAGGGCGGTCTCCCGTAGGGGGAGGACAAGCTGCGCGCCCAATCCGGCCTTGCACGGGTCGCCGCGCAGGGCAAACAAAAGACGGGAGTCTGCACAGTAACCCCGGTAGCCACCACCAGCGCTTCCGCTGGCCGGTGGGACTGGGAGGAGTGCTCGTGACGGAGTCGACCGGGGCAGGGGGCGGGTGGCATGGCGTGTCCTCCAGGTGGTGCAGGCCGTGCTGGGGGCGGGGAGGCTGGCGCAGGAGTTGGGCCTGCTGTGAGTAGCCCCCGGCCCAGGCGGACCGGGGCCGGTCTACAGGTGGCTGCTGACCTGATAGCGGTCGGCGCCTTCTCCCGCTTGCCCCCGCTCTCGGTTCGGCCATCGCTTCAGCCGACTGCGGACGGCACGGACAGCGGCGGTGCCGGCCGTGATGGTCAGGGTGGTGGCGAGGCCGCCGAGGAACGCGGGCAGCACGGCGTACAGGATGCTCATTGCGCCGCCTCCCGCGGCCAGAGCGCGCTCGGTGTGACGGGCGCCGGCGTCAGCATCTCCGTCCTGTGGACCCTCATCCGCTGAACTGGTGGAACAGACGGCGTGCCCTCGGCGCCACGAGTCTGAAGGCACGCCGACCGGCCCCGTGTGCTCGTACCGCCCGCACGCGGCCCTGCTGACCAAGTAAGTACCGGCGGCTCCGCGACCTACCTTGCGGCCGGTGTCTGGGCTAGGACCCGGGGCCATAGGTGTGATCTATATCACACCTATTGAGCCAAGAATCTTTGCTGGATCGGCCCGCTGTCAGGCCTAAGGGGTGGGAGGACTCTCCCAAGAGACGGAGGAGTGAGAAGAGATGACCACCGCAGCCCGAGGCTGTGCCCTGTCGGTCGGGGTCGCAGCCCTGCAGGACCCCCCGGGATGGACCGGTCGGCCGGTCCAGTGCGAGGGAGAGCCCAGGAGCCAGGACCCGATCCACCAGGGGATCGACGCCATGCTCTTTTGCGTGATCCTTGGCAGGAGCGCCTTCAACACCATCCCCGGCGTTGTTCCCGCCGGCCCGGTAACCATCAGCTGGACCCCGATGAGCCTGAACCTCGACTTTCGGATGGTTGGTTTCGGTCTCGGGAGCCACAACCCCAAGCACTGGCGGCCGACCCGTGAGGTGCTGCGAGCGGCGCTCACCGCTCGGTGGGCCGCGATCGAGGGCAAGTACGAGGTCGTTGACGACTTCACCCGCAATGTCCTCGGCCACGTCAAGCCGGAGCGTGTGCGAGACGCGGTGGTCACCGCGCTGCTCGGCGACTGGGTGGACCGACTTGGCGGTTACCTGACCGACCCGGAGTTGCTGGCCATCCTGCACAAGTACACGGCCGCGGAACGCCGACGATGGACAGAGCTGTGGGAACGGAGGACCGGAGGGTTCAGCTGCAAGGGCAGCGACGGCATCGTGCGGACCTATACCGGGAAGCGGGTGTGGCTCTTGGAGGCTCCGAACCGCGACGGTGTGACGCTCCGGGACGTGCTCCCCGGCTGGCCCGCCACCGACGCTGTCCTCGTGGACCACAACTTCGCCGACCCCCGGATCGATACCGTGCTCCGCGGCCTCGACGCCACGGAGGCCGCCGTCGCCAATCTCTGGGCCTCCCGCCGAGGCAGTTGGGCCGACGCTGCCCTGGACCTCGGCCTGACCGCGGGCGACGGCGAGCGCGTGCGGCGCAAGCTCCACCGCCTCGGCGACCGCCACACCGCCCGGGTGCTGGCTGCGGCGGGGGTGACCCGATGAGCATCCTGTACGCCGCGCTCCCCGAGTTCCTCGGCGGCCTGGCCGCCGCGCTCACCTTCGCTGCTGGCACCGCCGCCTACCGGGTCATCCGTGCCTGGCTCAAGCAATAGGACTCCGGGGGGTGTTTTGGCGACACCCGGCGACAGGCCCGACGTCCCGCCATCCGGCCGGGTGACGATCCGCCGGATAACGCCATGAGCACGGGTTCAGTTCCGGACAGCGGCGCCGCTCAGCTTCGAACGGCTCCGCTGTCCCGTTTTTGAACGCGGCGACCTCCCGGCCCACCTGCTCGTTGGGCAGACCGTGACACGCCGCCAGCTCGGCCCCGGCGCCGCCCTGTGCGAGGCCCTGGCTGCCGCTGGACGGCGCTGTCCGCCCTAGGTTCTGTCCGGCGGATCTTCGTGCGGCATCATGTGCGAGGTGACCTCGACGCAGCCTGATGACCTGATCACCCGCCTGATTGAGGCCGACAAACCAGCCGATGTCGTCCATGCCGGGGCCGCTTGTCTGGCTGGGATGCTCGGCGGGTTCAGGTGGGTCAGGTCTCGGCACTCGCTGGAGCGCCAGGAGTCGGTTCGCCGGGGGGTACTCCAGCTGGAGAAGAGCAAGTGGAACCGATCGGGACACTTGATCAAGTTCACCGTGACGAGCCTGACCGTCTTCGACGACGACCTGGGCAGGTGGCGTCGGGCCAACCCCGAGTTGACCGTTCGCCGACCCGAATCCGTGGAGTCGATCGTCTGCGCTTCCAGCTTCCTCGACACGCCTGGTCAGCACTTCGTGGTGCTCACCCAGCCCGAGGAGCGGCCGACGAAACTGGAGCAGTTCGCAGCTCACCTTCGTGACACCGCGCTCCCATGGTTCGCCAGTACCGCCGACCCCGAGCAGATCGCGCGGACAGCTCCTGATCCTCTTCTCACCGGGTGGGGGTTCGCGCAGGATCTGATCGAGTTCCTTGTCAGCACCGGCCATCACCCGCAGGCGCAGGCGCTCTGGAAGAGGGTCCAGGAATACCAGCCGGCCCATCAGCAAGCGTTCGCGGCAGGCCGGGCCATGGCCGGGACACGAGAGCGACCCCGCTGGCACACGCACGAGGCCCTCGGGTGGAGTGCCTCCGTCCTGGGTCTGCTGTAGGGGGCGCTCCTGCCTAGTGAAAGATCTACCTAGATAAACCGGACCTTCTCTGTCGAGAGTTTTGTCACCGGTGGCGAGGTCGTAACGCAAGCACCGGCCCTCGTCCTTCCGAACTTGCCGCTGCCGGCCTGCCCGGCCACGAACACCACCACCGGCCGCTCCTGACGGACCGCGCCCCAAAGCCCGGCCGTTACGACGGCCCGCTCCAGAACCACGCCCCTCTCGACGCCCGACAACACCACCGGGACGGTCTCCCACTCCTTCAACCCGCTGCTCCTCGCCGCTCAAGGCCTCGACAGGCGGACCCGCCCACCCTCCATCATAGTGGGTACGTTTACGGGTACGTACCCAGCTAGCGGGATGCGGGTACGTACCCGTATTCTGATGGAGACCGAGAGGAGCACCCCCATGGCCGACGCCAACGTGCGCATCCCCGCCGAGACCCGCGACCGCCTCGCCGAGATCGCCGCAGCCGAGCACCTGTCCCTGCGCGCCTACCTGGCCCGCCTCGCCGACACCCTGCTCACCCCCGCCGAGCGCGCCGAGCGAGCCGAGCAGGCACGGCGGCAACTCCAGGCCTGGAACGGCTACGACCCCGACCCCGCGCACACCCAGGAGCTCGACGCCGAACTCGACCGCCGCCTGGCGCAGGCAGCCGCCCAGTGACCCCACTGCACGTCGTCCTCGACGACACCGCCATGGTCGCCGCCGGCCGCGGCAACGTCCTCGCCTCCCGCCTCATCCACCGCGCCCACTCCGAGCCCGGCTGGTACCTGTACGCCCCGGCCTGTGCCCTCGTCGAAGCCGACCGCAGCCGCCCGGGCACCGCCGAGCACCTCGCCGCCCTGCCCGGCCTCACCCTCCTCGACCTCGACCTCGCGGCCGCCCTCGCGCTCGCGAAGGAGAGCACCTGGGCCGAGGCGCACACCCGCTACGCGGCCGCCCCGACGCCGGAGCGCCCCGACGGCGCGTTCGTCGCCACCGCCGACCCAACCCGCTGGAAGGGCCAGCCGGTACGCGTCATCGACATCACCTCCTGAGCCCGTCACCAAGACGGCCGGGTCCCCCTGAGCAGGCGGGGATCCGGCCGCCTGCGTGTCGGCCAGCGGCACGCGCGCTTGCTGTGGATCTCGTGAAACGGCGCCACGTGAGGGAGGCAGAACCCTGGCGCATTATCGTCACTCTGACATAAAGTGGGGGTGGCCGCCCGCTCCCGGAGCTGCCGTCGCCGCCGCGCGCTCAGGAGGCCCCCGTGGACTACCCCGTGACCGAACCGCACGTGAACCTCGCCTTCGGCCTGTGCGCCATCCCTGGCGGCTACGCCGTCCTTCTCGGCGCCGGCGCCTCCATCGCCTCCGGTATGCCCTCCGCCTGGGACGTGCAGCGCGACCTCATCCTCAAGCTCGCCGCCGCCGAGCAGGCGAACGTCCCCAACAGCGAGGACGGCCCCTTCGACTGGTACCGCGAACGCCACGGCCGCCCCGCCGCCTACGACGACCTCCTCGACGCCCTGACCAGCACCCCCAACGAACGCCAGGCCCTACTGCGCTCCTACTTCGAACCCACCGCCGAGGAGAGGGAGCAAGGACTGAAGGTCCCGACCGCCGCCCACCACGCCATCGCCCGGCTGGTCGTCTCCGGCCACATCCGCGTCATCCTGACGATCAACTTCGACCACCTCATGGAGACCGCGCTCCGCGACACCGGTATCGAACCCACCGTCGCGTCCGGGCCGACCGACCTCCGCGGCATGCTGCCGCTACACGCCCAGCGAGCTCTAGTAGTACTTCGTTAACTTGGCTTGATCCTGATCTGTGCATCGGGCATCCTGGCGGGCGTGGACTTGGGGGAGATTGAGCAACTGCGTGGCGA